>NZ_QEYV01000009.1:0-103387 GCF_003992815.1 Xanthomonas sp. DAR33341 | reverse complement strand
AGCTGCAGCAGAGGCTGACCGACAAGGGATTCGACGTGGGCGGCATCGACGGTGTGCTGGGGGCGCAAACTCGCCAGGGAATCCGTGCATTCCAGCGTATCCAGCAATTGCCGCAGGACGGTTACGCCAGTACGTCGCTGCTGGCCCGTCTGCGGGCCGCCTGATCGGGGATATCCCTCACCTTGGCCATGCTTCAAAATATTTAAATGTTAACCAACAACGAGGCATTAAGCATGCTAAGAAAAGCCTGGGATGGCCGTTACGGCCGCCCGGTGCTGACCCGCCAGTTATCGGACACACGCTGTGAGGAAGGCCGCACCTGGGGGTACGACGATCGTCGCGCCACGGTGTGGGTCAACGATGGCTGCCGGGCGCGTTTCGAGGCGCGTTGAGGCAGCGAATGGGCGCGCCGCGCGCGGCTGGGCCAGGGGTCGGGACTTCCGCCCTGCTAGCGGCTGCGGCGCGCTGGTCCGGCTCAGGCGGGGTCGGACGCTGGCTTGGCAGCAGGCTTGCTCTCGGCGGCGGCGGCCGGCTTGGCATCGCCACCGGCGCTGCTGCTTTCGGTGAGGTTTTTCTTCTTCTCGCCCGCCGACTTGAAGTCGGTCTCGTACCAGCCGCTGCCGGACAGACGGAACGACGGCGCGGTGATTTGGCGCTTGATCGTGGCCGCCGCGCAGGCCGGACAGGTCTGCGGATCGGGGTCGGCCATCTTCTGCAGGCGGTCGAAGGCGTGACCGCAGGTGGTGCACTGGAAACCGTAGATGGGCATGGCAGGATCAGCTGAAGACGATGCGGGGCGCAGATTCTAGACGGATGCGTGCGGGCAGGTGCAGTGGGCCGTCTGCGATGTTGAATACGCGCGAATGTGTTGCGGGCAAGAGACATCGATCGATGTGGTTGCGTCGCACTTGCACGCCAGGTGCGCTCGCTAACCACCGCAGCCCTCATCGTCAGCTAGCAAGACGGTTAAGCGTGTTCGCATGTATGCCGAAGAACGCGAATCTACGCAATGAATGATCATCAGATCGGCGCGACTGCCTGAACTGCGCAGGTAGATGAGGTAATCATCCCGCACGCCAGAAACCCACGCTTCGCATCGGGCTGACGCCACAACAGCGGGTATCGAGCGCTATAGAGGCAGGTCGTTTCGATCAAGCCATACGATCCGGGCTGTTACACTCGAACTCGTGATCGACGCGCCTTTCCCCCCACGAGGGCCGCATCCATGTTGCGGTTGACTGCCTTATTGCTTGGCGTTGCCCTGCTGCTCACCGGTAGCGGGTTGCTCGGCACCCTGCTCGCCGTGCGCGGCGATCAGGCCGGCTTCGATGCGCGGGCGTTGGGGTTGATCATGTCCGGCTACTTCGCCGGCTTCTTTCTCGGCACCTTCTTTGCACCACCGCTGATTCGCCGCATCGGCCATATCCGCGCATTTGCGTTTTATGCGGCGCTGGCAGCCATTGCGGTGTTGCTGCATCCGATCTGGTTGAACGCCTGGGGCTGGGGCCTGCTGCGCCTGGTGACCGGCGCGGCGCTGGTCGGCCTGTATACGGTGATCGAAAGCTGGCTCAACGCCGAGCCGGACGCGCGCCGGCGCAGCCGGGTGTTTTCGGTCTACATGGCGATCAATCTGTCGGCGCTCGCACTGGGCCAGGTCCTGCTCACCATCGGCGATGCGGGCGCACCGGCGATGTTCACGCTGACGGCGATCCTGATCTGTGCGGCAGTGATGCCGGTGATGACCACGCGCCTGATTCCGCCCGAAGTGCCGCATGTCTCGCGCCTGCGACTGAAAACGCTGTACGCATTGGCGCCGGTGGCAACCATCGGCGCGGGACTGTCGGGCCTGGCGATGGGTGCGTTCTGGGGCTTGTTGCCGGTCTACGCCAACCGCATCGGACTGGATGCCGACGGCGTGGCGATGTTCATGCTCACCGCCATCGTGGGCGGTGCGGTGCTGCAGTGGCCGATCGGGCGCATCAGCGATGGGCATGACCGCCGCATCGGCCTGGTGACCGTAAGCACGCTGGCCGCCGCCATCGCGATCGCTGCCGCATTGCCGATGGTGCAGACGCAGACCACCGTGCTGTTCGTGCTGTTCTTCGTCTATGGCGGGTTGGCGTTTTCGCTGTACCCGTTCGCGGTGGCGCACATGCTCGATTACCTGCCGCGCGAAGACCTGCTTTCCGGCAGCAGCAGCTTGTTGCTGGTGCATGGCGTAGGTGCGGCGATTGGCCCTGCACTGGCCGGCGGCGCAATGCAGAAATTCGGCCCGGCCGCGTTGCCGGTGTACTTCGCGGTGATGTTGTTGGCACTGGCGGGCTTCACGTTGTCGCGGCTGCTGCGCTTCACCCGCCGCCGCACCCATCCGATCGCCTTCCGCCCGATGCTGCGCACCACCCCGTCAGCACTGGAGTTGATGCCGGAAACACAGCAGGCCGAAGCACCGCCGCACGCCAAGGGCGGCTGATACAGCTATGTCGCTGTCGTTAGTCGCTGCGCTGCTGGTCATGTGATCTGCGGCGCTGCTGCAATGGGGCCCCTTGCCCGCCCACCATCTCGGGGGGGGCACCGCAAGGCGGAGCAACTGGTGGACGACTTTTTTGGATGGATCAGCCATGGAGCGGTCGATCTGGTACTTGGCTGCAAGGCCCTTGCCCGCCCACCGTCGCGGAACACGCCGCAAGTACGTCCTTGTAGGCTCTTACGCGGCTTCCCGACGTTAGGATTTCCTAAGTCCATCTGGTGATCCCGGCCACACCTGTAGCGCGGTCATCATCACGCAACGCAAGCGCGGCAGTCTTCCCAGACCCCCTCCGCCGCTGTGGATTTCAATGGATTCGATGTCCTCCTTGCGCGTGCGCCATCCTGCCACGCTCGCGTTATTGCTGGTTCCGCTCACCCTGCCCGCATACGCACAGCAGGTTCCCGACGGCGCAACCCCCGACCCGGCCGCAACCGTACCGGCCAGCGCTGACGAGCAAGTATCGACGCTGGATCAGGTGCAGGTGGTCGGCCAAGCGATGACCTATTCCAAGACCAACGTCAGCAAGGAAATGCTGGACCGCCAGTTCGTGCTCGGCAGCGTCAACGATGCGCTCAACGAACTGCCCGGCGTGGTGGTCACCGAAGCCGATGCCTTCGGCTCGTAGGATTGGGGCACGCAGATCAGCATGCGCGGCTTCGTCAGCAATCGCGATACGCAGCAGATCGGCACCACCATCGACGGCGTGCCCAATGGTGGCTCGGCGTACGGCGGCGGCTCCAAGGCCAACCGCTTCATCGACATGCCGGATCTGGAAACGGTGGAAGTGAGCCAGGGCACCGCCGACATCGCCTCGCGCTCCAACGAAGCCCTGGGCGGCACCTTGAATTACCTCACCAGCGAACCGCTGGAAACGCAGCGTGTGCGCATGATCGGCGGCATTGGCGATAACCAGGCGCGCAAATACTACGCGCGCTACGACACCGGCCTGATCGGCGGCAGCACACGCGCCTGGGTCAGCGGCTCGTCGGCACGCAACGACGACTGGATCGACGGCAGCGGCCACACCAGCCGCGATCACCTGGCCGGCAAGTTCGTCAGCGTGTTGAATCAGTGGACGCTCAGCGGCTACGCCTCTTACGACGATGCCGACGAATCCGAATACGCCAGCGTGACCCCGGAGCAATTCGCGCGCGACCCCGAGCACGATCTGTTGACCGGCACGCTCACCGGCATTCCGTACCTGGACCAGAACTACCGCTCCGGCTCGCGTGCGCTGCGCAAGAACACCTTTGGCTACCTGCGCGGCGCCTTCGATGGCGGCAACGGCTTCAAGACCACGCTGACCGGCTATGCCCACCGCATGCAGGGGCGCGGCGACTGGATTCCGCCGTATCTGGTGGATGTCAGCAACGATGGCGCCGGCATGGCGGAATCCGAGGCGCGTGGCGGCAATACCGTGTATGGCGGCAGCGATCTGGGCAAGCTGTATTACCTCACCCCCGGCGGCGCAGCTGCCACCATGCTGGCCGGTTGTGCCGGCAGCGATGCGGTACCGGCCGAATCCAATCCGGCCTGCTATCCGGCCGGTTCGGTGCCGGTGCAGTCGTATCGACATAGCCACTACGACAATCACCGCGCCGGCGCGATGGCCGATGTGGAATGGCGGACCGATCTCGGCGCCATCGACAACACCGCGCGTGCCGGTGCCTGGCTGGAGCGCGTTGAGCGCAGCGTCACCCGCGACTGGCACCGCCTACTCAACGTCGGCACCAACATCAGCTTCGATCATCAGCCGTATTGGGTGCAGTTCAAGGACAACTACCAGACCGACGAGCAGATGTATTACCTGGAAGACGTGATGCGCTATGGCGCATTCGCCTGGCGCGTGGGCGTCAAGCAATTCTTCGTCGACCAGACCCGCGACCGCCGCATCGGCGATGCGCAGCACGTGCAATCGGATTCGCATTCGGACCCGTTGCTGTCGGCCGGCCTGACCTGGACGACACCGGTGCAGGGCCTGGAAGCCTTTGCCGGCTACTCGCAAAACTTCGCCGCGATTCCGTCCGGCGTGCTGGGCGAAACCGACCCGGTCGCGCTGAGCCGGGTGAAACCGGAAACCGCCGACAACATCGAACTCGGCCTGCGTGTCAGCCGCTGGCCGTTGACCGGCAGCGTCACGCTGTACGACATCCGCTTCGACAACCGCATCGTGTATGTGCCGGCCAACTTCGTCACCGGTATCGATTACCTGGGCGAAACCGATGGCGTGTACGAAAACTTCGGCGGCGTGCATGCGCGCGGCGTGGAAGCAGCGCTGGGCTACGGCTGGGACAACGGCTGGCGCATCAATGGCGCCTACACCTACAACAAGGCCGATTACCTGGGCAGCGGCGATGCCGCACGCGATACCGCGCTGGAAATCACCCCCGGCGCGCAGGTGATCGGCCAACCGCGCAACACCCTGGTGATGTCGGCGGACTGGCGCGGCCAGGCGTGGCGCTTCGGTATGTCCGGACGCTATCTGGGCAAGCGCTACCTGGATGCCTCCAACCGCGCTGCACTCGATGGCGTGACAACCTTCGATGCGAACCTCGGGGTGGAACTATCGCAGCTGTCGTCGCAGCTCAAGGGCCTGCAGCTGGCGCTCAACGTCAGCAACCTCACCGACAAACGCTATCTGGAGGGCGTGGACGGCAGCGACAGCGCCTTTATCGCCGCGCCGCGCACGGTCGGGCTGACGTTGACGCTGGATCTCTAGCGTCGGCGGCGCATTGCCGACCTGCGGGATGGCCATTGCGACGTGCGTGCGAGCGGATCGGGCTGAAGACACGCCACCCGATCCGCTCCCTGCATCGCCTGCCACGCAGGTGCAAACGGACAGGGTCGGCGGTGTTGCAAGCACGCAAGAGAACACACGCGCTGACGCGTCGGGTACGCTCGACGCGCTCAGCGCTGACCGGATGGGAGCGCCAACCAGGTGACACGATGATCGACCTTCCCCGCCGCCGCGTTCTGCAGACCGGGCTCGCCGGTGCCGCCGCCGCGTTGCTGCCCTCCAGCATCGCGCGGGCCGCCGCCATCGCGCCGGACCGCCGCAGCGGCACGCTGGAGGATCTTCAGCATGTGGTGATTCTGATGCAGGAAAACCGCGCGTTCGATCATTACTTCGGCGCGCTGCCCGGGGTGCGCGGGTTCGGCGACCGTTTCCCGATTCCTGCGCCGCCGTTACCGGGCGCACCGGCGCGCACGGTGTGGCTGCAACCCAGCGAGGACGGCCGCCAGTGGCTGACGCCGTTTGCGCTGGATACGGCAGCGCAATTCGGCTTCATGCGCGTGCAAGGCACGCCGCATAGTTGGGTGGATGCGCAACGCGCCTGGGATCACGGCCGGCTCGGCCACTGGGCCGCCGCCAAGCACAACCATGCGCTGGGCTATTACCGGCGCGCGGATATCCCGTTCCAGTACGCGCTCGCCGACGCCTTCACCATCTGCGATGCGTACCACGCCGCGATCCAGACCGGCACCAATTCCAATCGCGTGTTCCTGTGGACCGGCGGCAACGATCCGCAGGCGCGCGCACGCGGCCCGGTGATCGGCAATTCGCACGACAACTTTGCGGAACTGGGCGGTTTTGCCGAGCCGTATCACTGGGGCACCTACGTCCAAGCGCTGCAGCACGCCGGTGTGTCCTGGCAGATCTATCAGGACATGGCAGACAACTTCACCGACAACCCATTGGCCGGCTTTGCGGCATTTCGACAGGCGTACAGCGCCGCGCCCGGACATGATCCGCAACTTCGCGCGCGTGGCGTGAGCACGCGCGGTCTTGCGCTGCTGCGCGAGGACGTGCTGGGCGGGCGCCTGCCTGCGGTGAGCTACATCATTGCCGATGCGGCCGGCAGCGAGCATCCGGATCCGTCCAGCCCCGCCCAGGGCGCGGCCTACACCGCACGCGTGCTGGATGCGCTCACAGCCGATCCGGCGGTGTGGAGTCGCACCGCCTTGCTGGTGATGTTCGACGAGAACGACGGCTTCTTCGACCATATGCCGCCGCCCGCACCGCCGTCGCCGGATGCACGCGCAACTGGCGGATTTGCCGGCGCATCGACGGTTGCCACCGACGACGACTATCACCGCCACCCGGCCCCGGGCGAACAGAAAGTGGATCTTCCCGAACTGCGCGGGCGGCCCTATGGGCTTGGCCCGCGCGTGCCGATGTATGTGGTCTCGCCATGGAGCCGCGGCGGCTGGGTGGATTCGCAGGTGTACGACCACACCTCGGTACTGCGCCTGCTCGAACGCCGCTTCGGCGTGCCTGCGCCGGAGATCACGCCCTGGCGGCGTGCAGTGTGCGGCGACTTGACCAACGCCTTCGATTTCCGCCAGACCGATGCGCGCCCCTTCGCCGCGGCGCTGCCCGATGTCGGCGCAACCGCAGCGCGCGCAGCAGCCTTGCGCGAGCATGCACTGCCGCCGTTGCCGGCCACGTTGCAGCCGCCCGAGCAACCGTTCGGCGTGCGCCGCTCGCGCGGGCTGCCGTATCGTCCCAGCGTGGAGCTGACCTACCTGCCCGAGCGCGGCGAAGTGAACCTCCGCATGGCCAACGCGGGTGCGGCGGCGGTGCTGCATGTCTACGACCGCTTCGATCTGGCCGCAATTCCGCGCCGCTATACGGTGGGAAATGACGCCACCGTGGACGGCACGTGGACCACCTACGACGGCCGCTACGATCTGTGGCTGCTCGGTCCCAACGGCTTCCATCGTCACTATCGGGGCGATGTGGGTGCACCGCTGCTGGTGGCCGAGATCGCGCGGGATCCGAACGATTGCACCTGCATGCTGCTATCGCTACGTCACGGCGGCAGCACTGCCGTGCAGCTTGAGCTGCAGCCAGGTGCATATGCAGCCGCACAGCCGCGCGAGCGCCTGCGCCTTGCACCCGGCATCACCGAGCAGCGGCGCTGGAAGGCGGCAGCAACCGGCGGCTGGTACGACCTATGGGTGCACCACGACGGCGCGGCCCAGCGTCTGGCCGGGCGCATCGAAACCGGCGCAGACAGCGTCAGCGACCCGGCCATGGGTGGGCCGGCGCGATTGCAGCAAGAGTTGCCTATCTTGATAGGCGCACTCGATTAAGAGCGGCTTACACAACGACTGCGCTCTCCGCCACGCGTGCGCGGTCGACGCCAGGTGCCGCATGTCCCACGCGTACACGGCGGTTCCGAGCGCAACGTTCACATCCGCCGGACGACTACTCGCTACGTTTTGGCAGCCGCTCCAAGCCTTTGCGGCTCTGCATGCGCTGAGCGTGCAGATGGCTGCGCGATCGGCGGGCTTGCGCACGGTTGCACTCAGCGCGCGCCAGACGCGTCCGGCAGGGCAACCATCGCTGACCAGGTTTCCACCAGCGGCGGCCCATGTGCGATCGGCAGTGTGGCCGCGCGCAGGCCGAACGCAGCAGATCTCCGTCCCTTCCAGAACCATGGTCAGGACTTGATCGCCACCGCCGGGGAACACCTGCACCGCCGCACCGGTGTTGCGACCCTTGGGCGCATAGACCGTCATCGTCGGGCGACTGACATCGCTTACCTTGTTCCATGGGAAGCGCCCCTCGCCGATGCCCACCGATTCGGGCTTCGGATGGCGCACCCCATCAGGCACCGCTTGCGACCAGAGCGGCATTTCTCACTGACCAGAGGCTGGTGGCCAGGCACGCGATGGTGCGAGTCCATGCACAAGCAGCGCAACCGCCGCAAACCGATGACACAGCCTGATTTGTACTGTGAACTTCGAAAAAGCTGAGAGGAAACAGCAAGCACGTCGTGGATTCACACGCGAATGGAACGTGGAAAACAGTTGGCGATTGCACTCAACCCAGGATGCTCTTGCGGACCGCCACTGCCACCGCCTTCAACGCCGCATCGCGTGCAGCGTCGTCGACCTTGGCGCCGTTCAGGTACGTGGCCAGCAGCATCGGCGCCCTGCCCTTCGGCGGCCAGAGGATAGCGATGTCGTTACGGGTGTCGGTGCCGTTGCTGCCGGTCTTGTCGCCGATCTTCCAGCCGGCCGTGAGCCCCGCACGCAGGCAATCGTCGCCGGTGCGGTTGTCGATCATCCAGTCGGTCAGCTGCTTGCGCGAGGCTGGCTGCAGCGCGTCGCCAAGCAGCAGCGTGCGCAGCGTGGCGGCCATTGCCGCAGGCGTGGTGGTGTCGCGGGGGTCGCCGGCGACAAACCGGTTCATCTGCGGCTCGTAGCGGTCGGTGCGGGTCTGGGCATCGCCGATGCCGCGCAGGAATGCAGTCACGCCGGCCGGGTCACCGACCAACGGGAACAACAGATTGGCGGCCGGGTTGTCGCTGTAAATCATCGTGGCCCGGCACAGTTCGCCGACACTCAGCGAACCGCCGACATGGCGTTCGGTCACCGGGGCATGCTCGAGCATGTCGGAAGCGTGGATCTTGACCTGCTGTGCCAGCGTCAGCTTGCCCTGGTCCACCTGCTGCAGCACCGCGGCAGCCAATACAAATTTGAAGGTGCTGCACATCGGAAAGCGCTCGTGCTCGCGCTGCCCGAGGCGCTTGCCGGTGGCGCTGTCGAGCAGGCAGATGCCCAGGCGGCCGCCGGTGCCACGTTCGATCTGCGCCCACTGCGCCCGCAGCATGTCGTCCACGTTCACCGCAGGGGTGAGCGCCCATGCGGGTCTGGACGCTGCAAGCAGCACGCCCGCGCCGGTTGCGTGCAGGAACTGTCGCCGATTCAACATGCGGTTGCCTCCTTGAGAGAGCCCGCAGTATCGATGCGCACGAGGCAGCCGACCATCGCGATGTTTCGATCTCAGGCATGAATTGAACTAATCTCTGCCCATGCCCCGCCCCCGCCTGCCGCTCAATGCCCTGCGCGCGTTCGAAGCCGCCGCGCGCCATCAGAATCTGACCCGTGCGGCCAACGAGCTGTGCGTCAGCCAGGCCGCGCTGAGTCACCAGATCAAGGCGCTGGAGCAGCAGTTGGGCGCCAGCCTGTTCCACCGCCTGCCGCGCGGGGTGGCACTGACCGACGAAGGCGCCGCACTGGCTCCGGTGCTCGGCGAGGCCTTCGACCGCATCGCCGCCACCCTGGAACGCTTTGCCGAGGGCCGTTACCGCGAGGTGCTCAGCGTGGGCGTGGTGGGCACCTTCGCCACTGGCTGGCTATTGCCGCGGCTGGCGGCGTTCCATGCGGCGCATGCGGATATCGAGCTGCGCCTGTCCACCCACAACAACCGCGTCGACCTGGCCGGAGAAGGCCTGGATCTGGCCATCCGCTTCGGCGATGGCGATTGGCAGGGCCAGGTTGCCGAAGCCGTGATGGAAGCGCCCTTTGCGCCGGCGTGTGCGCCGGCAATGGCGCGCGGCTTGCGCGTGCCGGAGGATCTGGCGCGCGTGCCGTTACTGCGCTCGTATCGTCTGGATGAGTGGCCGCAGTGGTTCCGCGCGGCGCGTGTGACGGAGGTGCCCGCGCGCGGCACCATGTTCGATTCGTCGCTCACCCTGGCCAGCGCAGCGGCAGCCGGCGGCGGCGTGGCGTTGTTGCCGCTGCCGATGTTTCGCCAGGACCTGGATGCCGGACGCCTGGTCTGCCCGTTCCCGATCGCCATCGATGCCGGGCGCTACTGGCTGACGCGGCTACGGTCGCGGCCGCAAAGCGACGCCGGGCGCCGGTTGCGCGATTGGCTACTGGCCGAACAGCACATCAGCAGCTGAGCAGCACTGCCGCGCTTAGGGCGCTTTGGACGTCTTTCCCACCTGCACGGCCAACTGACGAAACGCCTCGTACTGCGCCCTGTCGGCGAACCAATGCGGGCAGAACAGTTCGAACAGCCGGTCGTTGTGGTACAGCAGCAGCACCCGCTCGTTTTCGCGGATGCGCATGTAATCGGACCAGGGGCGACGCAGATGGCCGTCCGCCCAGGTGATTTCCAGTCCGTTCTCGTCCCATGCATAGGTGTAGGTATGCCGCAGCGAGGCCTGCTGCGCGTGCAGGCGTTTGATCCGCCGTGGCAGGCCCCACACGTGCAACAGCGCCAGGCCGATCAACCCGCCGCCGCCGCTGCCGATCAGCACCGGGCCGATGATCTCGCTCGCGTCACTCAGTTGCAGCACCACCACCCCGACCAGCAGCAGAACAGCCAGAAACACGATCACACGTTTGGACCAATGACGCGCATGCAAGCGCTGTGCGGCCAGATGGTCTTCCAGGCTGATGGTGGCGGTGATCATGGGCAACCTCCTTGCTGGGCTCCAGGCGCAGCGTAACCCAGCGGTTTTTGTCGTGACTAACGACAGGTAGCGCAATCGGCAGGCGGGTACGAACCGTGCGCAGAACCGCAACGTAAGCGTGTTACCTGCCGCACCGAGCACCGGCCGCAGCCACCCAATGGCTGCGCAGTCGTGTTGTCAGCCGCTCTTACGCACCGTCGATCAATTCCATCCACGCCGTCTCGGCTTCAGCCAGCTGCTGCGCGGTTGCTTCGCGGTCGCGTCCGAGCACGGCCATCTTCTCGCTGTCGGCGTAGTTGCCGGGATTGGCCAGCTCGCGATCCAGCGCAGCAAGCGCCGCTTCCAGCTCGCCGACGCGCTTTTCGGCGCTGGCCAGCTTGTGCGGGTTGACGGCCTTTTTCGGCGGCAGCGGCTTGGTCGGCGGTGGCGGGGTCGGCGCCACTTCGGCCATCTTCTGCTTGGTGCCCTGCGCAGCCGGGCGACTACGCAACCAGGCCGCATATTCGTCCAGGTCGCCGGCGAACGGCTCGACCACGCCATCGGCCACGCGCCAGAAACTGTCGCAGACCAGGCCGATCAGATGGCGATCGTGGGAGACCATCACGATGGCCCCCTCGAAATCGCTCAGCGCCTCGGCCAGCGCTTCACGCATTTCCAGGTCCAAGTGGTTGGTCGGTTCGTCGAGCAGCAGCACGTTCGGCTGCTGCCAGGCGATCAACGCCAGCGCCAGACGCGCGCGCTCGCCGCCGGAGAAGCCATCCACCACTTCGAAGGCGCGGTCGCCGGCGAAATTCCATTTACCCAAAAAGTCGCGGAACGCCTGATTGGCGCCATCCGGCGACAGCTCGCGGAAGTGGTCCATCGGCGATTGGCCTTCGTGCAGCGATTCCACCGTGTGCTGGGCGAAGTAACCGATGCGCAAATCCGGATGTGCGCTGCGCTCGCCCGCCAGCGGTGCCAGCTCGCCCACCAAGGTCTTGACCAGGGTGGACTTACCCGCGCCATTGGGCCCCAACAACCCGATCCGATCACCCGCTTCCAGGCCGAAACCGACATCGTGCAGGATGACCGTGGCGGCGTCACCCCCATCCGCCCTTCGGGCACCTTCCCCCGCACGCGGGGGAAGGATTGCGGGCGCGGGATAGCCGGCTTCCACGTGATTGAGCCGGATCAGCGAAAACGGCAGCCGATTGGGCTGCGCGAACTGGATGCGGAACTCGCGCTCGGCGCGCACCGCCTCGGTGCCGGCCATCTTGGCCAGGCGCTTCATGCGGCTCTGCGCCTGGGTCGCCTTGCTGGCCTGCGCCTTGAAGCGGTCGATGAAGCTCTGCAGATGCGCGCGCTCGGCCTGTTCCTTGTCATGCGCGATCTGCTGCTGCCGCAAATGTTCGATGCGCTGGCGTTCGAAATCGGTGTAGCCACCGACATACAGCTTGGCGGTGCCACCATGCAGGTGCAGGGTGTGGGTGGCCACGTTGTCGAGAAATTCGCGGTCATGCGAAATCAGCAGCAGCGTGCCCGGGTACTTGAGCAGCCACTGCTCCAGCCACAGCACCGCATCCATGTCCAAGTGGTTGGTTGGTTCGTCGAGCAGCAGCAGGTCGCTGGGCATCATCAGCGCGCGCGCCAGATTCAGCCGCACGCGCCAGCCGCCGGAGAACGACGACACCGCGCGATGGTGCGTGTCTGCCGGAAATCCCAGACCGTGCAGCAACTTGCCGGCGCGCGCTTCGGCGTCGTAGGCGCCGATCTCGGCCATCTTCTGGTGTGCGTTGGCCACCGCCTCCCAGTCTTCGCGCGCGGTGGCTGCGGCTTCTTCCTGCAGCACCGCGGAGACTTCGATGTCCCCACCCAGTACGAACGACAGCGCCGGGTCGGGCAAGGACGGGGTTTCCTGCGAAACGCTGGCCGTGCGCACCTTGCCGGGCAGATCGACATCGCCCTTGTCGGCCTCCAGCTCGCCCTTCACCGCAGCGAACAGGCTCGACTTGCCGGTGCCGTTACGGCCGACCACACCGACGCGGTAGCCGGCGTGCATGGTCAGGTCGACGTTGGAGAGCAGCAGACGCTCGCCGCGTCGCATGGAGAAGTTACGCAGGGAAATCATTGATGGACAGTCCGATAGAACGAAAAGGAATGAGCAGATGAGCAGCATTCCTGCGACGCCATTCTAGCGTTAACGAATAATTAGCGCCTTCAGCGTGGCCGCCATCTTCTTCGCCCTCCCGCGACCGCCGCCTGCCTAACCTTGCCTGGTCCTGCCTGGACCCACGTTTTTTGGAGTTGTCATGAACACCCCCGTTTCCGCGCTTGCGACCGCCGTGGTCGCTGCACTGCTTGCCTCCCCCGCCCTGGCCCAGACCGCCGCGCCGGCGACTGCCCCGGCCAACACCCTGGATACGGTCATCGTCACCGGCACCCGCGTGTCGGACCGCACCGTGGCCGAGTCGCAGTCGCCGATCGACATCATCAGCGCCGAGTCGCTGCAGGCCACCGGCACCCCGGAACTGGCCACCGCGCTGGCGCGCGCTCTGCCCTCGTTGAACTTCCCGCGCCCGGCGCTGAGCGATGGCACCAGCGCGATCCGCCCCGCGCAGCTGCGCGGCCTGTCGCCCGATCAGGTGCTGGTGCTGGTCAATGGCAAGCGCCGCCACACCTCCTCGCTGCTCAACCTCAACGGCACCATCGGTCGCGGCGCGGCGGCGGTGGATCTGAACACCATCCCGGTCGCGGCCATCGCACGGGTGGAAGTGCTGCGCGACGGCGCCTCGGCGCAATACGGCTCCGACGCCATTGCCGGTGTGGTCAACATCGTGCTCAAGGGCGCAGAAAAGGGCGGCAGCCTGCAAGCCGGCTTCGGCCAGTATTCGGCGGGCGACGGCAACAACTACGAGCTCTCCGGCGACACCGGCGTGGCCTACGGCGGCGACCGCGGCTGGCTGCACGTCGCCGCCCAGCTCAACCAGCAGGATCCCACCGACCGCGCGCGCGCCTATGCCGGCGCGCCCAGCGTCTCGCAGCCGGCAGTCGGCCAGAAGGCGTTCAAGATTGGCGACCCGGAGGTCAATGCGCAGGCGGTCTCGGCCAATACCGAATTCGCTTTCACCGACAGCATCACCGGCTATGCGTTTGCCACCGCCAGTAACCGCGACATCACCTCGTTCGCGTTTTTTCGCGCGCCGGGCAGCACCACGCAGAATATCTTGTCGATCTATCCGCAGGGCTTCCTGCCGGAGATCCAGACCTACGCCAAGGATCGCTCGCTGGTGGCCGGCGTGCGCGGCTCCACTGCCAGCGGTTGGGACTGGGACGCCAGCTACAACTACGGCTACAACCGCATCGATTTCCATACCCGCAATACGCTCAACGTCAGCCTGGGCCCGACCTCGCCCACCTCGTTCTACGACGGCGCGCTGGAAACCACGCAGAACATCGTCAACCTGGACGTCAAGCGCGGTTTCGACTGGGGCCTGGCCTATCCGGTGACGGTGGCCTTCGGCGCCGAGTACCGCAACGAAAAGTGGAACCAGTCGCCGGGCGAAGCGGGCTCGTATTTCCAGGCCGGCACGCTGGCCGGTGGCGCGCAAGGGTTCGGCGGCTTCGCTCCGAGCGTGTCGGGCCAGTACGCGCGCGACAGCTACGCGCTGTATGCGGATCTGGAAGCCGACTTCACCGACACGTTCTCTGCCGGCCTGGCCGGGCGTTACGAGGACTACAGCGATTTCGGCAGCCAGGCCTCGGGCAAATTTTCCGCGCGCTATGCGTTCACCGACAAGATCGCGTTGCGCGGCACGGTGTCGTCGGGCTTCCGCGCGCCATCGCTGGCGCAGCAATATTTCCAGTCCACCAGCACCACGTTCCTGGCCGGCAATCCGAACCCATTCGAGATCCGCACCTTCCCCGCCGACAGCAACGTAGCGCGCGCGCTCGGCGCCGAACCGCTGGATGCGGAAACCTCGCTGTCCTACAGCCTGGGCCTGGTGCTGCAGCCGACCGATGCGCTCTACCTCACCGTGGATGCGTACCAGATCGATGTGGACGACCGCATCGTGCTGTCGTCCAACCTTACCGGCACCGGCGTGCGCAGCCTGCTGGAATCGCAGGGCATCTTCGGCATCAACGGCGGGCGTTACTTCACTAATGCAGTGGACACGCGCACGCGCGGCGTGGACGTGGTGGGCAGCTACCGCTGGCAGCTGGCCGCCAGCAGCGTGGACCTGACCGCCGGCTATAACTACTCGGAAACCGAGGTGCGCAGCGTGGCCGCCAACCCGGCAGCGTTGTCGGCCAACGGGCTGAGCCTGGAGCGCATCGACCGCACCGAGCGGGGCCGCATCGAAGAAGGCTTCCCGCGCGACAAGTTCCTGATCAACGGCAGCTGGAACCTGGAGCACTGGACGCTGGCCCTGGGGGCCACGCGCTACGGCAAGTACAGCACCCGCCCGGCAGACGCGAGCAACGACCAGACCTTCGGCGCCAAGTGGGTGGTGGATGCATCGGCCAGCTACAAGGTCGACCGTTGGACGCTGACGCTGGGCGCAGACAATGTGCTGGATCAATACCCGGACGAAAACAACTTCGCCAATTCCACCAGCGGGCAATTCCCCTACAGCAACCTGTCGCCGTTCGGCTTCAATGGTGCGTATGTGTACGGGCGCATCAACTACCGCTGGTAAGCGCTGCGCTTGAGCAGCCGATGTCGTCCTCGTGATCGTGAGGCGGGCGATGCGATCGGCCAGCTCGCGATCAGCACGGGACATCCGCAGCCTGCGCCGTGATCGAGAACGCGGCGTCGATGCACGCATGGCATGTCGCATTGCATCTTCGACATCGAGAGTCGACCACACGCCCCGGCCAGCCCGGGGCGTGTGCGTATCGGCCAAGCGTTACCTACGGCCTCTTTGGAGCGGCAAACAAACTCACTGCCAGCGCCAGGCGGACGCGGCCGGTGCTCGGTGCAGCCTCGACCATGCGTGCACCGCGGTTGGTGTGCGCCGTCTGCGCGCTGCGCTTTGGCAGCCGCTCTGCGCACCGCATCGCTGCGAGGTGAAGAACAGCCGGCAGCTGCGGTGGTATCAACTGTGCTTCCGTCATTGCCGGAGCACGCTCCATGCAAACATCGCAGCTGTCGCGAGGACGCTTGATCGACCATCTGCACCTGGTGGTGCAGGACCTGCCGGCCAGCCGGCGCTTCTACCAGGCTGTGCTGGACGTTCTCGGCATTCCGGTCGGTGGCGAAGGCGACGGCTTCTTCTGGGCCGACGAACTGTTCGTCTCCGACCGCGCCACGGTGGCACAAGGTGTGCTGACCGGCCGCCACCACCTGGCGTTTCAGGCACGCGATGTGGCGATGGTGCAGGCCTTCCATCAGGCTGCGCTCGTCCATGGGGGTCGCGACAATGGTGCGCCCGGCCTGCGCCCCTATCACCGGCACTACTACGCCGCGTTCGTGCTCGATCCGGACGGCAACAACATCGAAGCGGTCTTCCATGGTGTTGCGCAACGCAGTGCAGATGCGGTGCACATCACATTCTGATGCACAAGTTTCATAACTGGTATTGCCGTCCACTATGGTGCAAGCGAGCGCCCGCCGCAGCAGGTCTGGTGCAGGCGTCGCATCACTTTGGTGCACGATGACAACGTTGCCAGTATCACGGCAGAGATGACAGTTGCTTGCGCAACGTAACCAAAATTTGACATGCGGTTACACGTGGTTAATGGTTGAGAACGCACCGCAGCTGCCGCGATGGACGCGGCCCGGGAGGGGGCCCCTGCGATGCATCCGTTCCCCACTCGGAGTTGTTACCGCATGAATTGCAAGACCAGTCCACTCGCAGTCGCCGTTGTTCTTGCACTGTCGTTTTCCGCTTCAACCGCGTCTGCACAGTCGCAGGCGCCGGCCCAGAAAACACTGGACACCCTGATCGTGACCGGCACGCGCGTGGCCGATCGCACGGTCGCCGAATCGGCATCGCCGATCGACATCATCTCGCCGCAGGCACTGGAATCGACCGGCACCACCGAGTTGGCGACCGCGCTCTCACGCGCGATTCCCTCGCTCAATTTTCCGCGCCCGGCCATCTCCGACGGCTCTGACGCGGTACGCCCGGCACAGCTGCGTGGCCTGTCGCCCGACCAGGTGCTGGTGCTGGTCAACGGCAAGCGCTATCACAGCACGGCGTTGATCAATCTCAACGATACGCAAGGGCGTGGCTCTTCGCCTGCAGACCTCAACACCATTCCGATCGCCGCGGTGGAGCGCATCGAAGTGCTGCGCGATGGCGCGTCTGCGCAATACGGCTCGGACGCCATCGCCGGCGTGATCAATGTCGTGCTCAAAGGCAGCGGCGAAGGCGGCAGCATCAATGGTCGCTACGGCAAGTACAGTGCTGGCGACGGCGAGCAGTATCAATTGTCCGGCGATGCCGGTTTTAGCTTCGCCGGCACCGGCAAGGTGCACCTGGCCGCACAGGCCGGGCACTCGGATCAGACCAACCGCGCATTGCCCTTCCAGGGCCGTGTGGAGCAACGTTACGGCGACCCCGACATCGACCAGGGCGCGCTTTCGTTCAACGGCGAATACAGCCCCACCGATTACCTCACCTTCTATTCGTTCGGCATGGTCAGCCGGCGCGAAGTATTGTCCAACGGCTATTTCCGTTTTTCCGGCGACAATCGCAACCGCCCGGAAATCTATCCGGACGGCTTCCTCCCGCAGATCTACAACGTCAGCAAAGACGTCTCGTGGGTAGGCGGTTTGAAGACCTCCACCGAAGGTGGCCTGAACATCGATCTGAGCTACAACTATGGCCAGAACAATCTCACCTTCGATGTGCGCAACAGCTTGAACAACAGCCTCGGCGTGACGAGCCCGACCGACTTCCACGCCGGTACGCTGGAAGTGACGCAGAACGTGCTCAATGCCGATTTCACCAAGACGCTGGATTGGGGCCTGGCCTATCCGGTGACGCTGGCCTTCGGTGCCGAATGGCGCGGCGAGAAGTTCAACCAGTCGCCCGGCGATGCGGCCTCCTCGGCCAACGGCGGTATTCCCTCGGCCAACGGATCGTTGATTCCCGGCGCGCAGGTGTTCCCGGGCTTCAAGCTCTCCGACGCCGGTTACTACAACCGCAACAGTCATTCGATCTACGCCGATCTGGAAGCGGATCTGACCGAAAAATTGTCGGCCGGGCTGGCCGGGCGCTACGAGAAGTACAGCGACTTCGGCGACACCGCCACCGGCAAGCTGTCGCTGCGCTATGCCTTTACCGACAAGGTGGCGGTGCGTGCGACTGCGTCCACCGGCTTCCGCGCGCCGTCGCTGCAGCAGCAGAACTTCCAGTCGATCGCCACCCAGTTCCTCAACGTGGCCCAGCCCAACGGCACGGTGACCGCGATTCCGTTCGAGATCGGCACCTTCCGTACCGATAACCCTGCCGCGATCGCGCTCGGTGCCGAACCGCTCAAGGCCGAAGAGTCCAAGAATTACGGCCTGGGCGTGGTGTTGCAGCCGGTGGAGAATCTGTACATCACGGTGGATGCATATCGCATCGATATCGACGACCGCATCGTGCTGTCTGAAAACCTCACCTCCAATGCGGTCCGCAACTACCTGCAGGCCAATGGCTTCCCGGGCATCGGTGGCGGGCGCTACTTCACCAATGCGGTAGACACCAAGACGCAAGGCGTCGATGCGGTGGGCACCTATCGCTGGAACCTGGATGGCGGCAGCGTGGAGCTGACCTCCGGCTACAACTACAACAAGACCGAAATCAAACGCATCGCCGACAACCCGGCAGCGCTGATGGCGATCGACCCGAGTGCGGTGCGCATCGGCCGCGCCGAAATCGGCCGTATCACCGAAGGCACGCCGCGCGACAAGTTCTTCCTCGGCGGTACCTGGTCGCCGGGCAACTGGTCGTTCACCGGCACCGCCACGCGCTGGGGCGAGTTCAGCACGTTCGGCACCAACGCCGGCAGCGACCAGACCTACGCGGCCAAGTGGACGCTGGATCTGGCCGCGTCCTACAAGTTGGGCGCGTGGAACTTCACCGTTGGTGGCGACAACGTGCTCAACGAGTATCCAGACCGCCAGCAAGCCGGTTTGGGCACACGCACCTACCTGCCCTACAGCAGCGCCTCGCCGTTCGGTTTCAACGGCGCGCTGGTCTATGCAAACGTGAATTACAAGTGGTAACTCCCTAGTGCCGGTCGGCCACGACCGGCACTTGAGTCGCGCGGCACTGCACGTCCGACGTGTCGCCGACGTCACCGTCCCTGGCCAGCCTCGCACACGTGAGGTGGCCAGGTTAGACGCTCTCCGCTGCACGCTGCACCGCTTCAGCAAGGACGCGCGCAGCAAAGTGCGCAAGGCGCCACACCGCGCGTTGCCGATTGCTGCCCTCTTCGCGCGCACTGCTCCGTACTGCGGAAGCAAGCGGCGCGCAGGCATGGCCGATTACCCGTACGCAGTTGCATTCCCCCGGTATTGACGGTGCTTCGTCGCTACGTCCATCACTCCTTTTGAGCCTTGACTCCCATGCACAACTCCAACGCACTCTCGCTGGCGATTTCAGTCGCACTCACCGTCTGCTCCTTCGCTGCCAGTGCGCAGTCGCAATCGACCCAGCCGCAGAAAACCCTCGACACCCTGATCGTCACCGGTACGCGCGTCAGCGACCGGACGGTGGCCGAATCCGAATCGCCGATCGACATCATCTCCGAGGAGTCGTTGCAGGCCACCGGCGCCACCGATGTCGCCACCGCGCTCGGCAAGCTGTTGCCGTCGCTGAACTTTCCGCGCCCGGCCATCGCCGACGGCAACGACGCAGCCCGTCCGGCCACGCTGCGTGGGCTGTCGCCGGACAACGTGCTGGTCCTGGTCGACGGCAAGCGGTATCACACCTCCTCGCTGGTGAACTACAACCCCTATGTCGGCCGCGGCTCGGCACCGGCCGATCTCAACTCGTTGCCGATGTCGGCGATCGCCCGCATCGAGGTGCTGCGCGACGGCGCGTCGGCGCAATACGGGTCCGATGCGATCGCCGGCGTGGTCAACATCGTGCTCAAGCACGGCGCCGCTGCCGGCAGCAACAGCATTTCGGTCAATGGCGGCATCATGGACAAGGGCGACGGCGCACAGAACGGTATCGACGGCTCGGTCGGCCTGCCGTTCGGCGCCACCAGCGGCGATAGCGCGCCTGGCTGGGTGCGGCTGTCGTGGAATTACCAGAATTCGATGGACACCAATCGCAGCGAGAACACCAATCGCGCTACCACGCTTGCCGGCGCCGCCAATCCCAGCGGCGTGCCCTACCAGCGTCATGGCGATCCGGATGCCAGGTTCTACCAGGGCCTGGTCGCGTTCGGCTATAACTTCACGCCCAGCGTCGAACTGTATGGTCATCTGAGCGTCAGCCGCCGCGAAGTGACCTCCAACGGCTACTACCGTGCCTACGACAACAGCGACCGCAATGTGCAGGCGGTGTATCCCAATGGCTTCCTGCCGCAGATCTACAACCCGATCAACGACCGCTCGGCGGTGCTCGGCGTCAAGGGCACCACGGAAAGCGATTGGCATTGGGACGTGTCGGCCACCTACGGCAAGAACGACATGACCTTCAACATCCTCAACAGCATCAACACCAATCTGTACTGGAGCACGGGCAGTTCGCCGACGAACTTCAATTCCGGCGGTTTCGAAACCGAACAAGGCACGCTCAACGCCGACTTCAACAAATCCTTCGACTGGGGTCTGGCCTATCCGGTCAATCTGGCCTTCGGTGTCGAACACCGCCAGGACCGCTACGAGATCGTCGCCGGCTCGCCGGCGTCGTATTTCTTCGACCCCGACACCATCAACCCGGAGACCGGAAGCCCCTACCCCGGCGGTGCGCAGGTGTTCTCCGGCCTGGAACCCTCGGTGGCCGGCAAGTTCGGCCGCCACAGCAACGCGGCATACGCAGCGCTGGAAGCGGACCTGACCGACAAGCTGTCCGGCGGTATCGCCGGACGTTACGAGAACTACAGCGACGCAGGTTCCACCCGCTCGGGCAAGCTGTCGGCCCGCTATGCGTTCACCGATACGTTCTCCATGCGCGCAACGGTTTCCAACGGCTTTCGTGCGCCTTCGCTGGCGCAACAGAACTACGCCTCGGTGGTGACCTTGCCGCAGGACGGTCAGCTGATCCAGGTCGGCACGTATCGCACCTCCGACCCGATCGCCGTGCAACTGGGCGCGCGTCCGCTGAGCCCGGAAAAGTCCACCAACTACGGGATCGGCAGCGTCTGGCAGCCGACCACCAACTTCACCTCGACGCTGGACGTGTACCAGATCCGCATCTGGGACCAGATCCTGTATTCGGACCAGATCCAGCTCGCCCAGCCGATCGGCCAGGTCGGTGCAGTGCAGTTCTTCGTCAACGGCGCTACCAGCCGCACGCGCGGCGTCGACTGGGTCAACAGCTATCGGGCCGATCTCGGTGCCGGCGGTAGCCTCGACCTGAGCGCCAGCGCCAACTACAACAAGACCAAGATCCTGGAGCTGTCCAATCCGAACTTCGGACGCGCCAGCCAGGGCTTGTTGACCGAATCCACGCCACGCACCAAGTACATGCTGGCAGCGGACTGGACCTTGGACGGCTTCTCGCTCAATGGCAATGCCACCCGCTACGGCGCGATCAAGCGCATCAGCGATCCGGCCGACGGCAGCCAGGACCAGACCTACTCGGCGCGCTGGATCCTCAATCTGGCGGCCAACTACACCTGGCAGGCGCTGACCTTCACCGTGGGTGCCGACAATGTCACCAACCAGTATCCGACCAAGGCACAGCTGACCACCGGCTACGATGATCGCGCCAGCGGTCTGCAGTACTCCTCGTTGTCGCCGTTCGGCTTCAACGGTCGCTACTGGTACGGCCGGGTGACCTACCGCTTCTGATCGGCCGGCTCGCGCGAACCTGCCGATCCGCGCATGCGTACACGCAAACACCGCCGAGTGATCGGCGGTGTTTGTCGTTGTGGGCATCTCGATTCGGGTGCCACGGCCGCGCGTCATCTGCCACGTCGATTGCCGGCGCGGTGATTGCCGTTGCGATTCCATCCCGGCACGTCACGTCGCTGCACCGCCTGGCCGCAGCTCACCAGGAGGCCAGCAGCGCGTCGACACCGCGCAGGTTGGCGCGATCGTTCCAGCTCAGCGTGTCCAGCCCCTCCAGCCGAAGCGCCGGCAGACGCGCAAGCAGGCAGGCCAGCGCGGCTTCCACTTCGATCAGGGCCAGCCGGTTGCCCAGGCAGTGGTGGATGCCGCCACCGAGCGACAGCGCGCGGCCCTGCTGGCGGCGGATATCCAGCACCTGCGGGTCGGTGAACTGCAGCGTGTCGTGATTGGCCGCGCCCAGCATCAGATACAGCATGGTGCCCCGGGGAACCGCCACGCCCTCGATCTCGAAATCCTGCAAGGCGGTGCGCGTGGCCATCTGCACCGAGCTGTCGTAGCGCATGCATTCGAGCACTGCATTGGGCAGCAGGCCCGGGGTTTCCTGCAGCAGGCGCAATTGCTGCGGATGCCGATGCAGCGCGACCAGCGCATTGCAGATCATGTTGGAGGTGGTTTCGTGACCGGCAAAGAACAGCAGGATCACGTTGGAGACGATCTCCTCCTCGCTCAGGCGGCGGCCGTTATCCTCGGCCTGGATGAAGCGCGCGATCAGATCATCGCCACCAGCGCTGCGACGTTGCGCGATCACGCCGTGGAAATATGTTGCCAGCTGGTCGTACGCAACGCTGGTGGCCTGCAGTTCTTCCGCCGTCATCATCGGATCGAAGACTTTCGCCAGCGCGCTGGTTGCGTGACTCAGCGCGGTGACATCGGCTGCAGCGATATCCAGCATCCGGCAGATGATGGCGATCGGCAGCGGGAACGCGAACTCGGTCAGCAGATCGCAGTGGCCGTTGGCCTGGAAAGCGTCGATCAACCCGGCGGCGATATCGCTGGCTACCTCACGCATGGACTCCATCTGCCGCGCACCGAAGGCCTGCGTCATCAGTCCGCGCAACTGCATGTGCAGCGGCGGATTGAGCAGCAGGAACATGCGGCTCATGCCCTGGAACAGCGGCAGGTGCACCGCCGCCTCGCCGTAGCGCAGACGAACGCTCTGCAGATAGTCGCGGCCGACCCGTCGGTCGCTGAGCAGGCGATCGACCACGGCGTAGCGGCCGGACATCAGCCGCCCGTCCGCCACCTGCACCAGTGGGCCTTCTTCGCGCAGGCGTGCGTAGGTCGGATAGGGATCGTGGCGGAACTGGGGTGTTGCCAAATCGCTGAGAAGCATGGCCTGGCTCATGTGGCATCACCGCCGAAATGGGGGCGATGCATGCGTGCACCTGCCGAAGGACGCAGGTGCTCTACGGGATGCCCGGATTATCTGCACGCGTCGCTCCCCGGCCTTGCGCAAGCGCGAAGCGGTGTCGTCAATGTTGAGTCGGCGTGCCGGACTTGCGCCGTGCGTCTCGGCTCGCAGACGTAGGCATGGGCCACGGCGGTTTACGCGCGGCGCCTGATGCATGTCTCTGTTTGCGCGCATGCGCCACGTGTCGCATCGCGTTAATCATGCGCTGTGTACTATGGGCATCCGGCCAACCGGACCTGTCTTGCGGTCCAGTTCCCCCTGCCGGACTCCAGCCATGACCACGCAATGCCCGCAGGCGACGCCCGGCGCAGTGCCGTTGGCTGGTCGACTTCGACGATCTCCCGGACACTCTCACAACGGATTGGAATGCATCACGACACCAGCCTCATCGACATCATCGCCGTCGGCCTCGCGGTCGCCTTCATCCTTGGCACGCTCGCGCAGAAGGTGAAGCTCTCGCCGCTGGTCGGCTATCTGCTGGCCGGCGTGTGCGTGGGGCCGTTTACGCCGGGATTCGTGGCCGACCAGACCATCGCCAACCAGCTGTCCGAACTGGGTGTGATGTTGCTGATGTTCGGCGTGGGGCTGCATTTTTCGCTCGACGATTTGATGGAAGTGAAGTGGATCGCGGTACCCGGCGCATTGGCGCAAATCGTGGTGGCCACTTTGCTCGGCTGGGCGCTGGCGTGGAGCATGGGCTGGTCGCTGATTCACGGCTTGGTGTTCGGCCTGGCGTTGTCGGTGGCCAGTACGGTGGTGCTGTTGCGCGCCCTGGAAGAACGCCGTTTGCTGGACACCCAGCGCGGCCGCATCGCGGTGGGCTGGCTGATCGTCGAAGACCTGGTGATGGTGCTGGCATTGGTGTTGCTTCCGGCGCTGGCGGATGTGCTCGGTACCGGCGCACCAGCGGCGGCGCACGATGCGCAATCGCCCTCGCTGCTGGCCGCGCTGGGCGTGACCTTGCTCAAGATGGTGGCGTTCGTCGCGGCGATGCTGGTCATCGGCCGGCGCGTGATTCCCTGGTCGTTGGAAAAAGTGGCGGCAACCGGCTCGCGCGAACTGTTCACCCTGGCCGTGCTCGGCATCGCGCTGGGCGTGGCATTCGTGTCGGCCACGTTGTTTGGCGTGTCGTTCGCGCTCGGCGCGTTCTTCGCCGGCATGCTGCTCAAGGAATCGGAACTCAGCCATAAGGCCGCCAACGATTCGCTGCCACTGCGCGATGCATTTGCGGTGTTGTTCTTCGTCTCGGTGGGCATGTTGTTCGACCCGATGATCCTGATCGCGCACCCGTGGCAGGTCCTGGCGACCTTCCTGACCATCACCGTGGGCAAGTCGCTGGCGGCATTTCTGATCGTGCGCGCGTTCGGCCACCCCACCGGCACCGCGCTCACCATTTCCACCAGCCTGGCGCAGATTGGCGAGTTTTCCTTCATCCTGGCCGGCCTGGGCGTGCAGCTGGCGATCCTGCCGGAAACCGGCCGCGACCTGATCCTGGCCGGCGCGCTGCTGTCGATCGTGGCCAACCCGTTCCTGTTCTCGTGGCTGGACCGCTGGCAGGCCAAGCAGGCGCAGGACGCGCCCGCCGCCGTGGAACCGGAACTGCCGCCCGGCCCAGCGTTGCCGGCCGATGGGCATGCCATCGTGATCGGCTACGGCCGCGTCGGAAGTTCGCTGGCGCAATTGCTGCGCAGCCGTGGCGTGCCGGTGCTGGTGATCGACGACAACGGCGACCACGTCGCCAAGGCGCATGCGGCCGGTATTCCCGGCATCCGGGGCAGCGCGGCAGCGGACCGCGTGCTGGCCGAGGCGCGCCCGGAGCACGCCAAGATCGCGATCCTGGCCATTCCGCAGCCGCTGGAAGCCGGCGAAGCACTGGCCAAGCTGCGCGTCATCAACCCCTCGCTGACACTGCTGGCGCGCGCCCACAGCGACGCCGAGGTCAAGCATCTGCTCGAACATGGCGCCGACGGCGCGGTACTGGCCGAGCGCGAACTGGCTTATTCGCTGGCCGAAATGGTCATGTCCACCCCGCCGTACCGCGCGTTGAACGTGCCGGCGTCGTGATGCCGGTGACCGTCCACGCCACCACCGCCCGGTGGCAAGACGCATACGCATGCCGCTCTACGCATTTCAGGGTGATTTTCCCCGGGTCGTAGCCGCATCGTGGTTGTCACGGGCGATGCAACCGAGTTGCCGCCGACCTCAGCGTGGCTTGACGAGCCGATACTGGCGACGATCACCATAGGCCGCGCCCTTGGTGTCCACATTGGCGCATAACTGCCCGCCACACAACGTCACGTCCGCAGCGTTGTAGGCGCGCAGCAACTCCGCACGCAACTGAGTGTCGCGGATCTGCTGGCGGTACTGGCCCAACAACCATCCACCACCGCCCAGCAACAGCAGCAAGCTTCCCAGGACAACCGCAGCGCCTTTCCATAGCAGCAGGCGCTGCCCACGTTCGATACGCTTGAGTTGATCAGCCAGCGACTGCGCGCCCTCGCCGATCAAACCGCCGGCTTGCTGTAGCCGCTTCTCGAAGCCGGCGACGGGTTGGTCCATTCCCTGCTGGATGCTTCGAATCAAGGTGTCGGGCACGCGCTGCAGTGTCTGCTCGGCCGAACGGGTGACCACGGTTGGCAGCGACTGGGCCACTTGCTCCAACTGCTGCGCAAGCCGGCGTTGCAGTTGTTCCAATTCGGCGCAGCGACGCTCGAACTGCTCCATCAAGGCAGCGGCCTTGCTGACCAGCTCCATCGGGTCTTGTGTGTGCATCGTGCGTCCTGCCCTGCTGGTGATAACACTACAGACTGCGCGCGCCGATGCGCATGGTTTCTTGCTGTTGCAGCTCGGCCTGTTGCCGCTGCGCTTGCATCGCCTGCTGGGCCGCCTGCTGTTCCTGCTGATTCACCGCCTCGACAGCCTCGGCGCGCAAGGCGCGGCCAGGCGGCTCGTTGGCCAGGGCCTGTGTCATCTGACGGAACTGATCACGATCACCGTTCTGCGCGGCGGCCAACATGCGGTCCAGAAATGCGCTGTGGTCCTCCTGCAATGAGGACGGCTTGCCGCCGTGTGTCGGCGACGCCGCACGCACTTCCTGCGCATCCTGCTTGAGCGGCACCTGCCAGGTCTGTGGCGCATGGCTGCGCTCGCGGTCTTGCTGAAGTTGCTGCATCTGCTGCTGCCAGGTCGGCGCATCCATCTCCCGACGCCCTGCTCCCGGTTCCAACGGACCGCGCAGGTGATCGAACCCATCGCGGGCCAGCCCAGGGATTCCACGCGAGTACACCGTCAAGCCGGACCGTAGCGTCTCGATGTCGCCGCGATACTTCTCGATCATCGGCGCGTACTGCCGAGCGAGCTGCTGCGTTGAAGGGTCTTCCAAGACGGAGGTATCCGCTTTGCCTGCCCCATCGACTGGCAGGAAGTTATGCATGCGATGCGATTCACCCAACCTGACAGCCGCCAAAAGCGGATCACGCGTGTCCAGCGCACTGCGGTCGTTGGCGTAGTCTGCGGCCTTTAGGACAGCAATTTCCTGCGGTGTGGCATAGACCTTGACTTGACCATAATGCCGGCTTGCGGCGCTGACTGCATCGCCGGCCATGACGTGATTGATTACGTCGCCTCCGCCCTCCGGGATCCGCCGATCCAGACTGACCGCGCCGTAGGCGTCGAAGGTCTGCCCCTTAAGGCCGAAGTGATGCGCAGTAACTTGTGCCAAATTGCCACCGAGCGAGTGGCCTGCAACCGTCACATCGGGGATTGGTAGACCGGTACTGAGATGCTTCTGCTCTGCATATTTCAAGGCGCGCTGCGTAAACGTGATGGCGTCTGCTACCTGCGCATTGTGGCGAGTCGCGACCATCCCACCATCGGCCAGTACACCGTCCAGTAAGGGCTGGCGATCAAACTCGCTTCCTCGGTGGACAACTACCATTTCACCTGTGTCGGCCCTCTCATAGATTACACCCTGATAACCTGAAGGCCTGTCTATATAGTCCAGGTGCCTGCAAGGAACACCACCAATATCTACGATGGGGCTTCTCGGTCCCACCCGATCTGGCTTCTGGTATGCGTCATACGCAAGCGCTGCGTATTGCTGACTGGTTAGGCTCATGGAGAAACCTTCTCTGCTTTGAGAGTCACAACAAACAGATTTCTTCGGTTTGGCTCAGCGTAATTCTCGGCAGATGGTTTCCCTGTATCCGGGAAGTCCTCGATGCCACTTTTTGGATACCCGCCTCTCCAAAAGTAAGTTTTCTTTGAGGCCGACTGCAGAACCTGCTCTTTCTCCAAACTAGGCGCAAAGTCAGTCTCCTCATGTTTTCCAGTCGCTTTTAGCGACATGCCGACACCAGTCAACTCCCAATGGCAAACTCCCTTTCCGTAATAATCCGCATCAATCATGCCATCTGCAAAAATTGTCGCTACGTAGGTCGTCTCGTCGATTTTTTTGAAGACTGCGGGAACACTGTCTTCTTTCTGCTTGGACCAAACCCCGGCAATCGGCTCGATCGGAGTGCATTGCTGATGATCAGACATCTGATAAAAAGTAGCACCGTCCACGAAACCAAACGGCCCTGGCGCATTCTCAATCGTCATCGTGATCCGATAGGCTTGCTTCGGATGCGGGTTCTTCCGATAGATCGGATCGCCGTCTTCGTCGCGCGCCTGCGCGTCCCTGGATTGCATCGTGGTCTCCTTTGCTCCGCATGCGCACAGCGAAATCGTCAGAGAGATGTATAGCAGCGCGGCTGAAGTGCGGTACATAGTGGTTGGCCGATAAACGCCTTGTTTCTCAAGGCTACGGCGTTTCCTTGGCAGCAACAACATTGGGTTCGGCGTAAGACACGTGCTGTTGAACGGTTCCAAAGTGCGCAGCAACGCTCCGGGTGTGTGGGATGACTGTCTACAGGCTCCAAGCTAACCCATCGGAATCAAGCCGCAGTGGTTACCCAAAAAGACCGCCAGACACGCTTGATAATCATTCCCATTAAGCGCAGGATGAGCGCCCGTTTCCTTGGCGGCCTCTTCCATGGCGGTTGCAGTCGGCATCCTCAATGCAGTGCCAAGCGTGCAGCTCTGCGAATTGCTGGGTCGCATCGGCTATGGCTTTGTGGTGCTCGATCTGGAGCATGTGTTGCGTGCGCCCGACACGCTGGAACATGCGATCCGCGCCTGCGAGTTGTCGGGTTGCGAGGCCTGGGTGCGCGTGCCGGAAGTGGACGAAAAACTGATTGGCCGGGTGCTGGATGCCGGCGCGCGCGGGATCGTGATTCCGCGTACCGAGTCTGCGGCGCAGATCGGCGACGCCATCGCCGCGGCGCGCTTCCCGCCGCTGGGCCGGCGCGGCATCACCGGCGGCCGTGTCACCGGCTTCGGCACTGTCGATCTGCCCACCTACATCGCGCAGGCCAATGCGAACATCCGTCTCGTGCCGATGATCGAAAGCGCCGCCGGCGTGGCTGCCCTGCCGGAGATTCTTGCCATCCCCGGCGTGGCCCTGGTGATGGAAGGTGCGCTGGATCTGGCGCTGGATCTTGGTCTGGGCCCGCAGCCCACCCACCCGCAGGTGTGGGAATTGCTGCTGCAATTGCACGCGCAGTGCCTTGCTGCAAACGTCCCGTTCTGCCCCAACCCGCGCACCGACGCGCAACGTGCGCACTGGCTGCAACAGCCGGAGCTGCGCTGGCTGCTGGCCGGTGAAGACCGCGCGCTGATCCAACGCGCCTTGCGCGGCCATTTGGCCAGCCTTGCCGTTCCCCACTCACCTCCCGCCTGCAGGAGCACGCCGTAGATGTCGACGTTCCGTTTCCACGCCCTGGCCATCGCGATCGCGGCGAGCACGCTGACGCTGCCGCAGCTGACGCGCGCAAGCGATACGCCGAAGACCGATGTGCTCGATGCGAGCGGTGGCGGCACGCCGATTCGCGCGCTGGATGCGATCCAGGTGCAGGGCAGCCTGCTCGGGCGCTCCAAACCCGACGATGTGCAGCGTTACGCCGGCAGCCGCCAGGTGATCGACCGCGAGCAGTTGCGCAATGGCGGCAACCGTTCGCTGGACGATGCTCTGCAACGCGTGCCGGGCATCAAGATCTTCGACGAAACCGGCACCGGCGCGCTGCCGCAGCTGATGCTGCGCGGCCTGTACGAAAGCCGCAGCGGTCGCGTGCAGGTGCTCGAAGACGGCATTCCATTGGCGTTGGCCCCGTATGGGCAAACCAGCCTGTCATTGTTCCCGGTGGGGTTGAACCAGATCGACCGCATCGACATCGTGCGTGGCGGTGCGGCCGTGCAATACGGACCGAACAACGTGGGCGGGGTGATCAACCTGGTCAGCAAGGAGATCCCGAGCGCGTGGAGCACCACGCTGGCGCACAAGGTCACCGCCGGCGGCCAGGGCCAGTTCCTGCAGGACAGTGCGCTCAGCAGCGGTGGATATCTCACCGATCATTTCGGGATGCAGATCGATGCCAATCGCACCTATGGCGAGTACTGGCGCGCCCATAGCGACACCGACATCAGCAATCTGCGCGTACGTGCCGAATGGTGGCTGGACGACACCAAGCTGCTCAATGCCAGCGTGCAGCGGTATCTGGTCGACATGGATCTGGCCGGCGCGCTGAGCCCGGATGATTATCGGCGCGACCCGCGCCAGTCCACCCGCCCGCTAGACAGCTTCAACGGCCGCACCACACGTGCGTCGCTGAGCTACGAACAGCTGCTGGGCGATTGGGGACCGATGCAGGACGTGCGTCTGGATTGGAGCAACTTCAGTGCACGCAGCAGTCGCAATTTCATTGTCGGCATGCGCCAGGCCTCCACCGAGACGTGGCGCTCGGACTTGCCGCCGCAACTGCGCCAGACCGCACCGCGCGACTTCCGCGTGGTCGGCAGCGAGCCACGGCTGAGCTGGAGCATGGGCGATGCCGGTGGCGTGCGTCAGCAATGGACTGCCGGGGTGCGTGCAGTGCGCGAGGACATCGATTTTCTGGTGGGCAATCTGCGTCTGCGCGACGGGCTATTCACCACCGTGCGCGATTGGCAGTTCGAAGACCGTGCGTTGGCCGCATACATCAGCAACGCCATCACCCTACCGGACGAGCGCGTGACGATCACGCCAGGCCTGCGCTACGAGCGGCTGGATTCGCGTTATTTCAATCGCGCCACTGGCGTCAGCACGCTCAACCAAACGCGCGATGTCTTGCCCGGGCTGACGTTGGGCTTCCAGGCAACTGAGCAGTGGTTCTTCTACGCCGACGGGCAGCGCTCGATGCGCGCGCCGCAGGTCACACAGATCATCTTCGGCAACAACCTGGATGCCGAGCTGGCATGGAATTACGAGGCCGGCGCGCGCTATCAACCCAACGAGCGCACACGCATCCAGTTGGGTGGGTATCTCATCGATTTCGACCAACAGATTCAACTCGACAACACCACGCGCGTGTTTCGCAACCTGGGCAGGACCCGCCATCAAGGTGGCGAGCTGGAACTGCAGTGGAGCCCTGAGCAACTGCGTGCGCTCACCCTCAACGCCAGTTATGCCTATCTGGATGCCAGCCAGGAATCGGGCGCATTCCGTGGCTTGCGCGTGCCTTACACCTCGCGCAACCAGATCACGCTGGGCGGCACGTACGCGCTCGGTCACACCACTGTCGCGCTTTCCGGTTATTACTTCAGCAAGGCGTTCAGCGACGCGGCCAACACCGTGCAAGAGAACGCCATCGCGTCGGTGGGTCAGTTGCCGGCCTACATGGTCTGGAACACGCAAGTGAGCCATACCTTGTTCGAACGCGATGGACAGAAGTTCAGTGCATCGTTGGCGATCAACAACCTGTTCGACCGGCACTACTGGTTCCGTGGCGTGGACACCAGCCCCTGGGGGCGTCAGGCCGCGCCTGCGCGCACCGTCACTGCCGGACTGGAGTACACGTTTTAAACCTGCATCACGTGGCAAGCGCTGCACACGACCAATGCACAGGCGTAGTTGCGCGTGAAGCGACGGCGGTCGTACTGACGAGCGCCAAGACAACACGGCGTGCATGAGGCACGCATCATTGCCGCAGCACGCGGCATGCGATCGACGTATCGCAGGCCACCCACCGCCGCCATGGCGCCAGGCAGCCCGTTTCAGTACCGGTTTTCCCCACCGTCCTGTCGAACGAGAGCTGCCATGATTGCGACATCCGCTGCACCGTTGGTGATCCTCACCCATGTCTGCCATCCGGCCATCACCGAAGGTTTCCTGCCGGCCGCGCACGCGCTGGACCTGCCGGTGTGGTTGCTGACCGACCACCGGCTCGACCACCTGGCTTATTTCCGCGAGCATCCGAGCCATGCACCGCAGCGGGTGATCGAATGCGACGTGTTCAATCCGCTTGGCGTCCTCGACGTATTGCACGATGCAGACATCGCCCCGCGCGCGGTGTTCAGCAATAGCGACCACCTGCAGACCAGCACCGCGCTGGTGGCCGCAGCGCTTGGCCTGCCGGGCAAGGACTGGCAGGTGTGCTACGCCGCCAAGAACAAGGCCGCGATGCGCCAACGCTTGCGTGCGCATGGGCTGCCCTGCCCATGGTTTTGCACGCTGGCGCCGGGTGCGGCGTTGCCGGCACAGATTCCATGGCCTGTGGTGGCCAAACCTCGCGAAGGCGTGGCGAGCCTGGATGTGCGCTACTGCGCCGATGCGGCGCAATTGCAGGCCTACCTGGACGATGTATGGCAGCGCCATCCGCAGCGCACCGTGCTGCTGGAAAGCATGCTGGAAGGTGCGCTGTTTACGCTGGAAACGCTGGGCGACGGCAAGCGCCTGCAAGCCGTCGGCGGCTTCAAGGTGCGGTTGTCGCCGCCACCGCATTTCGTCGAATGCGAAGCGCAGTGGGATGCCGACGTGGACACACCGGTGATCGCGCAGGCGCTGCAACAACTGCGCGCGTTCGGTGTCGGCTTCGGGCTGTGCCATAGCGAATTCATTCTCACCGGCGACGGGCCGGTGCTGGTGGAGATCAATTACCGCAGCATCGGCGACCGCCGCGAATTCCTGCTTGACGAGATGTTTGCCAAACAATGGTTCAACGCGGCGCTGGCACCGCATCTGGGCCTGCCGTTGCCACCGCTACGCAGTGCCCATGCACATGCCTTGCTGCGCTACTACGTGGCCGAACACGACGGCGAACTGGTCGCCGCCAGCGAAGACCACCGCCGGCACGATGCGCACAGCGACGTGCAGTACCGGCGGATGCGCACACCGGGCGAGCGCATCCGCCTGAGCCATTCCAACAAGGATTATCTGGGCGTGCTGAGCGCGTTGGCACGCGATGCGCAGACACTGCAACACGCAGTGGTGCAGGCCGAAGCGGGGCTGCAGTGGCGCATCGATGGCGCGGAATTGCGCGCATGAGCAGCATGGCCGACCAACGCTACATCGCCACCCGCATCATCGATGCCTGCCTGCGCGAAGACCTGCGCGGGATTGCGACCCGCGGCAGTGCGGCGGTACCGGACGCCGAGGTGCTGGCGCAGTGGACCGACCCCATCCCGGTGCAGGGCTGGTGGCGCATCGCCCACCTGCCCGGCGGCACGATCTGGCTGCCGATCCATCGTCAAGGCGCGCTGCAGGACATCGGGGCCTGCGGCGACAGCTGGATTGTGCGCAACAGCGACGGCGTGCACGTCGAACGTGGTGCACACGCCTGGTTGCAACGCCTGAGTGCAGAGCTCGATAGCGAAACGCAACAGCTGCATCGTGCCTACGCCGACGAAGCCGACTGCGCCGCTGCGCACCGCGGGCTGGCGCGGCAGGCCTACCACGCGCAGGCACCGGCGTTGCGTAATGCGCTGCATCACCCCGATGCCGCCGAGCGTGCCTACCGCTGCGATCAGCTGGCCAGCTACCGCGACCATCCGTTCTATCCCACCGCGCGTGCCAAGTCCGGGCTGGATGCGGCCGAACTGCGCCATTACGCGCCGGAATTCGCGCCGACCTTTGCGCTGCGTTGGCTGGCGATTCCACAGGCGTTGGCGCAATGCACCAGCGCCCCGCCGGCCGCGCTATGGCCGCAGTTCGAAAACCTGGGTCTACCGCCGGAACTGACCGCCACGCATCTCGCCTGGCCGGTGCATCCAATGGTCTGGGAGCGCTTGGAGCAGGAAGGCTTCGCGCTGCCCGAGGGCGTGCATCGAGCGCCGAGCGCCTGGCTGGACGTGCGCCCAACGCTGTCGGTGCGCACGCTGGTGCCGCTGCAGCATCCGCACCTGCATCTCAAATTGCCCATTCCGATGCGCACGCTGGGCGCGCTCAACCTGCGTCTGATCAAGCCGTCCACGTTGTATGACGGGCACTGGATGGAGCGCGCATTGCGGCACATCGATGCGGTCGACCCTGCACTGCAAGACCGTTGCGTGTTCGTCGACGAGTCGCACGGGGGGCATGTCGGGCAGACGCGGCATCTTGCCTATCTGGTGCGGCGTTACCCAGCGCTGGACGATGCCACATTGGTCCCGGTGGCTGCGTTATGCGCGCCCATGCCCGATGGCCGCCCGATGGCGATCCATCTTGCCGAACGTTTTGCGCATGGCGACGTGCTGCGCTGGTGGCGCGACTACACCGAGCTGCTGCTTGCCGTGCATCTGCGCCTGTGGCTGCGTTATGGCGTTGCACTGGAAGCCAATCAGCAGAACAGCGTGCTGGTGTATGCCGATGGCCAAGCCACGCGCCTGTTGATGAAGGACAACGACGCTGCGCGGATTGCGCTGCCGCAATTGCGGGAAGCACTGCCGGAGGTGGATGCACTGGGCCCGCTGCAGGATGCGCGTATTGCGGTAGACGATCCACAGGCATTGGCGCAGATGTTCTGCACGATCGTGCTGCAGCTGGATCTGCAGGCGGTGCTGGAAGGCCTGGCCGAATGGCAGCCCGCGCTCCGCGCGCCGCTGTACGCGCAGTTGCAGGCCCAGGTCGCTGCAACGCTGGCGCAACTGGAAGGCGACGGCATCGATATCGGCCCCGCACGCCACCTGTTGGCCACGCCACGGCTGCCGGTGAAGTACCTGCTCAGCGCCGGCAGCCTGCTCAGCAAGCAGCTCACCGGCGCCACCGACATCAACAAGTTCTACGGCGACAGCGCGCCCAATCCGTTCGGCGATGCGTTCGCCGATGCGCGACATCCGCCGCGCAGGCAAGCGGGCGCGCCGCGATGAGGCGCATCCTGGTTCCGGTACTGGCTGCGCATTATCTGGCGGCATTCACGGCGCTGGGCATGCCGCTGTTTCTGCCGCAGGTCTTGGCCGAACTCGCACCGTCGGCCGCCGTGGGCTGGAGCGGCGTGCTGTATGTATTGCCCACGCTTTGCACCGCGCTGACGGCAAGCACCTGGGGGCGTTGGGCGGACCGCAATGGACGCAAGCGTTCGCTGCTGCGCGCACAACTGGGCCTGGCGCTGGGCTTTGCCATTGCCGGCTTCGCGCCGTCGCTGACCTGGCTGGTCATCGGCCTGATCGTACAGGGCACCTGTGGCGGTTCGCTGGCGGCGGCAAATGCGTATCTGGCCAGCCAGCCGCAGGCCGGCCCGTTGGCGCCTGCGTTGGACTGGACACAGTATTCGGCCCGGCTTGCCATGGTGAGTGCACCTGCACTGCTGGGCCTGGCACTGGCGCTGGGCCCTGCGCAATCGCTGTATCGCGCACTGGCGTTGCTGCCATTGATTGCGTTTGCGTTGACGTGGCGCCTGCCGGCCGATCAGCCTGCTGCGCGAGAACCCGCTGCCGGCACACCTGCTACGTCCTTAACGCACGCCGCTTCATCGCCTGCATCGCCGCGCACCGTTGCCGCGACCTCGTGGCCAGCCCTGCTGCTCGCCCAGTTCTTGTTCTGCTTCGCGATGGTGGTGACGTTCCCGTATTTCATCCCGTACGCGCTCGCGCGCGGCGCCGGCCACGATGCGCTTGCCGGCCTGCTCTACAGCCTGCCGCATCTGGTGTATCTGGTGGTGCTGCCGTGGTGGCGACGCGGCGATGGCGAGGCGTGGCTGGTACCGGGCCTGGCGTTGTTCGCGGCGGCCTGCGTGTGGCAGGCGCTGTTGCACGATGCGCTCGCACTGGCTGGGGCGCGACTGTTGTTCGGCTTCGGCATGCTGTTCGGGCTGCGTGGACTCAACCGCAGCTTGGCGCACATCGCCAGCGGGCATAGCGCCGGGCGCCTGTTCGGCCGCTTCGATGCCTGCGGCAAATGGGCCGGTGTGTTCGCCGGTGCCGCTGCCGGCGCATTGGCACAGGCGTCCGGCCCCGCCACCCCTTTCCTGGCTGCCGCGCTGGCCGCGGCCGCTGCTGCACTCACCGTCCTGGTGCGCTTCCCTTCGAGGAGAACTGCCGATGTCGCCGCACACGATGCATGACCCCTGGTACGACAGCATGGCCGACGCGCAGGCCTGCAGCTGCTGGTTGAACTGCTATCTGCGCGAATTCGCGATTCCGCAGCATGCGGTGCAGTTCGACTATCGCGGACTGGATCGGCCCGGCCCACGCGTGGCAGAACAACGCTGGCTGCGCATCGACCTGGGCGAGAGCGGTGCGCTGTGCGTGCGTATCGCCTATGCCGATCGCATGGGCCGCTGCCGTTTCGCCTCCGCGCCGTTTCTCAAGAGCGCCGGCAAACCGTGGCATAGCCTGGATGCGCAAGCGCTGGCGCGCTGCCTGCTGCAGGCCTTGGGCAGCGCGCAGACCATCAACCCGGAGCTGCTGGCGCAAAGCGCCAACAGCGTGGCCGTCACCGCTGCGTTATTGCGCCAGGCGCAGGTCACCGCCGCCACCGGCGAGGCGATGATCGACGCCGAACAATCGATGCTCTGGGGGCATGCGTTGCACCCCACGCCCAAGAGCCGCGAGGGCGTGGATCTGGATCAGGTGCTGGCCTGCGCACCGGAAGCGCGCGCGGCGTTCCAGCTGTTCTGGTTCCGCATCGACCCGCGCCTGCTACGCACACAGGGACGCGACGTGCGCGCGACACTGAGGCAGCTCAGCGGCAGCGACGATCTTTACCCCTGCCACCCCTGGGAAGCGCAGCGGCTGCTCGACGCCCCCTTGCTGCGCAGCTTGCAGGCGCGCGGCCTGATCGCGCCGGTCGGCCCGTTGGGCGATGCACTGCGGCCGACCTCGTCGGTCCGCACGCTGTATCACCCGGAACTCGCGTATTTCCTCAAGTGTTCGGTGCATGTGCGGCTCACCAACTGCGTGCGCAAGAACGCATGGTACGAACTGGAGAGTGCGGTTGCGCTCACCGAACTGCTGGCACCGAGCTGGCGTGCCTTGGCCACACAGGTGCCGGGTTTCGATGTGATGCTGGAGCCGGCGGCGACTTCATTGGATGTGGCCTCGGTCGATCACGCATTGCATGCCGCCGACCCGCTGGCTGCGCGTGCCTTGTCGGAGAGCTTCGGCATTCTGTACCGGCAAGGCATTCCCGCCGCGCAACGTGCACGCTGGCAACCACAGGTGGCTGCGGCCTTGTTCACCTGTGATGCGCAGGGCGATAGCGTGTGCGCCGCGCGCCTGCGGGCGCTTGGCAGTGCGCAGATGGGCCACCGAACCGCAACGCTGCTGTGGTTCCGCGCCTATGCCGGGCTACTGCTGGATGGAGTGTGGAGCGCGCTGTTCCAGCATGGCATCGCGCTGGAGCCGCATCTGCAAAACACCGTGATCGGTTTTGCCGACGGCTGGCCGACGCGGGTGTGGATCCGCGACCTGGAAGGCACCAAGCTGCTCGCCCATCACTGGCCGGCCGCGCGCCTGCGCGGCGTCGGCGAACGCGCACGCCAATCGCTGTACTACACGCCAGAACAGGGCTGGAACCGGGTGGCGTATTGCGCGCTGGTCAACAATCTGGCCGAGGCGATCTTTCATCTCGGCGAAGGCGATGCCGCACTCCAAGCGCGGCTATGGCAATGCGTGGGCGAGATCGCACTGCGCTGGCAACAACGCCATGGCGCGCAAGCGGCGCTGCAAGGCCTGCTCGACGGCGCACCACTGCCGGGCAAGAACAATCTGGGTACCCGTCTATGGCAGCGTGCCGATCGCCAATCCGACTACACCGCGCTGCCCAATCCCATCCCTCGCACCGCGGCGCAGCGGCAGGTGGCGGCGTGAGCCTGCAGATCGATACCGCGGCAATGCTTGCTGCCTTGCCGCGGGTGCGCGAACGCTGCGATGGTCCGATCTGCGCGTATGTCTACGATCTGGCCGCATTGGACACGCACGCGGCCTGGATGCGTGCGCAGTTGCCGGCGCAGTGCGAACTGTTCTATGCGGCCAAGGCCAATGCAGAGCCACCGATCCTGCGCACGCTGGCACCCCATGTGGACGGCTTCGAGGCCGCCTCCGGTGGCGAGCTGGCCTGGCTGCATGCGCAGCAACCACAGGCGCCCTTGCTGTTTGGCGGACCGGGAAAACTCGACACCGAGCTCGCCCAGGCAGCCGCCCTGCCCGACTGCACCGTGCATGTGGAAAGCCTGAGCGAACTCGAACGGCTGGCGGAGGTCGCTTCGCACGCCGGCCGCTGCGTGCCGGTGTTTCTGCGCATGAATATCGCCGTGCCCGGCGCGCAAAGCACGCGCTTGATGATGGGCGGGCAACCCTCGCCGTTCGGTCTGGATCCGTGCGATCTGCATGCAGCGATGCAGCGACTGCAGGCGAGCCCATCGCTGCGCCTGGCAGGCTTTCATTTCCATCTGATGTCGCATCAACGCGACGCCACCGCGCAGCTGCATCTGGTCGCCGCCTACCTGCGCACCGTGCAGCAATGGCGGCAGACCTATGCGCTTGGCCCACTGCGGGTAAACGCCGGTGGCGGCTTCGGTGTGGATTATCTGGCACCGGAAGCGTCGTTCGACTGGGCCGGCTTCTGCGCCGGGCTGCCTGCCTTGCTGCGCGAACACGCTACGGACCTGCGCCTGCGGCTGGAGCCGGGCCGTTACGTCAGCGCCAGCTGCGGCTGGTACCTGATGGAGGTGCTCGATCTCAAACGCAGCCACGGCGCCTGGTTTGCGATCGCCCGCGGTGGCACGCATCACTTTCGTACGCCGGCCGCGCAAGGCCACGATCATCCGTTCCGTGTATTGCGCGGTGAGCGTGCGCCAGTGTTGCGCGATACCCCGGTGACCCTGGTCGGCCAGTTATGCACGCCCAAGGATGTGCTGGCACGCGACCAGCATGTCGCCGCGCTGGCGCCTGGCGATTGCCTGGCCTTCCCGCTAGCGGGCGCCTATGCGTGGAATATTTCGCACCAGCGCTTTCTGATGCATCCGCCGCCGCAGATGGTGTTTTTGTCGGCGACGCATTACCTGGGTGATGCGGCCTCGCCCGACCGCTGCACGGGCACCCGAATGTCTGCACGCAACTCGGCTTCGGCGACGCTTTCCGGGTCGTCGAGATAGCGGTAATGCAGCGGTGCTTCGCGCAGTGTGTAACCGCTGTCCGGCAGCCAGCACGCGAGCAGTTGGTCGAGTGCGTCTTCCAGTCCCGCGTAATTTCCTAGGTGACGCATCACCGCGTGCAGGCCACCGCCGAGTTGGCGCAGGTGCAGGGGCGCTGGCGGCACCACGGCGGTGTCGAATGCCATCGCGCAGTCGAACAGGTGCTGCTGCGGCGCTACATCGCGGTGGTCGCTCAGCGGCAGCCCGATCAGCGCCTGCAAGCGGTCGATCACTGCGCTGCGCTCGGCCCACGCGGCGATGCGGCCGAAGCCACGGTCCAGATCCTCGAACGCGCCGCGCTGGCGCAGCACCACCACTTCCAGGGGGTCGAGCACCTGCACCAGCACCTGCAATGGCGGGTTGTACGCCTGCGCCGGCAGCAACGGGCCGGCCAGTTGCTGCAACTTGTGCGCGCGCAGCTGCGGTACGTTACGCAGGCTGGACGGACTGGCCTGCAGCACCGTCCGAAACGCGCGCGCCAGCGCCTGTGGGCTGTGATAGCCGACTGCCAATGCCACCTCGGTGACCGAGCGGCCCTGCTCGCCCAGCAGATGCAGTGCATAACTCAGGCGTAACCGCGCGGTGGTCGTGCCCAATGTCTCGCCCGCCAAGGCCCGGTACACGCGATGGAAATGCGGCGGCGATTGATGCGCCAGCGCAGCCAGCGTGGCCAGGTCCGGCAGCGGTTCCCCAGCGCGGATGCTGGCCTGCAAATGGGCCACGACGCTCTCGACCGCACGCTGCCGATGGAAGACGACCGAGGTTGCTGCTGGCATGGGCGACTCCTCTGGAAGGCGGTGAGCATCGCGCACACTGGCATCAGGCGCGGTCCCGATCTTGCGCAGTTGCCGCACCTGGCCGCGTTGTTGGCTGTAGCGACGTACGGTGGCCTGCACCCGTTCGCCACTTGCCGGGCAACTGCGGCTTTGAAACAGAGCAGCGATCCATACCACCGCACGCAGCAGACGTGCTTGCCCGATTCCATCGCAACCGGGTTGCACGCAGGCTTCAGCTCGCTTGCAGCGCCAACGCCACCAGCACCGCTGTTTCGCTGACCTCCACCAATGCACCGCAGGTATCGCCGGTCATGCCGCCCAGGCGCTGCAGGCAGGCACGACGCCACAGCACGAACACCACGCCCGCCACCGCACAGGCAAGCATGCCGCGCAAGCGTCCGCCGGCGAACGCGCAAGCCAGCCCGAGCAGCAACGACAACCGCAAGCCAGTACGCGAACTGCCCACCAGGCCACTGCCAAGCCCGCCGGCACGCACGTAGGGCGTCGTCGAAAAAGCGGCCACCAGCGCCGTGCGCGCCAGCAGCGGAGCAAGCCATACCACGCCCGTCGCCGTGGGCAACAAGGCGGCCAGCGCCGCGCATTTGAGCAACAGGATCAGCACGACCGCAGTCACCGCCATCGGGCCGCTGGTGGGATCTTTCATGATCGCCAGCGTGCGCGTGCGATCGCCCATGCCGCCGACCCAGGCATCGGCCGTGTCTGCCAGGCCGTCGATGTGCAAGGCGCCGGTGAGCCAGACCCAGCTGCTCAACAACATCGCGGCCCCGAGCAACGGCGCCGCATCCCGCAAACACCACGCCAACGCGCTCAGCACTGCGCCGATCAGCAGACCGACGGCCGGGTACCACGGCAGCGAACGCGCCTGCGCGCCGGGCCGGGCGAACACCCAGCCGGGCACCGGCATGCGGGTCAGGAACCCGACCGCGGCAAGCAAGCCGTCGATCATCCGGAGCTGGACGCCATGGAAACGGCTGTCGGCGTCGCGACGGCTGGTGGCCAGGCCAGCGGATGCAGGCAGGCGTGCGGCACGGCGATGTCGGTCATGCTGCCGAAGGCGCGTGCTTCGACGATGCAGCGCAGCGCACGGATGGCGCCGCCGTGGGTGACCACCAGCGCGCGTTGCGCCGGATAGCGCGCCACGATGTCGTCCAGTGCCGCAGACAAGCGTGCACAGAAGTCTGCGAACGGTTCGGCTTGCGGTGGCGGGTGGCCTACCGGGTCGGCCCAGAACCGGCCGAGCGCATCGCCGTCGTCGCGGTCGATATCCGCCACCGGCACGCCCTGCCAGCGGCCAAAGTGATATTCGCGCAGGCGCGGGTCCAGCTGCAGCGGCATGGCACGCGCTTGGGCAAGCTCGGTGGCGAACAAAGCGCAGCGCTGCAACGTGGATGCCACGACTGCGTCCCACACGCCATCGGCAGTGGCCGCACGTAATTGCTGCCAGCCCAGCTCGGTGAGCGGGTCGTCGAGCTGGCCGCGATAACTGCGTTGCCCCGTGTCGCCATGCCGCAACAAGGTGATCTGCGCGCTCATGCGTCCGATACCCCGGCTTCGGCGAAGGTCGCCATGCCGTTGTGCAAGGCGCAGGCGCTGCGCAGTAGCGGAATCGCCACCGCCGCGCCGCTGGCTTCGCCCAGACGCAGATCCAGTTGCAGCAAGGGCTCGGCATCCAGCGCACGCAGCAGTGCCGCATGCCCACGCTCCTGCGAGCGATGCCCGAACAACAACCACTCGCGCACGCCGGGATTCAGGCGCGTGGCCACCAGTGCCGCCGCCGTGGTGATGAAGCCATCCACCAGCACCGGGATGCCGGCCTGCGCGGCGGCGATATAGGCGCCGACGAGGGCAGCGATTTCGAATCCGCCCAGTCGACGCAGACGCTCCAGCGGGCTCGATGCATCGGCATGCAAGGCCAGCGCACGCGTGATCACGGTGGCCTTGTGCGCGATGCCTTCGGCATCCAGGCCGGTGCCTGCACCGGCCATCGCCTGCGGGAACTGCGACAGCAAGGCGCAAGCCAGCGCCGCGGCAGAGGTGGTGTTGCCGATGCCCATCTCGCCGCCGACAAATAGCTGGGTATCGCAGCTCCTGGCCTGCGCGATGCTGTCGGCACCGGCGGCGAGCGCATCGCGCAATTGGGTGGCCGTCATCGCCGGCTGTTCGCAGATATTGGCGCTGCTAGGCGCAATCCAGGCACGCCGCACCCGCGGCAGGTCGCCGGGGTCGTTGACCACGCCCAGATTCACCACTTCCAACCGCGCGCCCAGTTCGCGCGCCAGTACCGCAATGGCGGCGCCACCGCGTGCGAAATTGCGCACCATCTCGCCGGTGACCGCCTGCGGAAATGCCGAGACCCCTTCGGCCGCTACGCCATGGTCGGCGGCATACACCGCGATCCAGACCCGCTGCGCTCCTGGCCGTTCGGTGCGTTGCCAGGCTGCCAGCTGCACCGCCAGGTGTTCCAGCCGGCCCAGCGCGCCGGGCGGCTTGGTCAGCTGTTCCTGCCGGGCAAGCGCGGCAGAGCGCATGCGCGCGTCCGGCACTGCGCAGGCACCAAAGATCCAATCGCTCCTCACACGCGCTCTCCTTTCAACACCATCGGCAACCCTGCCACCACCAACACCACACGCTCGCACTGTAGCGCCAATGCCTGATGCAGCCAGCCAGCCTCGTCCACAAACCGACGCGTGAGTTCACCCAACGGCACGATGCCCTGCCCCACTTCGTTGCTGACCAGCAGGATCTGCCCCGGCATCTGCGGCAGCGTTGCCAGCAGTGCGTCGCGCTCGCGCGCGAATACGTCCGCATCCGGGTGACCAAGCAGGTTGCTCAGCCACAGGGTCAGGCAATCCACCAGCACGCAGCGATCCGGCGCGGCATGCGCCTGCAGGCTTGCCGCCAGCGCGATGGGCTCTTCCACGCACTGCCAATGCGCTGGGCGTTGGCTGCGGTGATGGGCAATGCGCCGATGCATTTCCTCATCGAAGGCTTGCGCTGTAGCCAGGTAGGTCACTGCGCGCCCGGACGCTGCCGCGATGCGCTCGGCCAGTGCGCTCTTGCCCGAACGGGCGCCGCCAAGAATCAGGTGCTGCATGCCGCCTCCCTGCTGATGAGGCGTGTCAGTGCGGCGGTATCCAGATGCGTGTGCACCGCATCGGCCAGACGTTCCAGGCTGGCTTCGCGTAGCGCGGCAAGATCCAGTGGCGCGGCCTGCGCCAGACCGGCCCATGCCAGCAATGCAGCCAGTGCCTGCGGGTGGTCGAACACACCATGCACATAGGTGCCGAGCACCTGGCCATCGTCGGAGATGGCGCCATCGGTACGCCCATCGTCCAGCTGCAGCAATGGCCGTGCCAGCGCAGCGCCGCTGCTGATGCCGCAGTGAATTTCATAGCCGCTGACACCGGCATCGCCCAGCAGCAGGCGCCCGTGCACGCGATGCAATTGCTTGTGCGGCTGCAGCGTGGTTTGCAGCGGTAGCCACCCAAGACCGGGGCTGCTGCCCGCTGCGCCTTCGATCCCATCCGGGTCGTGGAGATGGGTGCCCAGCATCTGCAGTCCGCCGCAGATGCCAAGCAGTTTTCCGCCATAGCGCAGGTGACGGGCGATGGCGGCGTCCCACCCATGCGTGCGCAGCCACTGCAGATCGTGCCGGGTGGATTTGCTGCCCGGCAGCAGGATCAGATCGCACGGCGGTGGCGTCTGCCCAGGACCGATCAAGCGCACATCCACTTGCGGATGCGCCAGCAACGCGTCGATGTCGGTGTGATTGCTGATGCGCGGCAGCACCGGCACCACCACGCGCAATTGCGACTGCGGTTTCTGCGGCGCGTTGCGCGGCACCGCATCTTCGGCATCCAGCTGCAGGCCGTGCAGATACGGCAAGACGCCGAGCACCGGCTTGCCCGTTTCGCGCTCCAGCCATTCCAGGCCGGGCTGAAGCAGCGCAAGATCGCCGCGAAACCGATTGATCACAACACCTGCAACGCGTGCGCGCTCGCTGGCCGAGAGCAACGCCAGCGTGCCGACCAGATGGGCGAACACGCCGCCGCGGTCGATGTCGGCCACCAGAATGACGGCGCAATCCACCGCTTCGGCATACCCCATGTTGGCGATGTCGTTGGCGCGCAGATTGATCTCGGCCGGGCTGCCGGCACCTTCCACCAGCACCACATCGAAGCGCTCGACCAGGCGCTCATGCGAGGCCAATACCGCCTTGAACGCGGTTGCCTTGTAGGCGTGATAGCCCACCGCATCCAGCGTGGCGACCGGCTGCCCGTGCACGATCACCTGCGCACCGGTATCGCTGTTGGGCTTGAGCAATACCGGATTGAAATCGGTCTGCGGCTCCAGCCCGCATGCCTGTGCCTGCAATGCCTGCGCGCGGCCGATTTCGCCACCGTCCACCGTCACTGCCGAATTCAACGCCATGTTCTGCGGCTTGAATGGCGCCACCGCAATGCCCTGGCGATGCAGCCACCGGCACAGCGCGGCCACCAGCGTGCTCTTGCCCGCATCGGAGGTGCAGCCCTGCACCATCAGCACGCGTGCGCTCATGCCAGCACCTGCCGCAGGGCCGCATCCAGACGCGCTTCGCCCGCGGCATCGGGGGGAAGGCCGAAGCGCAGACTGGACGGTGTGTCGAATAGCCGCGTCAAAATGCCGCGTTGCGCCAACGCGACGTGCAGGGTGGCGGCGTCCTCGCGCCGACACCACTGAAAGAACGCAGTGCTTGCGGTAGGTGCGATCGAATGCGCATGCAACAGCTGCGCAAGCCGCTGCGATGCCGCGTGCAGGCGCGCACATGCCTGCAACTGCCACGGCGTATCGGCCAATGCCTGTTGCACGGCCCAGCGTGCCGGGCCGCCGAGCGTCCACGGCCCCAAGCGTTCGCGCACTGCATCCAGCAATGCGCGATCTGCGCAGACAAATCCCGCACGTGCGCCTGCCATGCCGAAGAACTTGCCCACCGAGCGCAGCACGACCAGACCGGGCCGTTGGGTGAAGGCGCATACGCTATGTTGCGGGGTCGCATCCATGAAGGCCTCGTCGATCACCAGCCACCCACCGCGTGCTGCAAGCCGCGCATGCAGCTGCAGCAGCGTGTCGGGATCGAAGCGGTCGGCGCATGGGTTATTGGGGTGGATCAGCACGATCACATCCAACGTCTCACCGGCTTGCAGCAACTGCGCAGCGCTCATCGGCACGACCTGATGTCCGGCACGCTGCCATGCCTGCGCATGCTCGGCGTAGCCAGGCGTGAGCACGCCGACGCGGCTGGGTGCGCGCAGCAGCGGCAAGGCCTGAATCGCCGCCTGCGAGCCGGCCACCGGCAGTACCCGCGGCGCGCCGTAATATGCAGCCGCGCGTTCGGCCAGGCCATCGTCGTCTTCGGGCAAGCGCTGCCACACATGCTCCGGGATGGCGGGCACTGGCCATGCAAACGGGCTCACGCCAGTGGACAGGTCCAGCCACTGCGCGAGCGGAATGTTGTAGGCCTGCGCAGCGCGGCGCAGACGTCCGCCGTGTTCAAGCATTGCGCACTCCCGGTGGCGGCGCGGCGCCACCTGCGCCGTCGTGAACGGTGCGCCGGTGCATGTTGGTGAAGCACCAGACCATCCGCGTGCCGATCATCGCATCGCCAGCGCAGTTGCCAGCACGCCCAGCAGCAGCCAGAACGCGACACCGGCGCGCACCAGCCGCAACGCACGTTGCACGCTATTTGCGCTTGCCGCCGCGCCCTCGCCCAGCGCGGGGCGTGCCTGCCAATGGCCGTGGTACGGCGCAGGCCCGCCTAGTTGGACATGCAGCGCGCCTGCACCCGCTGCCATCACGGGACCGGCATTGGGGCTTTTCCAGCCACGTCCCTGCCGCCAGGCGCAGCGCATGCCCGCGCAGGTGCGACCCAGCACCGCATAGGTCGCTGCGGTCAGCCGCGCCGGCAGCCAGTTCAACGCATCGTCGATGCGCGCCGCAGCCCAGCCGAAGTTGACATAGCGCGGCGTGCGATAGCCCCACATCGCATCCAGCGTATTGGATAGCCGATACAACACCGCTCCCGGCGCGCCCAGCACGACGCCCCAGACCAGCGCGGCGAAGACGGCATCGCTGCCGTTCTCCAGTACCGACTCGGTCGCTGCGGCAGCGACCTGGGTCGCGTCCAGTGCGGCCGTATCGCGACTGACGATACGGCCCACTGCAGCGCGGGCGGCAGGCAGATCAGCGACCTGCAGCGCATCGATCACCGCTTGCGCGTGTTCACCCAGGCTACGCAGGCCCAGCGCCGAATACAGCGTGATCGCGGCAAACCCTGCCGCCGCCCAGGGCGACACGCACCACAGCCCCCATTGCACCACTGCAGCGACACAGGTCAACGGCAACACGCTCACGCACCACGCCAGGATGCCGGCGCTGCGACGGTCGCGGTGCAGGCGCGCTTCGACACGTTGGGCCCAGTTGCCGACCAGCACCAGCGGATGTCCGCGCCGCGGCTCGCCGAGCAGCAGATCCAGGAGCACGGCAGAGGTGGCAATCACCAGCAGCATGGCGTGCAGTCCCGGCGCATGCCAGCCAGCATGCCGAGCCATACGAGGCGTTGCGCGCGCACGCTCACGGCTACAGCTCGATGCCGAGTTGCGCCTTGATGCCGGCATTGAAGGCGTGCTTGACCAGGCGCATCTCGGTCACGGTGTCGGCGACCTCGATCAACCCGGCCGGCGCGCCGCGCCCGGTGATCACCACGTGCTGGCGGGGCGGTCGCACGGCCACGGCGGCAAGCACCTCATCCAGCGCGATGTAGTCTTTCACCAACGCGATGTTGAGTTCGTCCAGCAGCACGAAGTCGTAGCGCGCATCGGCCAGCATGCCGCGCGCGAGCTGCCAGGCGGCCTGCGCGGCGGCGATGTCGCGTGCGCGGTCCTGGGTTTCCCAGGTGAAGCCTTCGCCCATGACGTGATAATCGAGCAGATCCGGAAAGCGACGGAAAAACGCTTCTTCGCCGGTCGAAAACGTGCCCTTGATGAATTGCACGACGCCGCAATACAGGCCATGCCCAAGCGAACGCGCCAGCATGCCGAAGCCGGACGAGCTCTTGCCCTTGCCATTGCCGGTATTGACCAGCAGCACACCGCGGTCGATCACCGCACGTGCGATGCGCCGGTCGACCAATTCCTTCTTGCGCTGCGCACGTTCGCGATAATGCGCTTGATCGTGCTCGGGGCTGGTCATGCGCGCGCTCCAAGGGGTGGACGTGCGCCAGCGGAGCGTCGTGCAGCCAACAGCGCGAAGGCCAGGCCGACATAGCCGGCCAGGGTTGCAAGGGCGTGTGGATAGTCCGCCGGCACGCGCGCAATGAACCCGCCCGGCGTGGCATGCGGGTAGCGACCAGACAGGAAATAGAAGCCGGCTTTGGAGAGCAGATAGGCGGCGCTGCCGCTGATCAGCAAGGCCAACAGCGGCCCGACGACACGACGCCAGCCCTGGCGCTGCAGTTGCAACGCAGACAGCAGGCCGCCCCACCACAACGCGGCGTACGCCAACGCCAACGCCCAGTACGCCGGCGACAGGCACCAGTCGCTGCTGCTGCCCGAGGCCAGGCCGATCAGATCCAGCAGCGATACGATCCCGAACAGCAGCGGCAACATCCACAGCGGGCGTAACAACGCGCCGGCCAGAAAAAACACCGCCCATGAGGCCGTGGGCAAGGCATCCACATTCGCAAAATGCTCGCCGCGCGCACAGACCATCAAGACGGCAAGTGCGATGCCGCACGCTCTGGCCGCTGTGCCGTGCAACGGCAACGGCGTCGCAGCTGCGCGCGGCGCCACCATCATGACACTTCCGAAGGCGTGGAGAACGGCGTTGCGGCGCGCCAGCGCAGCGCGCACCATGCGGCTGCCAGCACCACCGCCAGATACAGCGCTGTCGTGCGCACGAACAGCGGTCCCCACTGCCAGGCGCGCTGCAGATACTGCGCCCAGTGCGGGTCGGTGTAGCGCCCGCCCCACCAGTAGAACGCGCCATTGGAGATCAAGAACGACAGCACAGCGGCCAAGGTGCCCAGACCCCAGGCGATGCTCAGCGACGCAGCGCTTGGCCGCAGACGTGCGTGAGTCGCGCGCCCGGCGTACCAGAGCACGCCATAGGCCACCGGCAATGCCGCGTAGGCCGCCGTGATGCAGAAGTCGCTGACGCCGGCAAGGCGCACCGCAGTCCAATCGATCGCCACCGACAACCCCAGCAAGGCGATGAAGTAGCCGTGCCGCCGCAAGGCCAGGCCGCCGAGAAAGAACACGGCCATGGATGCATCCGGCAGGTGCAGCCAGTCACTGACATGATGGAAGCGGGTCGCGGTCATCAGCAGCATCGAAGCGATGAACAACAGGCGTTCGGAAGAGCGGGATAACGGCGGCATCGATGGTCTCCTTCAGATTTTCGATCGCCACCCGGATGGCGCAACAGACATCAGGCAAATGATCGCCCCCTGCAAACCGTAACGATCCTTGCATCCAGCAGCAAGCGCCGACTGCGCGGCTTAGAGCGGCTAACAAAATGTCGCGGGCAATCGCCAGGTGAAACGCGGACAGCGCAAGCAACCGCGGTGTACGCCTGGTCCATGCGGATCCGGGCACCGCGCGCGCCCATCCGTTGGCTGCGCAGTCGTGTCGTCGGCTGCTCTCAGTGCGCCGGTTGGTAGCGCAAGGTCAGCAGATAATTGCGGCCTGGCTGGGCGTACCAACGTGCGGTTTCGTAGTGGCGGTCGAATACATTGTTGGCGGCCAGTTGCACCTTCCAGTCCGCATTCACTGCATAACTCACGCGCAGATCCAGCAAGCCGTAGCCGGCCAGGCGATCGGTATTGGCCAGATCGTCGTAGCGTGCACCCGATCCGAACAGGCTTGCGCCGATGCCGAATGCACCGATGTTGCGGTCGGCATCGATGCGCCCGCTCTGGCGCGCACGCCGCGGCAACCAGTTGCCATGATTGACCTCGCCATCGGCCTGCGGGGCAAGCCAGGTCAACGCGCTGCGCAGGGTCCAGCCGGCCAGTTCGGTGTCGTAGCCCGCTTCCACGCCGCGGATGCGCGCCCGATCGATATTGTTCGGCTGCCCGAACGGATGCGTCGCATCCACCAACGAGGCGTCGTAGGCGATGAGGTCGTCGATACGGGTCTGGAACGCGCTGAGCGTCCAGGTGCCCCAGTCGTAGCGACCGCGCAGGCCGAGCTCGGCACTCTTGGAGGTTTCCGGGCCGAGCAGCGGGTTTCCGTATTCGGGGTAATACAACTCATTGAAGGTGGGCGCCTTGAACGCAGTGCCGTAGCTGGCGGTCAGGCGCAGATGCTCGGCGACATCCCAACCCCACAGCAGGCTGCCGGTGGTCTTGCCGCCGAACTGGCTGTTGTCGTTGCGACGCAGGCTGGCCTGCAGCGATTGGCTGCCAAACGTCTGCTGCAATTGCGCAAATGCGGCGCGGTCGATGCGGCTGTCGGCATCGTAGGTATCGCTGCTGGCGATGGCGTCGCGCTGCCAATCGAAGCCGACCGTGAGCAGACCGGGGCCGGTGTCGAGATCGGCCTGCAACGCACCCTGCTTGCGGCGGGTGTCGTAGGTCGACAGATAGGCGCCTTGGTAGTACGCATCGCTCAGATCGGCGCTGCTGCCCACGCTGGCAGTGAGCTTGAGCGCATCGCTCGGCGCGTAACGCACGCGGCCGCCGATGGCCTGCTGCACGCCCTTGCTCAGATTGCCGCCGAATGCCGAACCGTCGTATTCGTTACGGCTCTGCGCGCGCAATCCATGCACATCGGCATCCCACTGGCGATTGAAACGCCAGCCGCCCTGCGCGCTCAACGAATCGTTGCGATAGCCGTCGCGGTCCGGGTCGTAGGCGCTGGAGCCGGTATCCAGATACGCGTTGATACCGTCGGTTTCGTCGTGCACGGCGTTCACCGAATACCAACCACCGGCGTCGCTCAGATCGCCCGGGCTGCGCCCCGCAATGCCCGCGCCGTAGCGTCGCGCGTTGTCGCTGCCGGCCGCCACGCTCAAGGTCGGCACCAAACCGCCTTGCGGACGCCGGGTAAAGATCTGGACCACCCCGCCCAGCGCTTCGGAGCCATACAGGCTGGAAAACGGGCCACGCACGATTTCGATGCGTTCGATCTGCTCGATCGGCAGATCCTGCAACGCCGCGCCGCCAGCGGTGGCCGAGCCGATGCGCACGCCATCGATCAGCACCACCACATGGTCTGCCTCGGTGCCGCGCAGGAACAGCGAGGTCGCCTTGCCAGGCCCGCCATTGTTCGCCAGCGACACGCCCGCTTCGCCACGCAACAGGTCCTGCAGCGAATTGACCTGACGACGCTCGATCTGCGCGCGGTCGATCACCGTGACCGGCGCCAGCGTCTGGTCCTGGGTCTGTGCGGTACGCGAGGCGGTGACCACGACTTTGTCCAGATCGATGGCGGCCTCGGCCTGGGCCACAGTGGCAATGCACAGCGACAGCCCCACGGCGAGCACGGCACGACGCGGCGAAACGGAAGAAAGGGACATCAACTGCTGCTCCTGGAACCGCGCCAACCCGCGCGTAGGCAATCGGGCGGCAGGCAGCAACGGGCCAAGCGTCCGGCGCGCAGCGTCAGACGAGCAAGGCCACGCCCACCGCGTGCCGGGTCAATCCCTCAGGCCGGTCTCCGGGCTTGCGAGTGGAAGCTGGCGCTTCCGATGCCGCGCCTTCCCATGCGACTGCACAGTGGCGTAGTGCGGCATCTGACCTCGCCCACCGTTGCGGGGGCAGCTCCGGAATTGCAGCTCGCCAAGGCGATCCGCGCACCGGATTCCCGTTTAAACCACCGGCCAACCGGCAGTCACCTCAGGGGCGCGCATGGTAGCAGGATTGGCGGACCGCGCCGCCGAGATCTGCGGCGGCCGGCCAGCCGCACGTTCCAGCTCGACGTAGGAGCGCACCTGGGCGCGATGGGCGTTCCCGGTGAAGCCATCGCGCCCAGTGCACTCCTACGCCGTGCGGGCCTCGCGCTCAGTCCTTGGTAAACACCAGCCGTCCGCCGTCGGCACGCACGCGCACGCTATCGCCGCTGAGATACTGGCCCGACAGGATCTGCTGCGCCAGCGGATTCTCCACCTGCGATTGGATCGCGCGTTTGAGCGGACGCGCGCCGTACACCGGGTCGAAGCCGACACTGCCCAGCACCTCCAGCGCCGCATCGTCCAGGTCCAGCTTGAGGCCGCGCTCGGCCAGGCGTTTTTCCAGGCCTTGCAACTGGATGCGCGCAATCGACTTGATCTGCGCCTTGTCCAGCGGATGGAACACCACGATGTCGTCCAGCCGGTTGATGAACTCCGGGCGGAAGTGGGCCTGCACCACCCCCATCACCGCGGCCTTCATCTGCGTGTACGCCTCGGCGCTATCGTCGCCGGACAGCTCCTGGATCTGGTGCGAGCCCAGGTTGGAGGTCATCACGATGACGGTATTGCGGAAGTCCACGGTGCGGCCCTGGCCATCGGTCAGGCGGCCATCGTCGAGCACCTGCAGCAGGATGTTGAAGACATCCGGATGCGCCTTTTCCACTTCGTCCAGCAGGATCAGCGAATACGGACGACGACGCACGGCCTCGGTGAGATAACCGCCTTCTTCATAACCCACATAGCCAGGAGGTGCACCGATCAGGCGCGCGACCGAATGCTTCTCCATGAACTCGCTCATGTCGATGCGAATCATCGCTTCGGTGCTGTCGAACAGGAAATCCGCCAGCGCCTTGCACAGCTCGGTCTTACCCACGCCGGTGGGACCTAAGAACAGGAACGAGCCACTGGGGCGGTTCGGGTCGGACAGGCCGGCGCGCGAGCGGCGCACCGCATCGGACACCACCTTGATCGCCTCGTTCTGACCGACCACGCGATGATGCAGCTCGTCTTCCATGCGCAACAGCTTGTCGCGCTCGCCTTCGAGCATCTTGTTGACCGGAATGCCGGTCCAGCGCGACACCACTTCGGCGATTTCCTCGGCGGTCACGCGGTCCTGCACCAGCTTGAAATCGTGGTGTTCCACCTCGTTGGCGAGCAGCATCTGCTTTTCCAGTTGCGGCAGCACGCCGTACTGAATCTCGCTCATCTTGGCGTAGTCCTGGCGGCGCTGCGCGGCCTCCAGTTCCAGCTTGGCGTGCTCGATCTGCTCCTTGATCTTGGTGGTGCCCTGCAGCGCCGCCTTTTCCGACTTCCACACTTCATTGAGATCGGAGAACTCGCGTTCGAGCTTGTCGATATCGCTTTCCAGATCGGCCAGGCGCTGCCGCGAGGCCTCGTCCTTTTCCTTCTTGAGCATCTCGCGCTGGATCTTGAGCTGGATCAGGCGGCGCTCCAGCCGGTCGAGTTCTTCCGGCTTGGAGTCGATCTCCATGCGGATACGCGATGCTGCTTCGTCCATCAAATCGATGGCCTTGTCCGGCAACTGGCGGTCGGTGATGTAGCGATTGGACAACGTCGCGGCGGCCACGATGGCCGGGTCGGTGATCTCCACGCCGTGATGCACGGCGTAGCGCTCCTTCAGCCCACGCAGGATCGCAATGGTGTCTTCCACCGTCGGCTCGCCCACGAACACTTTCTGGAAGCGGCGCTCCAATGCCGCATCTTTTTCGATGTACTTGCGGTATTCGTCCAGCGTGGTGGCGCCGATGCAATGCAGCTCGCCGCGCGCCAGCGCCGGCTTGAGCATATTGCCGGCATCCATCGCGCCGTCGGCCTTGCCGGCGCCGACCATGGTGTGCAGCTCATCGATGAACAGGATGATCTGGCCTTCGTTCTTGGACAGGTCGCTGAGCACCGCCTTCAGGCGTTCTTCGAACTCGCCGCGAAACTTGGCACCGGCAATCAGCGCGCCCATGTCCAGCGACAGCACGCGCTTGCCGCGCAGGCCTTCGGGCACTTCGCCGTTGATGATGCGCTGGGCCAGGCCCTCGACGATGGCGGTCTTGCCCACGCCCGGTTCGCCGATCAGCACCGGGTTGTTCTTGGTGCGGCGCTGCAGCACCTGGATGGTGCGGCGGATTTCTTCGTCGCGGCCGATCACCGGATCGAGCTTGCCGCTCTCGGCGCGTGCGGTCAGATCGATGGTGTATTTCTCCAGCGCCTGGCGCTGTTCTTCGGCGTTTTCCGACTGCACGGTTTCGCCACCACGCAGCTTGTCGATGGCCGCTTCGATCTTCTTCTTGTCACCACCGGCAGCGCGCAACGCCACGCCCAGCGGGCTGGCATCGTCGGCGGCGGCCAGCACGAACCATTCGCTGGCGATGAACGCGTCGCCATGTTGCTGGGCAAGCTTGTCGGTCTGGTTGAGCAGGCGATTGAGATCGTTGCCGATCGACAGATTGCCTTCCTGCCCGGACACCTTGGGCAGCGTGTCCAGCGCCTCGCCGAGGCGCTCGCGCAGCAGCGGCACGTTGACGCCGGCCTGCGACAGCAGCGGTCGGGTGCTGCCGCCGCTCTGGTCGAGCAGCGCGGCCAGCACGTGCACCGGCTCGATGATGTTGTGGTCGCGGCCCACAGCCAACGACTGCGCGTCGGCCAGCGCCTGCTGGAACCGCGAGGTGAGCTTGTCCATCCGCATGGGGAGATCCTCTGAACAGGTGGCCGGCACCGCCGGCGATACCGTGCAGATGCGGTTGCCGAGCGGGGTTTCAAGGTTTGCCGGTGCTGGAGATGGAAGCGGCCAGGCCGACGCTACCCAAGCGGGCGTGGCGAAGCGGGACGTGCAGGTGGGGCTCCCGCCGGGTGACGCACCAGCCAGTGACCCAGCGTGTCGCCGTGGGCGTTAGTGAAGCGGTGCGCAGGCGCCGGTATGGTCTCGGGAGCCGAGCCCGACACGCACGGGGCTAGAGACGGGGCTAGAGGATGCGTTGCAACGGCGAGGTGTCCTGTGCCGTCGCCCCGCGGGGCGGACCATGGCGCGTCTGCGCCTTCGGGGCAGCTGGCTCCGGCACCTGTGTCGTGCCCAGCAGACGCGACAGCACCTGTGCCTGGATCGACGCCAGCGCCGGCAGCCCGGGCGCACGCGGATGCGGCACCGGCACCGCCACATCCAGGCCAACCTTGCCGTGTTCGAGCACCACGATACGATCGGCCAGCGCGCTCGCCTCGGCCACGTCATGGGTGACCAACACCAGCGTAAACCCATGCTGCCGCCACAACTGCACGATCAGCTGCTGCATTTCGATACGGGTCAATGCATCCAGCGCCCCCAGCGGTTCGTCCAGCAGCAACAGCCGCGGCCGATGCACCAATGCACGCGCCAACGCCACCCGCTGACGTTGACCGCCCGACAACGCGGACGGCCACGCGTTGCCGCGCGTGCCCAGGCCCACCGCGTCCAGCGCCTGCTGCGCCTGCGCACGACCGGCCCGGCCCAACCCAAGCGCCACATTGTCGATCACCCGCTTCCACGGCAGCAGGCGGGCGTCCTGAAACATCAGCCGCACCGCATCGCGCTGCGCTGCCAATGGCGCGCGCCCGCTGTCGACCGTGCCGACATCGGCCGTTTCCAGCCCCGCGATCACGCGCAGCAATGTGCTCTTGCCGCAGCCGCTGCGCCCCACGATTGCCACGCACGCACCGGGCGCGATGTCCAGGTCGATGCCGCGCAACACGTCGCTGTCACCATAACGTTTCGCGATGCCGCGTACGCGCAGCGGCAGCCCGGTGGCGGCAGCGCTCATCGGCGTAGCTCCGCACGCTGTTGTTGCGCCGGATGCCAGCCCAGCCACCAGGCTTCCAGCCCGCGCGCGGCCAGATCGGCCAGCTTGCCGAGCAGCGCGTACAGCACGATGGCGACCACCACGATATCGGTCTGCAAGAACTCGCGCGCGTTCGTTGCCAGATAGCCGATGCCGGAACTGGCAGAGATGGTCTCGGCCACGATCAGGGTCAGCCACATCAGGCCCAACGCGAACCGCAAGCCCACCAGAATCGACGGTAACGCACCTGGCAACAGCACGTCCCAAAACAGCTGCGGACCGCGCAGGCCATAGTTGCGCGCCATTTCGATCAAGGCCGGGTCCACGCTGCGGATGCCGTGGTAGGTGTTGAGATAGATCGGAAAAAAGGTGCCCAGAGCGACCAGAAACAGTTTGGCGCCCTCATCGATGCCGAACCACAGGATCACCAGCGGAATCAGCGCCAGATGCGGCACGTTGCGCAGCATCTGCAGGGCGCTGTCGAGCAGGCGCTCGGCCACGCGGCAGACGCCGGTCAACAGGCCGAGCGCAAATCCGATGCTGCCGCCAATCGCCAGGCCGACCGCCGCGCGCCAGCTGCTGACGGCCAGGTGTTGCCACAACTCGCCGCTGCGCACCAGCGTGGCTGCCGCACGCAGCACCGCATCCGGCGCGGGCAGGATGCGCTGTGGCAACCAACCGCTGGACGCTGCAATCTGCCAGCCCGCCAGCAAGCCCAGCGGCAGCAGCCAGGGCAACAATGCGTTGCCCAGGCGGCGCGCGGCGGCGCTCATCGCGACACCTCGGTCGTGGCGCGCTGCAGCGTGTCGCGTACGATCGAAACGGCTGCACAGGCCCGGCCACGCGCAGCGCCATGGCCGCGGCTCCTGCATCTGCCTGCACTCCAACGCATCATTTGCTCACCGCCTGCGCTGCGCCAGCATCCGGCGCACGCCAGACCGCCGGTGCCACCAGGACACGCTTGGGCAACAGGCGCTGCGCGTAGAACAGATCGGCAGTGGCCTGCTGCGCCTTGATGACCTGCACGCTGAGCGGCTGCACGCTGGCCGGCGGGCGGTGCGCCAGCGTGCGCTCCACCACTGCGGGCGGCAGCCCACTCACCTGCGCCAATGTCTTGATGCTGCCGGCACGGTCGCGCTCCAGCAGGCCATCGGCCTGGTTGAGCGTGCCCATCACCTGCTGCACGAACGGCCCCCACGCCGTGGCATAGCGACGCGACGACAGGAAAAACCCACCGGTGAGCCCCAGGCCTTCGCCATTGGCGAGCAGGCGTGCGCTGCCATCCAGCGTCAACGCCGAATACCACGGGTCCCAGATCGCCCATGCGTCCACCTGCCCGGCTGCGAACGCCGCACGCGCATTGGCTGGCGACAGATACAGCGGCGTGATATCGCGCATGCTCAGACCTGATTTGGCCAACACCCGCAGCAGCAGATTGTGCGCACTCGAGCCTTTCTGAAAGGCGATACGCTTGCCCTTGAGGTCGGCCACCGTGCGCAGCGCGCTTTTGCTCGGTACCAGAATGGTCTCGGCCTTGGGCGTGGGCGGCACCCAGCCCACGTAGAGCAGATCGGCACCGGCAGCCTGCGCAAACAGCGGTGGAATATCGCCGGCGCCACCCAGGTCGATGCTGCCCACATTCAATGCTTCCAGCAGTTGCGGGCCTGCCGGAAATTCCACCCAGGTAATCTTGGTCTGCGCAAAGCGCTGCTCCAGCAAACGATGCTGCTTGGCCAACACCAAACTGGAGACTGCCTTTTGATAACCGATCCGCAACTGCGCCGGCTCGGCCGCCAGCGCAGGCTGCGCCCACACAAGACTCGCCAACAGCAAGGCGCTTGCCAACGCGGCGTACGCGGCCGCACGCGCGGCCACTAGCGAGCGATGCATCGCCCGCAGCAAGCCCGTAACCCGCATTGCGGCCGTTGCTTGCACACCCCGGCCACGCCGGCACGATGGCTGCATCGCAGCCTCGATGATGATTGCGGGAACGCGGTAGCGCATCGGCAGAGTCCTCATTGCCAATCGGTGGACGGCTTTTCCCAGAGGTTGATGCCGCCTTCGACCGCATGGCGATCGATCTCGGCCAACTCTTCTGCACTGAATGGCGGCGCCTGCAATGCCGCCACGTTTTCGATCAGTTGCTCCGGACGGCTGGCGCCCAGCAACGCCGAGCTCACGCGCGCATCGCGCAATACCCACGCCAACGCCAGCTGCGCAAGGCTCTGCCCACGCCCGCGCGCAATCGCATCCAGCCCACGTGCACGTTGCAGGTTGTCATCGGACAGATGTTCCGGCCGCAGCGACTGACCGCCGGGCCGGTTGACCCGCGCGTCGGCCGGCACGCCGTCGAGATATTTGCCGGTCAACAGGCCTTGCGCCAGCGGTGTGAAGGCGATCACTCCAGCGCCGAGCTCCGCAGTGGCATCGAACAGCTCGTGCTCGGCCCAGCGGTTGAAGAGGTTGTACGCCGGCTGATGGATCAGCAGCGGCACCTTCCATGCGCAGCAGCGCAGCAATCTCACGTGTCCGCGCGGCCGAATACGACGATATGCCGACATACAGCGCCTTGCCCTGCTGCACCGCGCTGGCCAACGCACCGGCAGTCTCTTCCAGCGGCGTCTCCGCATCGAAACGGTGCGAATAGAAAATATCCACATAGTCCACGCCTAGCCGCTGCAGGCTCTGATCCAGGCTGGACAGCAGGTATTTGCGCGAACTGCCGCCCTGCCCGTACGGGCCCGGCCACATGTCCCAGCCGGCCTTGGTGGAGAGGATCAACTCATCGCGATACGGCTTGAAATCTTCACGCAGCAGCCGGCCGAAATTGATTTCCGCGCTGCCATAGGGAGGGCCATAGTTGTTGGCCAGATCGAAATGGGTGATGCCCAGATCGAACGCGGTACGCAGCAGTGCGCGTTGCGTGTCGATCGGCGTGCTGTCGCCGAAGTTGTGCCACAGGCCTAGCGACAAGGCCGGCAACACAAGGCCGCTGCGGCCAACGCGGCGGTAGGCGATACGGTCGTAACGATCGGGATGTGCGAGATAGCGCATGGGGATGTCCGGTTGGTCAGCGTGGGCTGAAGCGATTGACGGGGCGTTGCAGCCCCAGATGATCGCGCAGCGTGCGCCCGGCATATTCACGCCGGAACAGTCCACGTCGCTGCAATTCCGGCACGACATGCGCGGCCACATCGGCCAGGCCACCGGGCAGATGCGGCACCAGCACATTGAAGCCATCTGCAGCGCCCTGTTCGAACCAGGCCTGCAGCTCGTCGGCAATCCGCGTGGGCGTGCCGATCAGGCTGTAATGGCCGCGCCCGCCCGCGATACGCCGGCCGAGCTGGGCGATGCTCAACTGCTCCTGTCCCGCCAGTTCGGTGAACAACTGCTGGCGGCTGCGCTGGCCGGTTTCGGTGAGCGGTAAATCCGGCAGCGGGCCATTCGGCGGATAGGCCGACAGATCGAAATTGCCCAACATGCGCGACAGCAATGCGATGCCCACCGCCGGTTCCACCAGGTCCTGAAACTGCTCGAATTTTTCCTGCGCTTCGGCCTGGCTCTGGCCCACCACGATGAACACACCGGGCAACACCTTCAACGCATCGCGTGGGCGACCGAACTGGTCCAGCCGGCCCTTGAGGTCGGCATAGAACGCCTGTGCCTTGGCCAATGAGGACTGCGCGGTGAAGACCACCTCGGCGGTCTCGGCGGCCAGCGCACGCCCAGGCTCGGACGAACCGGCCTGCACCAGCACCGGATGCCCTTGTGGGGCGCGCGCAATATTGAGCGGGCCACGCACCTGGAAATGCGTGCCGCGGTGATCCAGCACATGCGCCCGCGCCGGGTCGTGATGCAGGCCGGCGGCCTTATCCGCAATGAAGGCATCGTCGTCCCAACTGTCCCACAGCCCGGCCACCACCTGCTGGAATTCGCGCGCACGCGCATAGCGCTCGGCGTGCACGTAATGCGCATCGCGGTTGAAATTCAGCGCTTCATCGGCGGCGTCGGAGGTCACCAGATTCCAGCCGGCACGCCCGCCGGAGAGATGATCCAGCGAGGCGAACTTGCGCGCCACGTGATACGGCTCGTTATAGCTGGTGGTCACGGTGGCGATCAGACCGATGCGCTCGCTCACCACTGCCAACGCGCTGAGCAGGGTGAGCGGCTCGAACAGGCTGGAACGCGCCATGCGCGAGGCCACCGGCCCACCGGCCGCAGCCAAACTATCGGCAACGAACACCGCATCGAACTTCGCGGCTTCGGCAATGCGCACCATCTCGCGGTAATGGTCGAACACCAGCGTGTCGGCACTGGCCTGCGGATGCCGCCACGCCGCCACATGGTGACCGGTGGCCATCAGGAATGCGCCCAGCGACAGCTGACGTGGCGCGCTCATCGCAGCGCACCGCGGACGGCAGCCATGTCACTGCTCACAGCAACATCAAGAAACATCACACCCATTCGTCAAAAATCCTTATGCACTTGCAGCCCGACATAACGCTGATCGTCGCGTGGCACCAATCGATAGACGTTGCCGGTCGCATTGGCCAGCAACGGTGCATATGCGCGGTCGCCGAGATTGCGACCCAGCACCGCCACCCGCCAGCCATGCAGATCGTCGGCCAACGCAATGCTGGCATTCCAGATTGCGTAAGGGCCCTGAATGGTTTGTGCGGTCTGGCTGAGGTCGTACTGCACACTGTCCTGCCAGCTCACATCGCCGTTGAATTCCAGCGCCAGACTGCCGCGCAACGGCACGCGATAGCCCGCGCGCAGGTTGCCCTTCCAGTCCGGCGAGAACGGCAACGGCTTGCCATCCACGTTGCAATTGGCTGCCGCAGCTGCCGGGCAGGCGAAGCGCTGGATGCGCGCCTGCGTATAGGCCAGCGACGCCGCCAGGCTAAGCCGCTCGGTGGGCCGATACTCCAGATCCAGCTCCACACCCTGCGTGCGCACCTGTCCGGCGTTGATCAGCCGCGTCACCACCTGCCCGGCCACGGTGTCGAAGAAATTGGCCTGGTAGTTGGCGTATTCGGTATGGAACAACGCAAGGTTCGCACTCAGGCGGTCGTCCAATGCGCGCGTCTTCAGGCCCAGCTCCCACGCGTTGGAGGTTTCCGGCTTCAGCGCCGGCGTATCGCGCGGCTGCATGTTGAAGAACACGTTGTAGGCCGGGCCCTTGTAGCCGCGCGAATAGGTGAGGTAGCCGGTGGTTCGCGCATCGACGTCGTACTGCAGCCCGGCACGGCCGGAGACGCCGTTTTCTGAGGTGCTCCCGCTGCTGGCGGTGGCGGGCTGGATACCGGTGACCGCGCTTGCAGAGCTGGACACGCGCTGGTGTTGATAGTCGAGCGTGTCGCGGGTGAAGCGCGCGCCGAGCAAGGCGCGCAGATCCGGACGCCAATGCCAGGTGGCCTCGCCGAACGCTGCATAGGTTTCGGCCCGGGTATCGTAATCGGCCACGCCCACGTTGCTTGCGGTCGGCGAGGTCACCGTGCGCTGGTAGGTTTCGTCGCTGCGCGCGTGCAGGTAGTACAGGCCGGCCACCGCTTCCACCGCACGGTCGCGCGGCGTCTCGATGCGCACTTCCTGCGAGTATTGCGTATACCCCAGATCGCCACGGTCGTGCGAGGACGGAAACGTTGCGCTGCGTTGCGCGGTGCGGTCGCCATCCTGGAATTGGGTGTTGTCCCACTGCCGCCAGGCGCTGATCGAGGTCAGCAGCGCATCGCCGAGCTGCTGGTCCAGCTGCAGCGAGGCGCCCTTGTTGATGTCGTCCAGGTACGTGCGGTAATCGCTGTTGATCTGCCGGTTGTCGTCCCTGGCGATGACCGGTGCCAGCGCCGCGGCGAAGTCGGCACGCGTGCTGTCCACCACCACACCGCTGGGCGCGTCGCTGTGCGATTGCAGGTAGTCGGCCAGCAGCGTCGCGTTCAAGCCAGGGTTCGGGCTCAGGTCCAGCCGCAAGCGCGCGCCGGCGCGGCGGTAGCCGTTGACGGTCTGGCCGTCGGCCACATTCCGCACGTTGCCGCCGTACTCGGCCCACAATGCCGACACGCTGGCCTTGAGCAGCTCCGGCACCAGCGTGCCGCCGACGCTGGCACGCAGGCGGTCTTCGTCGCCGCCACCGAAGTGCGAATAATCCACAGACCCGCCGAATACCTCCGGCGCCGGCTTGCTGACGATGTTGAGCACGCCGGCGGACGCGTTCTTGCCGAACAAGGTGCCCTGCGGCCCGCGCAGTACTTCGATGCGCTCGACATCGAGCAGATCCAGCGTGGCCTGGCCCGGCCGGCCCAGCACCACGCCATCGATCACGGTGGCCACGCTGGGCTCCACGCCCGGCGAGGTCGAAATGGTGCCGACGCCGCGCAGGAACAACGAGGTGTCCTTGTTGGATGCACCGGTGCGGAAGGTCAGGCTGGGCACCAGCGCCGGCAGGTCGGCCACGTTGTTGCGGTTCTCGCGCTCCAGGGTTTCGCCCTGCACCACGGACACCGCCACCGGCACTTGTTGCAGGGTGGTTTCGCGGCGCGTGGCGGTGACGGTCACCGCCCCCAGGGTCTGCGCCGTGCGCTCCGGTGCTGCGTCGGCATCGCCCACTTCGTCGGCAACGGCCGGCATGCAGGCGCATGCCAGGCTCCATGCCAGCAACTGCGGTGTCCCCCACCATCGGGAAGCAGAAACGATGCCCGCCGGGCTCCGGTGTCGCGCAATCATTGACGTCCTTTTGTATGGGCTGGTTGGTGCGCAGCGTTGCTGCGGCCGGCATGCGCCGTAGGGTCGCCGCGCCGCGTGGTTTACGTAGCGCCAGCCAAGCCGGTCTCGACCGCGCAATGCAATACGGCATGCTGTTTGCCGGCGTCGCGAGCGTCAAATAACCAATGTTTAGGTGGTTATTCACTCCTGTGGCGGATCGCGCCTGGCCGGCAGCCGGATAGCCCGTCGCGCAGCCACGCTGCGCAAGCCCAGGCGAGTGGCGATAATGCGCGGATGGATGCACTCAAGCCCTGGCACCTCTACCTGCTGCTGTGTCGCAACGGCAGCTACTACGCCGGCATTACCAACGATCTGGAGCGGCGCTTCCAGGCGCATCTGCGTGGCACCGGCGCGCGCTACACGCGCGCCAATCCGCCCGTGCAGATGCTCGCCAGCCACCCCTACCCGGACCGCGCCAGCGCATCACGCGCAGAGTGCGCACTCAAACGCCTGCCGCGTGCGCGCAAACTGGCCTGGCTGCAGGCGCAGCCGCGCACCGTCCACGAGTCACAACCTGCTGACGCGTCGATCACGCGCGTCTAGCCGGGAGTTTCCTACGCTGCGCTGCCCTCGATCGCGGAGCCGCGCATGCACTATCAACTGTATTACTGGACCGGCCTGCAGGGCCGCGGCGAGTTCGTGCGTTTGGCCCTGGAAGATGCTGGCGCCGCCTACACCGATATGGCGCGGGTGCAAGGCGACGAGGTCATGAATGCGTTTCTGGAAGGGGAACACGCAGGTGCGCAGCCGTTCGCACCGCCTTTTCTAAAAGCGGGTGACATCGTGGTGGCGCAGGTCGCGACGATCCTGCACTTCATCGGGCCGCAGCTGCAATTGGTGCGCGATTCGGAGCCGCAGCGCCTACAGGCGCTGCAATTGCAGCTGACCATTGCCGACCTGGTGGCCGAGGTGCACGACACGCACCACCCGATTGCGACTGGCCTGTATTACGAAGACCAGCAAGCCGAAGCGGCCAAGCGTGCGAAGGACCTGCGTGAGAACCGCCTGCCCAAATTCCTGGGCTATTTCGAGCAGGTACTGCAACACGCCGGGGGCACGCATGTGCTCGGCACGTATTCGTACGTAGACCTATCGCTATTCCAGCTGGTCAGCGGCCTGGAGTACATGTTCCCCAAGCGCATGGCGACGCTGGCAAAAAACGTTCCAGGGCTGAAGGCGCTGCAGCAGCGCGTGGCCCAACGGCCGCGTGTTGCGGCCTATCTGGCGTCCAAACGACGTGTGGCTTTCAACACCGATGGCATCTTCCGTCATTACCCGGAGCTGGATGCGGCATAGGCAGCGGCGCCGGTCGCCTCGGTCGATGGTAGTACGCGAGCGCCACATGAGGGTGTGCCGCGGGCCGTATTGCTGATTGCTGCTTCCGATCATGCAGTAAAACCGCCCGCCGTCGATCGCGCTGTGCAGCATGAGTCGATGTACCGACGTACTCACTTATGTGCGAAAGCCGCACGGCAGTCTGGCGTGCGGGCTTTGGCGTCAGAGGAGTGGGACGCCAGCGGCCTCAGCGCCCCTGCAGCAGGGCCGTGCGAATCCGCTGCAGTTGCGTTTTGACTGCTGTCGCCTGCGTCGGTCCCAGCCGCAGCAGCGCCTTCTGCCCCACCGACAGCGACTCCAGCGATGGGTCGACGAATCGGTAGCGGCCACGTTCGTCGCGTTGCACGGCGATCGGCTGCGTCGGCTCGGGCGTGCGCAGCAGGTGGTCGATCACATCGACGACGCGGTCGTTGAAGTAACGATCCGGCGCGCCCAGATCCGCGTACGCCTGCTGAAACAGTGGGTAAAAGCGCACATAACTGCGCGCCATGGCTTGCGCGTCCACGCCGGTGAACGCGGCTACGTAAGGTGCATAGCGCGCCGCATTGGCCTGATCGAGCACCTGATGATCGCCGCTGCCAGAGACCTGCAACTCGCCAGGCACCGGCTGCAGCAGCGAGGCACGGCGGCTGATACTGGGCTGGGTGAGATTGTCGATCATCACCACCACGCGTTCGATCAGGTGCTTGCGCAACACGATCGACAACGCGTCATCGTCCTGCACCAACGCCAGCAGCGCTTGCCACGCGGCAGCGTCGCTTTGCGCCAACGCAGGAATTGCAGCATCCGCCGCGTCGTCCGACGCTGCCGGCACCGGGTGACGTGGCTCGCTATTTACGGGCGTCGGCTGTGGGCTGACCGCGGCGGCCACAGCACTGGCGGTACGGCTGATGGGTGCAGGCAAGGTGTCCTGCGGATCGGGCGGGCCGCTGAACAACCACCACGCGGCGCCAGCGATCAATGGGACCGCCAACAACCACGGCCAGCGCAAGGATTTGCTTTGCATCTTGGAACTCCTGACATCGACAACATCCCAAGGTGTGACCGTGGGATGCTGCGGTGGTTCCATCGATTTACGGTGTCGCTCGTTTAGCCGCTTGAGTTGAGGCGTAGCGCGATACGCTCGCGATTTCCGGGAAACGCAGCGGCCGGCTCGCCGCTGTGTGTGGGACGTCCTACAGTTCGACCAGTTCAATTGGTCCTTGCCTGCCCGCTATCGCGGCACCTTGTGCAGCATGGATGCCGCCAAGGAGCTACAGGGACGGACTTGCAGCGTGTCCTGCGATGGTGGGCGGGCCAGGGCCCGACAGCGAACCGGAAGAACCTCCGCTGCGCGATCCACTTCACTTAGCCCGCGAAATCCAACCGCGCATTCACCCAGGCCGCGACAATGGCAGCGGCAACCTGTTCGGCCTGCCTGGCCGGCATGCGCTTTTCGCTTGCCAGCCAGGCGGCTGTCTCGGCGCGCACCTTGGGCAACAGCGCGCGCACGGCGTTGCGCTCGGCTACCGGCCAGTCGCTGTCCTCGCCGGACCACGCAGCAATCGCCTGATCCGGATCGTTGCCGTAGCGCTTGCGCAATTCCGGCTGCAGATACAATGCCGGCGACACGGCAGCGCGCAGCGCGATGATTTGCCACTCCGCGTAGCTGGCGTAGCGAATGGTGCCCGCGTCCTTGCTCAAGGCTTCGATCAGCCCTGCGAACCCGGCATCCAGCTGTTTCCAGCTCGGTCGCGCGAACAGCCCACCAGGCGGCTCGCAGATCGGCGCGAAACTGTCGCGGGTCGAGCCATAGAGCGGACCGAACGCGTCATAGGCCGGCTCGCCCACTGCAGCGAAGATGAAGCAGTGCACATACGGCCGCTCGGAACGATCCTCGCGCTCGATCCACATGCGCAACAGGGTCAGCACACGCTGTTGCTGTTGCATGGCAGGCGCGCCATCCACATCGTCGAGCAAGGACGCCGCGAAATCGTCGGTCTTGCGTAGCGCCTTGCGTGCGCTTTCAAAACGCGCGTTCGCCAACGCCGCATCCACGCCTGCGGCAGGCACGAAGTGATGCAGATACGCCAGCCATGCCGATGCCAGCGGCGCGTCGTAGCCCTGCAATTGGCGCGCAGCGTCCGCTGGCGTTTTCGGGATGCTGGCGATGATGCGGTCCAGCGTTTGCTGCTGGGCGTCGAGTGTCTTGCCCAGCGCATCGACCCTGGCCTTCAAACTGCGTTGCAGGCAGTCATCCACCTTGGCGTCCTGCGCGCAGGCATTGCGCTGGCGCAACCAGGCGCGTTGCTGATCGCGTACTGCCGTGAGCGAGTCACGCGGCGCGGTATCCAGCACGCCGCGATACGCCTCATCCAGTTGATCGTCCAGTTGACCGAGCGCAGGCACGGCGCACAGCCGCCTTTCCACCGGCGTACCCGCCTGTTTGCAGTCGAACGATGCCGACCATGCGGCGCCAGCGCTCAGCACTAACGCACCACCCACAATGCACCGCACAACCCGCATCCGACCAATCACTGCAACGCCTCCTTGCGCGCTGGCAGCAGCGACAGCAACAACAGCGTCGCCGCCAGGGTCACATAGGCACCGACGAACTGCCAGCTGATCACCCGCGCCAGGCCTTGCAGCGACCACGGCAGATAGATGCCGCCGCGCGGGTCCACCGAATGGATCAGGCCGAACAGGGTCAGCCCGGCAGCCACCAGCAGGAAGACCGCGCCGCGTCGCAAGCGGCCATCGATCATCGCCGCCACCGTGGCGATCCACAGCATCGCGGTGATGATGAAGCCATTGCCCAGCGCGAAGATGACTGCCAGCTCCGGCAGGCCGTGGCCATCGACCTTGGTGGTCAGCGCGACCAGCTGATCCGGCGCAATCCAGCCCGGCGCCTTGATGGTCAGCAGGTACGCGACCGACGGCAGAAAGCCCAGCACCATCGCGCCGGCGTGCTGCTTGGGCGTGGCCTGAAATGCCTGGGTGGTGATATCGATGGAGACATACACGATGATCGGCGCCAGCACGGCCAGCGGCAGCCATTGCACCAGGCCGCTGATCACGCCAAGCATGCCACCGATCCCGACGAACACCCCGGTCAGCAGCGTATAACCGGAGCGCGCGCCCATGTGTTTGTACGCGGGCTGGCCGATGTACGGCGTGGTCTGCGCGACGCCGCCGCAGACGCCGGCCACCAGCGTGGCCAAGGCTTCCACCAGCAGGATGTCGCGGGTGCGGTAATCGTCGCCTGCCGCGCGCGCGCTCTCGCTGACGTTGATGCCGCCCACCACCATCAACAAGCCGAACGGCAACAGCAACGGCAGGTACGCCACCGTGGCCGGCAGGCCGTCGATAAAGCCCAGCGTCGGCAGCGGCAGCACGATCTGCGGCGGATTCCACGCCGGCAAGGCGAAGCCGGGGGCGCCCCATCCCGCCAGGCCAAGCCCGTAATACAACGCGGTGCCGATCACGAACGCCACCAGCACGCCGGGCAATTTGGTCGGGAGGCGGCCCTTGGCGAGCAGCACGTACAGCAGCAGGCCCAGGGTGACGAAGCCGGCCACCGGCGAACGTAGCGTTTCCAGCAACGGCAACAAGCCCATCAGCACCAGCGCGATACCGGCGATGGAACCGAGCAAGGCCGCACGCGGCAGCGCGCGCGTCACCGCTTCGCCTGCGAACGACAGCACCAGCTTGAGCAGGCCCATCACCACCAACGCGGCCATGCCGAGTTTCCAGGTGGCGATCGCGGCGGCCTGCGGGTCCAGCCCCTGCGCCTTGAAACCGGCAAATGCCGGGCCGAGCACCAGCAGCGCCATGCCGATGCTGGTGGGCGCGTCCAGGCCCAGCGGCATGGCGGTGACGTCGTCGCGCCCGGTGCGCGCGGCCAGCCGCCGCGCCATCAAGGTGTACAGCAGGTTGCCGACCAGCACACCGAATGCGGTGCCGGGGAACATGCGCGCGAATACCACCTCGGCCGGGAACTGGAAGATGCCGACCAAGGCCATCGCGATGAAGCCGAGGATGGACAGGTTGTCGACCACCAGGCCGAAGAAGCCATTGAGATCGCCAGCGACGAACCAGCGCGGCGGGGCCGCAGGACGCGAAGAAGGAGCCGACATGAGAACCAAGGAAGCGTGGGGGTCGGCCGATGGTAGCCGCTGCACTGCAGGGGCGACAGCGGCGCGGTGGATCAGAGCGTGTCGTGGCCAGAGGCCATCGGGCTGTCCGCGAGCAGGCAGCCCGGCGCCATCGCCCGCTACTGCATCGCCGCATCCACATCGATCCAGCCCACGCTGTCGCTGCGGCCGGCACTGCGATAACGCACCTGCAGCCGCGCGCCGTCGGCGCTGACGTCCAGCGCATCGGCCTGATCGCCGCGCACCAGATAGCGTTTGGTGGCGGTGGCCGTCGGCGTGGCGTACAGCGGCAAACGCGTCACCTGTACGTGCAGTTGCACCGGCATGGGTTCCTCGAGCGTGGTGCCGATTTCGCTTGCCACCTTGACGCCACGCGGGTCGTACATCGGCCACACCGACAACGGCATGCCATCCTCGCTTCCCGACTCCAGCAAGGTCTGGATCTGCGGCGACTCGATCCGCTGCTGCGTCCGCCAAACGTACAACCGCCCGCCAGCGTCGTAGCGGTAGACATCGGCATACCACATCGGCCCACCGCGGCAGGAACTGGTCAGACTGCGCTGCTGTTGATCGGCAACCAGATTGAAGAATCCTTCGCACTGCACCGCCGGGCGCGTCGGTGCAGCGAGCGCATGAAAGCGTCGCTGTGCAGGATCGAACACAAAGACCCAGACCGCCTCGTTGACCTGACCCAGCATCGCCGACACCGCAAGATCCGGGCGCCCGTCGAAGTTGTAGTCGTCGCCGCGCAGCTGCACGCCGCCTTCGCCATCGTCCACATTCGCGTCGAACCACTGTTCGGCATCGCCGGGAGACAGCACCACATGCAGGCGCTGGCCGACCAAGGTGGCGGTCGCACGGGTCTGCGCATCCAGCGTTAAGCGAAGGCGTGTGTCGTCTGCCGCAGCGCCGAACGCCAGCCCGCCTGCCATCGCAATCAACAGTGCGCAAGCGGCGCGGATGGAAGGCAAATGCAACGAGGTGAAGCACATGCGCAGCTGGTTCGGAACAGTGGGCAAACACCCGCACCCCGGCTGCGCACGCGATGGGCGCCAATGCCGAAGGACGCGCGACAGACGCCGATCGACGCTGGTGAGCGTGGCGGCCGGCAACCGCACGGACCTGGCAGTGCGCAAGCCGGCCAGCCGACTCAGAACGAGACCTCCACCGGCTGCCGCGACCACAGCACCGACTGGTGCCCGGTGGCCTGCTTCCAGGCCAGCCGGATCGCTTCGATGTCGTTGCGCCGTTGCGGGGTGTCTTCGTGCAGGATCACCAGTACCTTGGTCCCCAGCCGGTTCGGCTCCTTGGCGCCGCGGAACAACCATTGGCCGTAGGCGTCGAACACGGTCAGGCCATCCGGAAAGCGCGGTGTCACTTCCTTGTCCAGAAACGCGCGCCACTGGGTTTCGTCGATGGTGCGAGTCTGTGGGCGGTCGGCCGGGCCGGATTCTTCGCCCACGCCGAAATACAACTCGCTGCGCACCCAACCCCGTGCCGCCGCTGGCCGCGCCGCATCGCCCTGCAGGCTGGCAGTGGTCGCGGTCGGCGTGACGCCGGGCGTGGTGGCGCAAGCGGTCAGCGCCAACATGGCGGCAAGCAGGCAAGACGGCAGCAACTTCATCGACTTCTCCACAAAAGATCGGGGGGCGGGCGCAGGATTGGGGGCAGGCTCATGCAAGGCCGATATCAGCTCATGCTGTCGCGCACGCACTGTGCCATCTCGCACCGCCCTGAACAACGCGATAACATCTTTCCATCCGGATGAATGTGGACAATCCGCCCCCTTGCGCCCAGCCCGGCCGGATGCCGACCGCGCGGCGCGTTGCAGTTGCAGGAGAGAGAACAGCATGACCCGCCCCACCCTTTCGGTGATCGGCATGGCTATCGCCGCCGTGCTCAGCGCCAACGCGCAAGCCCAGCAGGCCGATGCCGGCGCCACCACCCTGGACACCGTGATCGTCACCGGCACCCGTGCCAGCGACCGCACCGTGCTGGAATCCACCGTACCGGTGGACGTGCTCACCGCCGAAGACATTCGCAAGGCCGGCGTGGTCAACGGCGAGCTTGGCAGCGCGCTGCAGGCGCTGCTGCCCTCCTTCAACTTTCCGCGTCAGTCCAACTCCGGTGGCGCCGACCATATCCGCGCCGCGCAGCTACGCGGGCTCTCACCCGACCAGGTGCTGGTGCTGGTCAATGGCAAACGCCGCCACACCTCGGCGCTGGTCAACACCGACAGCAAGATCGGCAAGGGCACCACGCCGGTGGATTTCAATTCCATCCCGATCAACGCGATCAAGCGCATCGAAGTGCTGCGCGACGGTGCCGGCGCGCAATACGGCTCGGATGCGATTGCCGGCGTCATCAACGTGATCCTGGACGACAACCCCGAGCGCGGCGAACTGGAAGCCAGCTTCGGCGCCTATAACACCGATGTCGCGCCGATCGACCGCCGCGTCACCGACGGCCAGACCAGCTATGCCAGCGCCAAGGTGGGCACGCTGCTGGGCGACGACGGCGGCTTCTTCAAGGTCGGCCTGGAGCTGAAAAACCGCGAGGCGACCAACCGCGCCGGCTTCGACCAAATTCCCTCGTTCGAAGAACAGACCCCGGCCAATCTGGCGCTGCGGGGCCAGCGCAATTACGTGCTCGGCGATGGCGCCACCAAGGGCCTGAATGCCTGGCTCAACAGCAAGGTTCCGTTCAGCGCCAACGGCGAGTTCTACGCCTTCGGCACCTACAACCAGCGCGATACCGAAGGCGCCAATTACTTCCGTTACCCGGACAGCAGCGCCAACTGGCGCGAGATCTATCCCAACGGCTACCGCCCGATTTCCGAAGGCGAGAATCGCGACCTGCAACTCGTGGCCGGTGCGCGCGGGCAATGGGGCAATTGGGATTACGACGCCAGCGTCAACTACGGCCGCAACGACTTCACCTACCGGCTACGCAACTCGCTCAATGCATCGCTGGGGCCCGGCAGCACCACACGCTTCAAGACCGGCGACTTCGCCTTCGCGCAAACCGTGGGCAATTTCGACCTGACTCGCGTGTTCGACGCCGCCGGCGCTACCCATACCTTCGGTACCGGCGCCGAGTTTCGCCGCGAGCAATACCGCACCCACGCCGGCGACCCTGCCAGCTACGCGGCCGGCCCGTTCACCGATCGCCCCACCGGCTCGCAGGCCGGCGGCGGGCTCACTCCGCAGGACGAAGCCGACCTGTCGCGCAACGTGGCCAGCGCCTACGCCAACGTCTCCAGCCAGTTCGGCGACAAGTTTTCGACCGACCTGGCCGGCCGCTACGAGCATTACCAGGATTTCGGCAGCCAATGGACCGGCAAACTGGCCGCGCGCTACGCGTTCGCACCGGCCTTTGCGCTGCGTGGCGCCATCTCCAACAACGTGCGTGCGCCTTCGCTCAGCCAGATCGGGTATGAAGCCACGTCCACCGGTTACGACGCCGCCGGCCGCCTGACCCAGGGTCGCCTGCTGTCGGTCAACAACCCCATCGCGCGCGGACTCGGCGCCACCGATCTGAAGCCGGAAAAGTCGGTCAATTACAGCCTGGGCTTCACCAGCAAGGTGGGCGATCACTTCGACGTGTCGCTGGACTTTTTCCAGATCGATATCGACGACCGCATCGCGCTGTCCGAAGACATCACCGGCGATGCGCTGACCAGCTTCGTGCAGCAGAACTACGGCGTCACCGGCGTGCAGAGCGCCAGCTATTTCCTCAACGCCGCCGACACCCGCACCCGCGGTGCCGAGCTGGTCGCCAACTGGCGCCAGTACGCCTTCGGCGGCGACCTGCTGCTGACCGGCACCTACAGCTACGCCAAGACCGAGCTGGAAAACATCATTGCCACCCCGGCCCAGTTGCTTGCATTGAACCCGGAGTACGTGCTGTTCGGCGTGGAAGAAAGCAACACGCTCACCGACGCCGCACCGCGCACCCGCGCCTCGCTTGCCGCGAACTGGAGCAACGAGCACTGGAACCTGCAGACACGCGTCAACCGCTACGGCAGCGCCACCCGCGTATTCGATTTCGGTGGCGGCTTCGTGCCGCGCCAGACCTACGGCGCCGAGTGGCAACTGGACCTGGAAGCCGAATACCACCTGGGCACGCAATGGACGCTGGCCATCGGCGGGCAGAACATTCTGGACAACTACTCGGACCGTTCCATCGACGACATCGCCTACTTCGGCAACCTGCCCTACGACGTGCTCTCGCCGATCGGCAGCAACGGCGCGTATTGGTATGGGCGGGTGCGGTACTCGTTCTGAGCAACGGCGTTAAGCCCCTCTCCCCTCGGGAGAGGGGTTGGGGTGAGGGTACGGGCGAAGCCTCGCGTCATAAGTCACTACAGGAGGCTTCGCCCGTACCCCCATCCTCCCCTGCGGGGCACCTTCCCTCCCATGAAGGAGGACAATGCCCCAGCGGGAGAAGGGGCAATCCCCGCCGTTCCATAACCTGAATCTCACACCCCATTGCGCACACTAGCCCAATGGCAGACGCGCAATCCCCCCTACCGTCGCCGCCATTGCTGGACGATGCCTGTGCATTGTTTCTGGACGTGGACGGCACCCTCATCGACTTTGCCGACCGCCCCGAGGCGGTGCAGCTATTGCCCGACGTGCGCGAGGCCATCGGCCTGCTGAGCGAGCGCCTCAAGGGCGCCGTCGCACTGGTCAGCGGCCGGCCACTCGCCCAGCTGGATGCCCTGTTCGCTCCCTTGCTGCTGCCGGCCGCCGGTCTGCACGGGCATGAGCTGCGCAGCGATCTCGCGGCACGCGCGGCAATGCCCCAAGACACGTCCCAGTGGCTGCACGGCCTGCATCAACGCGCCGCGGCGCTGACGCACCACCACCCCGGCGTGCTGGTCGAAGACAAGGGCGCCAGCGTGGCGCTGCACTGGCGCGCCCGGCCGCAGGCCGGCCCCGAAGTGCTCGCCTTCGCGCAGCAGGAAATCGCACAGCTTTCCGGCTATCGCCTGCAGCCTGGCGACCACGTGGTGGAATTCGTTCCCGAAGGCAGCAACAAGGGTCTGGCGGTCGAGCAACTAATGCAGCACGGCACCTTCGCCGGTCGCACGCCGGTGTTCGTCGGCGACGATCTTACCGACGAATTCGGCTTCGACGCCGCCAACCGGCTCGGCGGCTGGAGCGTGCTCGTCGGCGATCGCGCGCAGACCAGCGCGCGCTTTCGCGTCGGCGGCACCCCCGACGTACACGCGTGGTTGCAACGCAACGCACGCAGCCGCTGAGCACAGCGCACCTGCTCTCATTCACTTCAACAGGATCGTTTGCACTCCATGACCGAGCCAAACCTGGATCTGGGCGTCATCGGCAACTGCAGTTTCGGTGCATTGGTCGATCGTCAGGCGCGCGTGGTGTGGAGTTGCCTGCCGGCATTCGACGGCGACCCGGCCTTTTGCACGCTGCTTTCGCCCAAGACCGAAGGCGGCGACTTCGCCGTGGAACTGGAAGATTTCGCCAGCAGCGAGCAGCACTACCTGCCCAATACCGCTGTGCTGCGCACGGTGTTGCGCGATCGCCACGGTGGCGAGCTGGAAGTCATCGACTTCGCGCCGCGCTGGCGCAACAACGGGCGCTTCTATCGGCCGGTCAGCATCATCCGCCAGATCCGGCCATTGAGCGGCAACCCGCGCATCATCGTGCGCGCCCGCCCGCTGGCCGACTGGGGCGGCCGCACGCCGGACACCACCTGGGGCAGCAATCACATCCGTTGGGTGTTGCCGGAATTCACCTTGCGCCTGACCACCGATGTGCCGGTGCGCTTCGTCCGCGACGGCTTGCCGTTCGTGCTCAGCCATCCGGTGAGTCTGGTGCTGGGCGTGGACGAATCGCTGACCCGCTCGCTCACCGGTTACGTGCAGGAAGCGCAGGAACGCACCGAAGAATACTGGCGCGAATGGGTGCGCTACCTGTCCATTCCACTGGACTGGCAGGAGGCGGTGATTCGCAGCGCGATCACGCTGAAGTTGTGCCAGTACGAAGACAGCGGCGCGATCATCGCGGCGATGACCACCTCGATTCCGGAAGCGCCCAACACGCCGCGCAACTGGGACTACCGCTATTGCTGGCTGCGCGATGCCGCCTTCGTGGTGCGTGCGCTCAACCGGCTCGGCGCAACCCGCACGATGGAGCAGTTCATCGGCTACATCTTCAATATCGCCACCACCGACGGCACCATGCAGCCGCTATACGGCATCGGCTTCGAATCGCAGCTGGAAGAACACGAAGTGGACACCATGGCCGGTTACCGCGGCATGGGTCCGGTGCGGCGCGGCAACCTGGCGTGGATCCAGCAGCAGCAAGATGTCTATGGCAGCGTGGTGCTGGCGTCCACGCAGCTGTTCTTCGATCTGCGCCTGAAGGATCAAGGCGATGCGGATACCTTCCGCCGGCTTGAGCCGCTGGGCGAGCGCGCCTATGCATTGCATAACGTGCCCGATGCCGGCCTGTGGGAATTTCGCGGCCGCGCCGAAGTGCATACCTACACCGCCGCGATGTGCTGGGCGGCATGCGATCGCCTGTCCAAGATCGCCGACCGCCTGGTGCTGCCCGAGCGCAGCACCTACTGGCGCGAACGTGCCGACGGCATCCGCGAGCGCGTGTTGAACGAGGCCTGGAGCGAGGAGCGCGGTCATTTCACCGACACCCTCGGCGGCCACCGGCTGGATGCCTCGCTGTTGCTGCTGGCCGATATCGGCATCGTGGCCAATGACGACAGCCGCTTCGTGCGCACGGTCGAGGCGGTCGGTCGCGTGCTCAAGCACGGCGATGCGCTGTACCGCTACATCGCACCGGATGACTTCGGTGAGCCGGAAACCAGCTTCACCATCTGCACCTTCTGGTACATCGACGCACTGGCCGCGATCGGGCGCAAGGACGAGGCACGGGAATTGTTCGAGCGCATCCTTTCGCGCCGCAATCACCTCGGCTTGCTGTCGGAAGATCTATCGTTCGAGGACGGCGAAGCCTGGGGCAATTTCCCTCAGACCTATTCGCATGTTGGCTTGATCATCGCAGCGATGCGCTTGTCGCGGAGCTGGCAGGAGGCGTCATGAGTCGTTTGGTGGTGGTATCCAACCGCGTTGCGGTGCCCGGCGAGAACCGCGCCGGTGGCTTGGCGGTTGGCTTGTTGGCGGCGCTCAAGGAGCGCGGCGGTGTGTGGTTTGGCTGGAGCGGCAAGACCGTGCGCGGCGACAGCGGCGGCATGCACGAGCAGACCGAAGGCGACATCACCTTCGTCACCATGGACCTCAACAAGCGCGACATCGATTCGTACTACAACGGCTTCGCCAACCGCACGCTGTGGCCATTACTGCACTTCCGCCTGGACCTGGTCGATTACGACCGCGCCACGCGCGAAGGCTACATGCGCGTCAATCGGCTGTTTGCCGAAAAACTCGCGCCGCTGCTGAAAGACAGCGACACGCTGTGGATCCACGACTACCACATGATTCCGCTCGGCGCGATGCTGCGCGAGCTGGGCGTGGGCTGCAAGATGGGCTTCTTCCTGCACGTGCCGATGCCGTCGGCCGATCTGGTGCAGGCCATGCCCGATCATGCGCGTTTGTTCAGTACCTTCTACGCATACGACCTGGTCGGCTTCCAGACCCAGCGCGATGCCGAACGTTTCAAGGCCTATGTGCGCCTATTCGGCGGTGGCCGCATTCTGGAAGGCGATCTGGTGGAAGGCCCGGGTGGGCGCCGCTTCACCGCCTCTTCGTTCCCGATCGGGATCGATACCGACCTGATTGCCCACCAGGCCAAGGCCTCTGCCGGCAAGCAGGCGGTGCGTGATCTGCGCGAAAGCCTGCGTGGCCGTCAGTTGGCCATCGGTGTGGACCGCCTGGATTATTCCAAGGGATTGCCGGAGCGCTTTCAGGGTTTCGAGCGCTACCTGGAGCGGTATCCGGATCAATCCGGCAGCCTGACCTACCTGCAAATTGCGCCGGTTTCGCGCGGCGATGTCACCGAATACCGTCAATTGCGCAGCCAGCTCGAACAGATCGCCGGCCACATCAACGGCGGACATGCAGAGCCGGACTGGACGCCGCTGCGCTACGTCAACCAGAACTTCAGCCATGCCACGCTGACAGGCTTCTATCGTGCGGCCTCGGTGTGTCTGGTCACGCCATTGCGCGACGGCATGAACCTGGTTGCCAAGGAATTCGTAGCCGCGCAGGATCCGGCAGACCCGGGTGTGCTGGTGTTGTCGCTGTTTGCAGGTGCAGCCGACGAAATGAAAGAAGCGTTGCTGGTCAACCCGCACGATCTGGATGGCGTGGCTGACGCGATCGCCACAGCGGCAAGCATGCCGCTGGCAAGCCGCATCGAACGCTGGCACGCGATGATGGATCACCTGCGCAAGAACAACATCAACCACTGGCGCCAGCGCTATCTGCAAGCGCTCTCTGAGGTGTAGAGCGACGACCCGTCCCCTACCGGGACTTGTCCTCCTTCAGGCGGACAAGGTCCCCAACAGGCAGAGGACGACATGGCCGCCATCAGCGTGAAGTCTGCGATTTCCAGAGCGTTTGGCTGCCCGACGCCGACGCATTGAGCAGCTGCGCCCCCTGACCATGCGAACCCTGATTGCAGTGGGAAAAGACGTCGGAGGTCGACAGTGTGCAGGTGCTGTGCAGGTGCGATCGACGCGGCACTAACCGGCCACAGCACGTGCGCCGCAACGCTCTGCCCTGCAATCGCGGGCGCGCTCAGCGCAAGCGCATATCAACTCAGGTCTGCAGGCAACGCCGCGCACACTGCAAAGCGTTCAACATCCGCGTGTTTCCAGTGTGCCAAACGTGCAGGTTGGAACGCTGGTTCCTATTCCGTCACGGACAAAGGGCGTCCGGGGGTCTAAAATATTCACATGATTAGCGCTGAGGACCCTGGGAGGGGCTGCGCGTTCATAGCGTTCGACGTGCGTATCTAGATCCGGGCCGCGTGATGGCGCCTGCGATCGCTCTCCCTCCACGACTCGCCACCGCTCGCTGGTGCCTGAGTCCTTCCTGACATCTCAAAATGACTGATCAATCCTCAAAACGTGGGCTAGGCACCTGGTTGCTGGTGGCCTATGCCGTGGTGATCGCCGTGCTTGGCGCGGTGCTCGCCTACCAGGGCGGCCGCCTGGTGGCCGTGGGCGGCTCCTGGTATTACCTGATCGCGGGTATTGCCCTGTTCCTGGCGGGCGTCCTGCTCGCGCTGGGCAAGCGCGCCGGGCTCTGGCTGTTTGGCGCCACGCTGGCCGGTACCATCGCCTGGGCGCTGTGGGAAGTGGGCCTGGATGGCTGGGGCTTGGTGCCGCGCCTGGCCATGATGTCGGTGCTGGGGCTGGTGCTGCTGCCGTTCTGGGGTGTGGCGCGTCGTCGCATGCAGCCGTTGTCCGGCCTGAGCTATGCGCTGGTGACCGGCGTGCTGCCAATCCTGGGCGCCGCGCTGATCCTGTGGCCGCTGCTGATGCCGCGCAATGTCGAGCTGGCCGATGCCTCCAAGCTGCCGGCCGACAGCGCCACGGCCTTCAGCCGCGGCACCGTGCCCAGCCCCGACGGCAACGTCGCGGCCAATCATGACGCCAGCAACTGGACCTCCTATGCGGGTTCCAACCTGTCCAACCACTACACGCCCGGCGCGCAGATCACCCCGGACAACGTGAAGAATCTCAAGGTGGCCTGGGAATTCCACACCGGCGACCTCAAGCCCAAGGACTCCAAGCTGGGCTACGCCTTCCAGAACACCCCGCTCAAGGTCGGCGACCTGCTCTACATCTGTACCCCCACCCAGAAAGTGATCGCGGTGGAAGCGGCCAACGGCAAGGAGCGCTGGCGCTTCGATCCGCAGACCAACCCAAAGGCGATGGCGGGCGTGGCTGCCACCACCTGCCGTGGCGTGTCGTACTACCAGGCGCCCGAAGGCACCGCCGAGTGCCCGACCCGGATCTTCTGGCCGATGGTCGATGGCCGCCTCGGCGCGCTGGATGCGCAGACCGGCAAGCTGTGCACCAGCTTCGGCAACAACGGCTATGTCGATCTGAATGCGGGCACCGGCAACACCAAGCCGGGCTTCGTCGGCCCCACCTCGCCGCCGGTGGTGATGCGCGGTGTGGTGATCCAGCCGACCGGCCAGGTCCGCGATGGTCAGGAAGGCGATGCGCCGTCCGGCGTGGTGCGTGGCTTCGATGCGCTCACCGGCCAGCTGCGCTGGGCCTGGGACCTGGGCAACCCGGCGATCACCGCCGAGCCGCCGGCCGGCCAGACCTACACGCGCTCAACCCCGAACGTATGGTCGCTGATGGCCGCCGACGACGAGCTGGGTCTGGTCTATCTGCCCACCGGCAATGCATCCGGCGACTTCTTCGGCAAGGGCCGCACCCCGCAGGACGAGGAATACACCGCCTCGCTAGTTGCGGTGGATGCCGCCACCGGCAAGGAACGCTGGCACTTCCGTACCGTCAACCACGACCTGTGGGACTACGACATCGGCCCGCAGCCGAACCTGGTCGATTGGCCGGTCGCTGGCGGCGGCACGCGTGCTGCGGTGATCCAGGCCACCAAGTCCGGCCAGGTGTTCGTGCTGGACCGCGCCACCGGCGAGCCGATCATGCCGGTCAAGCAGATTCCGGTACCGCAGGGAACCGACCACGGCGACTGGACCGCCGCCACGCAACCGATCTCGCCGGGCATGCCCAACACCGTGGGCGCGCCGAGCCGTGAGTTCGAAAAAATCATCGAATCCGATGCCTGGGGCATGACCCCGTTCGACCAGTTGGTCTGCCGTATCCAGTTCAAGCAGCTGCGCTACGAAGGCATGTTCACCCCGCCCACCCTGCAGGGGTCGCTGGCCTTCACCGGCAACCACGGCGGCATCAACTGGGGCGGCGTTTCGGTGGACCTGCAGCGCGGCATCATGGTGATGAACAGCAATCGCCTGCCCTACACCTTGCAGGTGTATACCCGCCAGAAGATGGACGAGCTGGGCGTGGTGTCGGTGTTCGACGGCAAGAGCAAGACCCCCGGCTACATGGCGCAGAAGGGCCTGGCCTACGGCGCCCGCAAGGAGCCGTGGATGTCGCCGCTCAACACCCCGTGCGTGGCACCGCCGTGGGGCTACATCGCTGGTGTGGACCTGCGCACGCAGCAGGTGATCTGGCGTCGTCCGCTGGGCACCGGTTACGACCAGGGTCCGATGGGCATCCCGTCCAAGACCAAGTTCGAGATCGGCACGCCCAACAACAGCGGCTCGCTGGCCACTGCTGGCGGGGTGACCTTCATCGGCGCGACCTTGGACGACTTCATGCGCGGCTTCGACACCCGTACCGGCAAGCAGGTCTGGGAAACCCGCGTCCCCGCCGGGCCGCAGGCAGCGCCGATGAGCTACACCATCAACGGCAAGCAATACATCGTGGCCGCCGTCGGTGGACACGACCGCATGGAAACCAAGTCGGGCGACAGCGTCATTGCCTGGGCCCTGCCCGACGATGCGCAGGCCGCGCCTGCCAAGTAACGGCAGTGCTGGAAGCCGCATGCGGCCAGGCGGTGCGCTGATGCGCACAAGCCCATGCAGTCTGCACTGCATCGGCCGCTGCGCCTCACCCGCCCGGCAACGCTCTGGCGCATGGGCTACCTGCCGTCGGTCCAGGGCCGACGGATGCACCAGTCAAACCGGTCGTCGCGAGACGGCCGGTTTTTTTATGCGCGCGCTTCACGGGGCGGCGAAGGCACATCAGGTCGAAGCCGGCGATGTCAGCCGAGCGTATGACGCGCGGCCGAGGCGCACTGGCTCTCAAAGCTGAGTTTCAGACGTCCGAACCCAGGCCGAGCTCCGAAGCCGGCGATCCCACGCAACAGTCCAAGGCCTGCGCGACTACAAATCCAGAGCGCACCCTGCCGACAACCGAGCCAGCCCCACGCTCGGATGGATGTGTCCGTTCCAAATTGCAGGTCGCTGACATTGCCGGGCATTCGCGCAGGCATTTTTCACGCGAAATTTACAATCGAGTCGTCGTGGTGGGTCGTTTGATCGCACCCGGCGCGCTTACCCGGTGCACTGAAATCGCTTTCGTATCAATGACATCAGGCTATTTCGCGACCTGGTTGCCATATTCCGACGAACGGCGTCTTCACATCATCATGATTCGGACTCAGCCGCCGATACCCCAATTGCAGGCCATGGACTGCCGATGCCGCTCCCCCTTCTCAGATCACCCAGCTGGACTCAGCCTATGTCGCTTGCACACGATGCCGCCCCCGTCGTCCAACCGCCCGCCGGTCGGCACGTTGCGCGCGCCACCTGGACTGCATGGCTGCCCGCTGCTGCGCATATCGGGGTGCTGGCATTGCTCGCCTGCTACGCCGCCACGCTGGTACCCGGCGGCTTCCTGAGCGGGCTCGGACGCCTGCTGCCCGCCCTGTTGGTGCCGGGCGCGGCAAGCGCCGGGCTCTGGTGGTGGTCGCGCCGTCGTCACGACACGCAGTTGCAGCAGGCAATGCGTGCGGTGGTGGCGATCGGCGACGGACGCACCCAGCGTCTGGACCTGCGCAACGCCTCCGGCGACCTCGCACCGTTGCTGCACGCGCTGCAGGATGCCCAGGACAAGCTCGCCATCCGCATCGATGTGATGGAGCAAGGCCTGCGCCATGGCCAGTTCGTGATCAAGGCGCTGGACGATCTGGACACCATGATCCGCATCGCCGACGACGATGGCCAGGTGCTGTTCGCCAACCGCAAATTGCTCGCCATGCTCAAGCTGATCGAGCCGGATGTGCAGAGCTTCCGTCCCAGCTTCCATGCCGAAGGCTTCGTCGGCGGCAGCATCGGCGACATCTATCCCGACAGCCAGGCCGCGATCGACCGCATGCGCGCGTTGAATGCCTCCAAGGCCGTGCGTGCGCCGTTCTTCGGCCGCCAGATCGACTTCGTCTACAGCCCGATCATCGCCGCCGACGGCACCAAGCTCGGCACCATCGCGCAGTGGATGGACGTCACCGCGCAGGTCAACGCCGAGCAGGCACTGATCCAGATCATCGACGCCGCCTCCGCCGGCGATTTCAGCCGCCGCATGCAGATCGACGGCATGGACGGTGTGCTGCTGACCCTGGCGCAAGGCATCAACCGCATCTACGACTCGGTGGAAACCCATCTGGCCGCATTGGCGCGCGTGATCGGTGCACTGGCCGAAGGCGACCTCACCCAGCGCGTGGACGGCGATGCGCACGGTATCTTCGCGCGCTTGCGCGACGACACCAACCAGACCGTTACCCGCCTCACCGAGATCATCGGCGGCATCCAGGCCGCATCGGACACCATCCGCCAGGCCGCGGTGGAAATCGCCGCCGGCAACATGGATCTTTCCGAGCGCACCGAGCAACAGGCGGCCAATCTGGAAGAAACCGCAAGCTCGATGGAAGAGCTCACCTCCACCGTGAAGCAGAACGCCGAGAGCGCGCTGCAGGCCAATCGCCTGGTCGTCGGCACCGGCGACGTGGCGCAGAGCGGCGGGCAGGTGATGGACGAGGTGGTCGCCACCATGGGCCAGATCAGCACCGCCTCGCGCAAGATCGGCGAGATCATCGGTGTGATCGACGGCATCGCGTTCCAGACCAACATCCTGGCGCTCAACGCCGCGGTGGAAGCCGCGCGTGCCGGCGAACAGGGCCGAGGCTTTGCGGTGGTTGCCTCGGAAGTGCGCGCACTGGCGCGGCGCTCTGCCGATGCGGCAAAGGAGATCAAGACGCTCATCGCCGACTCCACCGACAAGGTGGAGCTGGGTTCGGGCCTGGTGCACCGCGCCGGCGCGACCATGCGCGAGATCGTCGGCTCGGTCAAACACGTCACCGACATCATGAGCGAGATCACCTCGGCCAGCGCCGAGCAGTCCAGCGGGATCGAGCAGGTCAACCGCACGGTCGCGCAGTTGGATGAAGTGACCCAACGCAACGCCGCGCTGGTGGAAGAAGCCACCGCCGCCGCGCGCAGCCTGGAAGAACAGGCGGTGGAACTGGCCGATGCGGTCTCGATCTTCCGCCTGCAGTCCGACGCGCGCCCCGGCGCCTCCAACATCGCGCGCGCCAGCTTCCACAACGCGGCATAAGCCCGGCATGCGTAGCCATTCGTAGGAGCGCGCCCGGGCGCGACCGGGCGTTCCCCGGAATGCTCCTCGCGCTCAGGCGCGCTCCTACGCGCCATTGGTCGGGATCGCCGGGTGCGCCAGCCAATCGCCGCGCACGACGCACGTGTAGTGCCTCAGTCCAGAAACCGCGCGTGTTGCTCGGGCGTGGGCAGCATGCAGTGATCGCTGCGGCCGAACCAGCGATAACGATTGCGTGCGATCAGCCGGTAGCCAAGATCGCGCACGCGACGTGGGACCAGGCGCAGCACCCCACTCAGCCGCCAGAGTCCGCCCAATCCCGCAAGCACGCGCACGATCGCGTCGCTGTCGGTCCAGGCACCGGTGGCGTCCACCAGTAGAAACGACAGGGGGTCGTCCGGGTCCAGACCGTGCTGCTGCAACAGTGCGCGCCCGGCTTGCCCTTGCATGGCAGCAAAGCGATAGCGCCCATGCCGATCGTGGCGCAGCAGGAATTTGACCCAGCCATTGCAGAGCAGGCACACGCCGTCGAAGACGATGGTGGCGCGCGCCGCAGGCGGCGCAACAGGCGATTGATCAGCGCGGTTCAAGCCAGCCCTCGTAACGAATGAACGGTCCTACCAGCGGCAACTGCACGTCCACCAGAAACCCGTAACGGCCACCGTCGGCATGCTCGCGGCAGCGCACCTGCCGGAACCAGCGTGCAGGCAAGCGAATCATCCCGAACGCCCACACGCGAGTAGCCTGCCAATACAACGATTGCGCATCGGCCTGCAGCGAAAATTCAAAGCGCACCGCACCCAGGTGTTCGCGCAAGTTTTCGCCATGGCGCCATAGCCGCGAATGCATCGGCATGCCGTCAAAGCGCCGATGCCAGCGCTCGCCGTGCGTGTCGGCCAGAAAGTCCACTTCCACCGCCACCTCGCCGCTACGCGGCAGACGGCTCAACAGCGCCAGCAACGGCACCAGCGCATGTCCACCACGCTGAATCTGGGCGCGCCCGGCAAAGCGCTGCCGCTGCCGCACCGAGTGCAGCGCGCGCACTGGCGCAGGCAGTTGCGCGAACGCGTCCTGCCCCAGCACCTGTGCGAACAGTGGCGTGTTCAGGGGACAATCCAGGCCAGTGTGGCCATGCGTCCGCTGCGGCGATCGCGACGGTGCGAGAAAAAACGTTGTGGATCGGAAATGGTGCACAACCCGCCGCCATGCACCGCATCGGCCGGCACGCCGGCCTGCTGCAGCCGCTGGCGTGCCAGCGCATACAGGTCCACCCGCCAGTGCCCCGGGCGCGTGGCGACAAACGCGCGTTGCGCCTGTGCATCGTGCGCAACGAAGGCGTCGAACACGTCCTCGCCGATTTCATACACCTGCGGTCCCGCGGCCGGCCCCAGCCAGGCCACCAGTCGCTGCGGTGGCGTCCGCATTGCGGCCACGCTGCGCTCCAGCACGCCGTCGGCCAGCCCGCGCCAACCGGCATGCGCAGCAGCAACTTCGCTGCCATCGACGGCGGCGAACACAACCGGCAGGCAATCGGCCGTGAGGATTGCCAGTACCACGCCAGGCACCGACGTCACGGCAGCATCGGCGACCGGTTCGTGTGCGCCTGGTCGCTGGTCCGCCGCGCGGTCGGTGGAATCGGGCGCAGCGGACGGTGCATCCAGCCGCACCACGTCCACGCCATGGACCTGCCGCAGCCAATGCGGCGTGCTCGGCAGCTGCAGTGCCGCGGCCAGCAGCGCTCGGTTGCGCTCCACCTGCTCGGGCACATCGCCTTCGGCGCTGTTGCGGTTGCCAAGGTTGAGCGTGTCGAACGGCGGCAGCGAGCCGCCCAGACCGTGACGCAGCGTGGTCAGCGCACGGATGCGCGGCGGCACCGGCCAGTCGGCTGGCAGGACGAAGGGCGCAGCCATGGACATCTCAGCGGCGCGCCAGCTCGGCGGCGCGTGCACTGTCTTCGCGCAGCACGGTCATCAGGCGCTGCAGATCAGCCGGCACCGGCGCGCTGGCGCGGACCGGCTCGCCGCTGACCGGATGCAGGAATTCCAGGGTTTCAGCGTGCAGCGCCTGGCGCTTGAAGGTGCGCAGTTCGTGCACCAGCTCATCGGTGGCGCCCTTGGGCAGCTTGAGCGCGCCGCCGTACAGCGGGTCGCCGACGATCGGCGATTTCAGGTGCGCCATGTGCACGCGGATCTGATGGGTACGCCCGGTTTCGAGCCGACATTCCAGCGCGGTGTGCGCACGGAAGCGCTCGCGCAGGCGGTAATGCGTGACCGCATCGCGGCCATCGTCGCGCACCGCCATCTTCAGGCGGTCGCGCGGGTGGCGATCGATCGGAGCATTGGCGGTGCCGCCGGAGACCAGCGCGCCCACCACCACGGCCAGATACTGGCGATGCACCTCGCGCGCGGACAGCTGCTCCACCAGCGCGGTCTGCGCCTGCACGGTGCGCGCCACCACCATCACGCCGCTGGTGTCCTTGTCCAGGCGATGCACCACCCCGGCGCGCGGCACCGAGGCCAGCGCCGGGTCGCGGAACAGCAGCGCATTGACCAGGGTCCGGTCCGGATTGCCGGCGCCCGGATGCACCACCAGGCCGGCCGGCTTGTCGATCACCAGCACCTGCTCGTCTTCGTACAGCACGCTCAGCGGAATGTCCTGCGGCGCGGCGTGAGTCTGGGTTTCCAGCACCACCTGCACCTGCACGCTCTCGCCGCCGCGCAAGGTATCGCGCGGGCGCGCCATTTCGCCGTCCAGCAGCGCGTCGCCGGACTTGATCCATTCCGACAGCCGCGAGCGCGAAAATTCCGGGAACAGCTCGGCCAGCACTGCGTCGAAACGGCGTCCGGCGGCGTTGTCGGGCACGATCGCCTGGCGGATGGACGGGTCGAGGGGTTCGGCAGATGGGTCGGACATGGACACGGGCACTCGGGCAAAAGCGGGAATTTGGGGGTCCGGGCGGCGGGAGTCAGTCGCCGGACAGGCCACTAGGCTATCATCGCGCTCTCGTTTTCCTGATGCGTCCTGCCCAGACCCATGATCCGACGGTCCACGTTTTCCGCGCCTGCGCGCCTGATTGCCCTCATGCTGGTCATGGCGTTCGTCGTCACCGGCTGCCACCGCGGCGCCAAGGACAAGAATCCCGACGAGGGCATGCCGGTCGAGCAGCTCTACGGCAAGGGTCATAACCTGATGGAGAAAGGCAACTGGGCCGGCGCCGAAGCCAGCTACAAGCGCCTGATCGCCCAGTACCCCTATGGCCCGTACACCGAGCAGGCGATGATCGAAACCGCCTACTCCCAGTACAAGGCCGGCAAGCACGACGACGCCGTCTCCAGCGTCGACCGCTTCATCCGTACCTACCCGACCCACCGCAACATCTCCTATCTGTACTACCTGCGCGGGCTGGCCAACAGCAACCGCGACACGGTGTTCCTGCGCCGCGTATGGTCGCTGGACCCGAGCCGCCGCGACCTGTCTTCGCCGCAGCAGGCCTACAACGATTTCAATACCGTCACCGATCGCTACCCGAACAGCCGTTACGCCGCCGACGCACGCAAGCGCATGATCGAGTTGCGCGACATCTTCGCCCAGCATGAATTGGACAACGCGCTGTACTACCTGCGCCGCGATGCCTGGGTGTCGGCCGCCGGTCGTGCCAACTACCTGCTCGAAACCTATCCGCAGAGCGCCTTCCAGTACGACGCGGTCGCGGTGCTGGCAGAGGCCTACACGCACCTGGGCAACAAGACCTTGGCAGCCGACGCACGCCGCGTGCTGGAGCTCAACGACCCGCAGCACCCGTGGCTGACCGGCAACTGGCCGAAATACCCGTGGGCCATCCGCAAGCTCAACCCGTTTGCCGGCGAAAAATCCGCCGCGACCGGGCAAAGCAATTCGCAGATGAATCGCGACTGAGATATCAGGCGCAGCGCATGACCGAAGAGAGGCCGCAAGGCCTCTTTTTTGTTGCGGCGACGATGACGGCAGCACGGCAAGTGCAGTACCGACGACGACACGGCGGCGATTGCCGCCGCCGACGCACCTGCAGCCTTCAGTCGCTTCCCCTGCGCGCAGACGCATTGCCGGAGTCGCGCGCGTGCGCATCCTGGAACCGGTCCCAGGTCACCAAATGCCTCCGGGTCCCCTGTCTATACTCATCCCCAACCAGCTCCGACTCCTGCGAGCGCCAGCCAAGGAAGCCGCATGTCTCGTACCATCATCGCTTTGCTGCTCATGCTCTCGCTGGCTGCCGCGACCGTCAGCGCCACCGCAGCCCCCATCGTCTACGGCGTCAACGCGCACGACAGCCGTCCCGGCTACGCCATGACCCAGGCCGAGGCCCGCTTCAAACTGCTGGCAGCGCGCAACCTGCGCAGCTATCGGTTTGATGTCGACCCGCGCGACTACGCAACGCTGGATGCGCTAGTTCCCTTGGCGCGCAAGTACGGCATCACCCTGCGCCCGATGGTCTACCCGATGTCGCGCGAGATCGGCTACCAGCTGGCACGCCGCTATGCGGCCGACATCAAGGTCTGGGAGATCGGCAACGAACAGGATCTGGTGCGCGCCGAGGCCGATGCCCGCATCGCGGCAATGACCACGATGTACCTGGGCATGCGCCAGGCCTCCAACGAACTGGGTGCCGGCCTGCGCTTCACCATCAACATCACCGCCTGCAACAGCGACGACCGCAGCGCCAACGCACGCTGCCCCGGCGACCGCAATGGCTCGCTGTGGTTCCTGGCCAAGGCCAAGGCGGCCGGCTTCAATTTCGACCACATCAGCTTCCACTATTACGCCTTCCACCAGGATGCCGGCTACTGGAGCGCGTTGTACCTGGGCCAGCTGCGCACTGCCGCACGTACCTACAACACCCCGGTGTTCTTCAACGAGCTGAACTGTGCGGAGATTTATACAGGCAGCACCACTGGGGGCACCGCAGGTGATCGGGGCTGTTACGACAGCCTGGCGCAGCTATTGCGCAACGTGCGTGACAACTACGCCGACGTGGTGGCCGAGGTGAATGTCTATGAATTACTGGACCAGGCCACCATCCAGGGGCCCGAAGGCCATTTTGGCCTGATGTACGACCTGGCCCGACCAAAACCGCCCCTGGATCTGCTCACGCGGTTCGCCCAGCCGCCGGCCACCGCAGCGGCAGCCACGGCGTCAGCCGAGTGATCGGATTAGCCGTTCGCACTACTGCCCGCGATATCCGTTGGTGATCGGATAGCGCCGTTCGCGACCGAATGCACGCCGCGACACCTTGGGCCCGGGCGCGGACTGATGGCGCTTCCACTCGTTGAGCCGTACCAGGCGCAGCACATGCTCGACGGTATCGGCCGCGTAGCCTGCCGCAACGATGTCGTCGCGCGACTGCTCCTGATCGACGTAGCGATACAGGATGCCGTCGAGCACATCGTACGGCGGCAGCGAATCCTGGTCGGTCTGGTTGTCGCGCAACTCGGCCGACGGCGGGCGCGAGATCACCGCTGGCGGAATCACCGGCGCGCCGCCGACGGTGTTGCGCCATTTCGCCAGGCCGAACACCTCCGTCTTGTACAGGTCCTTGAGCGGCGCGTAGCCACCGCACATGTCGCCATAGATGGTGGCGTAACCCACTGCGTATTCGCTCTTGTTACCGGTGGTCAGCACCAGTCCGCCGAACTTGTTCGACAGCGCCATCAGGATCACGCCACGGCTGCGCGACTGCAGGTTTTCTTCGGTGATGTCCGGCTGTGTGCCGTCGAACATCGGCCCCAGCGCGCCGAGCAGGCCTTCGAAAGCCGGCTCGATCGCGATGGTCTCCAGCTTCACGCCCAGCGCGCGACATTGCTCGTCGGCCAGGTCGTTGGACAGATTGGCGGTGTAGCGCGACGGCAACCGCACGGCGGTCACGTTGTCGCCGCCCAGCGCATCCACCGCCATCGCCAACACCAGTGCCGAGTCGATGCCGCCAGACAAGCCCAGCCAGACCTTGCTGAAGCCGTTCTTGCGGCAATAGTCCTGCAGCCCGCGCACCACCGCGCGCCAGGCCAGCGCGTCCATGCTCTCGTCGCCGTCATCCACCCACACCACCGGAGTGAAGCTGCGCTCGCCGGCCGCGTAGTCCACCACCAGCCACTGGTCCACGAAGGCTGCAGCGGCGGGGTGCACGGTGCCGTCGCCATCGGCCACCACCGAGGCGCCATCGAACACCAGTGCATCCTGCCCGCCCACGACGTTGAGATAGGCAATCGCCGCCCCGCTCTCGCGGGTGCGTTCGGCCAGCAATGCATCGCGTTGCGCATGCTTGCCGCGCTCGTAGGGCGAGGCGTTAGGCACCAGCACCAACTCCGCGCCCGCCCGTACCGTGTTGGCCAACGGCTCGGCGAACCAGAGGTCTTCGCAGATCACCACGCCCACCCGCACGCCCTTGACCGTGACCACGCAGTTCTCGCCATCCGGGTCCACGTCGAAATAACGACGCTCGTCGAACACCGCATAGTTGGGCAATTCGCGCTTGCGGTAGGTGGCTTCGATCCGCCCGTCGCGCAACACGCTGGCGGCGTTGTAGACCACGCTGCCCGCGCTTTGCGGCCAGCCGACCACTGCCACGATGCCGCGCGTGGCGGCCGCAATCCGTGCCAGCGCCTGTTCGCAATGAGCGAGGAATCCCGGCCTTAACAGCAAGTCTTCCGGTGGATACCCGCTGATCGCCAACTCGGGAAACAGCACGATGTCGGCCTCGAACTCGTCGCGCGCCGCTGCGATGTACTCGATGATGCGATCGGTGTTCTGCGTCACGCCGCCGACCGGGAAGTCGAACTGGGCCATGGCGATGCGGAGGGTCTGGGACATATCGGCAGCCTTTTGCAGATTCCTACCGAACGCCGGAAGGAGGAAGAGAGAAGCGGGCAACGCACAGCCGTTGCGCAATCGCGTCGCAGAAAGCATCGGTGCGCGCCAGCACTTCATTATTCCAGAAGCGCAGCAACTGGAAGCCTTTTCGGTGCAGGAAGGGCTCGCGCGCGGCATCGGAGGGCGCCTCCAGATGTTGGCTGCCGTCAAGTTCTACGATGAGCGCACGTTCCAGGCAGGCGAAATCGGCGACATACGGGCCGACCGGACACTGCCTGCGGAACTTGAATCCCAACAGACGCCGATCACGCAGGCGGTACCAAAGCAAACGCTCGGCAGCGGTCATCTCGCGCCGCAAGGTTTTTGCAAAGCGGATCTTTTCACCGGTGCGCATCGGAAGCTCCCAGGTCTGGGGAGCTCACAGCTTGGTGTAGAGCGCCACTGCTCGCTATCGGCTGCGGCCGTTGGCGGGTGTAAGGAAAGCGCCCTCACCCCTGCCCCTCTCCCGCACGCGGGAGAGGGGAAATCCAGGGCGAATGGCAGTCGGTGGATCGGTCTGCGTATAACCTTCTGCTACTGCTACTGCTGCTGCTGCTGCTGCTGCTGCTGCTACTTCTGCTACTGCTACTTCTGCTACTGCTACTTCTGCTACTGCTACTGCTACTGCTACTTCTGCTTCTGCTTCTGCTGATGCTGCACAGTCGTAGCTCCTATCGCCACAACACTCACACCTGCGCTCGCCACTCCCTTCTCCCGCCTGCGGGAGAAGGTGCCCGAAGGGCGGATGAGGGCAAGCCGCCACGCCCCAACAACAAGAAAGGCCGCCCGAAGGCGGCCTTTCTGACGCTCACACGCTTGCGCGTGGGGCGTGCTTACTTCACCAGCGCAGCGATCGCCGCACCCAGATCGCCCGGCGAACGGACGGTCTTGACGCCAGCGGCTTCCATCGCCGCGAACTTGCCTTCGGCCGTGCCCTTGCCGCCCGATGCGATCGCGCCAGCATGGCCCATGCGCTTGCCGGCCGGCGCCGAAGCACCGGCGATGAAGCCGACGACCGGCTTCTTGACGTGGTTCTTGATGTACTCGGCACCGGCTTCCTCGGCGTCGCCGCCGATTTCGCCGACCATGATGATGCCTTCGGTCTGCGGGTCTTCATTGAACAGCTTGAGGCAGTCGACGAAGTTCAGGCCGTTGATCGGGTCGCCACCGATGCCGATGCAGGTGCTCTGGCCCAGGCCCACTTCGGTGGTCTGCTTGACCGCTTCATAGGTCAGCGTGCCCGAACGCGAGACGATGCCGATCTTGCCCGGCTTGTGGATGTGGCCCGGCATGATGCCGATCTTGCACTCGCCCGGGGTGATCACGCCGGGGCAGTTCGGCCCGATCAGCACGGTGTCCGGATGCGAACGGGTCAGCACGTTCTTGACGCGCAGCATGTCCAGCACCGGGATGCCTTCGGTGATGCACACGATGACCTTGATGCCAGCCGCAGCCGCTTCCAGGATCGCATCGGCCGCATACGGCGGCGGCACGTAGATCACCGAGGCGTCGGCGCCGGTGGCCTCGACCGCATCGGCGACGGTGTTGAACACCGGCAGATTGATATGGGTGGTGCCGCCCTTGCCGGGCGTCACGCCGCCGACGACCTGGGTGCCGTACTCGACCATCTGAGTGGCGTGGAAGGTGCCCTGCTGGCCGGTAAAGCCCTGCACGATCACCTTGGTGTTCTTGTTAATCAAAACGGACATGGATAATTCCTTCGGTGGCGTGGATCAGGCGGCGTTCTTGACAGCTTCAACGACTTTCTTGGCGCCGTCGTTGATGTTGTCGGCCGGGATGATGGCCATGCCGCTGTCGCGCAGCAGCTGCTTGCCTTCTTCCACGTTGGTGCCTTCCAGGCGCACCACGACCGGAACCTTGACGCCCACTTCCTTGACTGCGGCGATGATGCCTTCGGCGATCATGTCGCAGCGCACGATGCCGCCGAAGATGTTGACGAAGATGCCTTCGACCTTGTCCGAGGACAGGATCAGCTTGAACGCTTCGATGACGCGCTGCTTGTTCGCACCGCCGCCCACGTCCAGGAAGTTCGCCGGCTCGCCGCCATTGAGCTTGATGACGTCCATGGTGGCCATGGCCAGGCCTGCGCCGTTGACCATGCACCCGATGTTGCCGTCCATGGTGACGTAGTTGATGTCCAGCTCCGAAGCGGTCACTTCGGTTTCGTCTTCCTGCGTCTTGTCGCGCATGGCGACCAGCTGCTTCTGACGGAACGCGGCGTTGTCGTCGCTGTCGAACTTGCCGTCCAGCGCGTACAGGTTGCCGTCGTCCAGGATCGCCAGCGGGTTGATTTCAACCAGCGCCAGGTCCTTTTCGTTGAACAGCTTGTACAGGTTCACCATGATGCTGGCGAACTGGCCGGCCTGCTTGGCGTTCAGGCCGAGCTTGAAGCCGAAATCGCGGCCGTGGTAGCCCTGCACGCCTTCGACGAAATCGACATTGAGCGCGTGGATCAGCTCCGGGGTTTCGGCCGCCACCTGCTCGATCTCCACGCCACCCTCGCTGGAGGCGATGTAGGTGATGGTCTTGGTACCGCGGTCGACCAGGATCGACAGGTACAGCTCCTTGACGATCTCACCGGCGGTGGTGACCAGCACCAGGTTGATCGGCAGCTCGACACCGGCGGTCTGGTAGGTGGACATCTTGGTGCCGAGCATCTTGGCGGCTGCGGCCTTCACATCGTCGGTGGTCTTGCAGAACTTGACGCCGCCAGCCTTACCGCGGCCGCCCGCGTGGATCTGCGCTTTCACCATCCAGGGGCCATTGCCCAGGGAATTGGCGACTTCAACCGCTTCGTCCGGGGTCGCCGCGACCTTGCCGGCCGGAACGGGGATGCCGTACTCGGCAAGCAGCTGTTTTGACTGGTATTCGTGGAAATTCATGCGTCACCGTGGGAAAAGGAAACGACCGCTGCGTGCAACGCAGACCGCCGGGGCGGCACGTCATGGGACGCGAACGGGCCGCCTATTGTGGCCGACCACGCCGTGCGGCGCAAAATTGCCCGGGATTGGCCGCCCGATCGCAGCGCTTGCGCGCAGGCCGACTCTGTGCGCAGGCGCTGCGCAGACCGCGCACCTGCCTATACTCGCGGCTCGCTCCAGCGGGGAATCGGCTTGGCATCCATCGCATCGCTCATCGCCCGGATCCAGTCCGCGCCGCAGCGCGAGCTGTACTTTTTCTCGCTGTACCGGGTACTGGTGGCCGGCCTGATCGCCGCGCTGGTGTTCAGCCCCTTGTCCGACGCCATCCCCGAGCCGCGCTACCCGCGCCTGGCCGCCGGCGTGGCGATCGGCTACCTGTGCATGGCGATCCCGCTGCTGTTCTGGGGCCGCGGCGAACGTCGCCTTACCCCCACCGTGCTGTGCGCGGTAGTGGCCGACATCCTTGCCGCCACCCTGGCCACGCACGCCCTGCCCGGCGCCAGCGCCGGCATTGCGATGATGCTGCTGTTCAACGTGGCGGCCGCCTCCATCCTGCTGCGACTGCGCTACGGCATGAGCATCGCGGTACTCGCCAGCGCCGCCATCCTGCTGGAATACCTGTGGACCCTGCTCGAAGGCGGCGGCGCCACCCGCCCGGTGGCCGAACTTGCGATGTTTGCCACCAGTTACGTCGCGGTGGCCTTCATTTGCGAACAAATCGCCGCGCGCGCCCGTCGCAACCAGATGCTGGCCGAAGAACGCGGCGCCCAGGTCGCCAATCTGTACGAGATCAACGAGCTGATCATCCGGCGCATGCGCACCGGCGTGCTGGTGGTGGATACCCACAACCACATCTCGTTGGCCAACGAAGCGGCGCTGAGCTTGCTGGGCGATGGCGACCAACGCACCCCGTCCACCGACCTGTCGCTGGTGGCGCTCACCCCGGAACTGGCGCGCCGGCTGCAGCGCTGGCGTAGCGGCTGGCGCGAGGAAGAGGCGCCTCTGCAACTCGGCGCCGAACGCCCGGAAGTGCAACCGCGCTTCGTGCGCCTGCTTGCCGACAGCGACCTGGCACTGGTGTTCCTGGACGACGCCACGGTGGTGTCGCGACGTGCCGAATCGCTAACCCTGTCGGCCATGGGGCGCTTTTCGGCCAGCCTGGCGCACGAGATCCGCAACCCGCTGGCCGCAATCAGCTACGCCTCCCAATTGCTGGAAGAATCGCCGGACATCGGCGATGCCGACCGCCGCCTGCTGCAGATCATCCACCAGCAATGCCAGCGCACCAACGGCATCGTCGAAAGCGTCCTCGCGCTGGCGCGCCGGGAACGCGCCACCCCGGACAATCTGGACCTGGCCGCATTCGTGCGCCGCTTCGTGGTCGAATATCGCCAGACCTTGTCGATGGAAACCGACATCCTGGAGGCCAGCATCCAGGGGAGCTCCGTGCATGCGTTGGTCGACCCCAAGCACCTGCATCAGATCCTCACCGCGCTGGTGCACAACGCCCTCAAGTACGGCCGGGTGATGGACGAACCGGCACGCGTCAAGCTGCACGTCGAACGCCTCGAGCGCAAGGCAGTGATCGACGTGATCGACCGCGGGCCAGGCATCCCCGACGCCGTGGCGGCACAATTATTCCGCCCGTTCTACACCACCTCCGAGCACGGCACCGGCCTGGGCCTGTACATCGCCCAGGAACTCTGCCGCGCCAACCAGGCGCAACTGGACTACGTCTCGGTCCCGGGCGGTGGCGCGTGCTTCCGGATTTCGTTGCAAGGACCCAACGGATTGCTCGGCAAGTGAGTGCTCGGCTGTCGGCTGAGCGGGATGCCTGATGTGGCGATATCCAGCAGAGCAGCGACTTGTTCGATTGCAGAACATCGCATTGGCGAAGACGCAAACGCCATGCGGTACCTGGCCTGCAGGTCTTGCGGGCTTACGCAAGCAAGGCTTTCGTAGGCAGATGCGTTTGGCAACGCAGCGCATCGACAGCCATCGCCGACTGGCATCGGCAGCTTGCAAACGCGCTGAAAGCCGCAGTGACGCGCCCGCGCAGCAGGTGAATCGTTGGGCCGCCACCTGCTCGACAATTGTCGACCATCATCACGCTGGGCTATCGTGCGTCCCATGAACGAACCCAAAAGCGCCCTGGTTGTCGATGACGAGCGTGATATCCGCGAGTTGCTTGTTCTCACCCTGGGCCGCATGGGCCTGCGCATCAGCACTGCTGCCAACCTGGCCGAAGCGCGCGAGTTGCTGGCCAACAATCCCTACGATCTGTGCCTGACCGACATGCGTTTGCCGGACGGCAACGGCATCGAACTGGTCACCGAAATCGCAAAACACTATCCGCAGACGCCGGTGGCGATGATCACCGCGTTCGGCAGCATGGACCTGGCCGTGGAAGCACTGAAAGCCGGCGCCTTCGATTTCGTCAGCAAGCCGGTCGACATCGGCGTGCTGCGCGGCCTGGTCAAGCACGCGCTGGAATTGAACAACCGCGACCGCCCTGCTCCGCCACCGCCGCCACCGGAACAGGCCAGCCGCCTGCTCGGCGACTCCAGTGCCATGGAAATCCTGCGCGCCACCATCAGCAAGGTCGCGCGCAGCCAGGCGCCGGTCTACATCGTTGGGGAATCGGGCGTGGGCAAGGAGCTGGTCGCACGCACCATCCACGAACAAGGCGCACGTGCCGCCGGCCCGTTCGTGCCGGTCAACTGCGGCGCCATTCCCGCCGAGCTGATGGAAAGCGAATTCTTCGGCCACAAGAAAGGCAGCTTCACCGGCGCGCATGCCGACAAGCCCGGGCTGTTCCAGGCCGCGCATGGAGGCACGCTGTTTCTGGACGAAGTGGCCGAATTGCCGTTGCAGATGCAGGTCAAGCTGCTGCGCGCGATCCAGGAAAAGTCGGTGCGACCGGTCGGCGCATCCAGCGAATCGCTGGTGGATGTGCGCATCCTCTCGGCCACCCACAAGGACCTGGGCGACCTGGTCTCCGACGGCCGCTTTCGGCATGACCTGTACTACCGCATCAACGTGATCGAGTTGCGTGTGCCGCCGCTGCGCGAACGCGGTGGCGACCTGCCGCAGCTGGCCGCTGCCATCATCGCGCGCCTGGCGCACAGCCACGGCCGCCCCATTCCGCTGCTGACCCAATCCGCACTCGACGCCTTGAATCACTACGGCTTCCCCGGCAACGTGCGCGAACTGGAAAACATCCTCGAACGCGCCCTGGCCCTGGCCGAAGACGACCAGATCAGCGCTACCGACCTGCGCTTGCCCGCGCACGGCGGCCACCGGTTGGCCGCCCCCCCAGGAGGCGCCGCGGCCGAACCGCGCGAAGCCGTCGTCGACATCGACCCCGCCTCGGCCGCGCTGCCGTCCTACATCGAGCAACTGGAACGCGCCGCGATCCAGAAGGCGCTGGAAGAAAACCGCTGGAACAAGACCAAGACTGCTGCGCAGTTGGGCATCACGTTTCGGGCGCTGCGTTACAAGCTGAAGAAGCTGGGGATGGAGTAGCAGAGCAGGGAATCGGGAGTGGGGAATCGGGAATCGTAAAAGCGCAGTTGCCGGTCTCGATGGCCTGTGTGGGAGACACTGCGGTGGACTGGCTCATGCGTCAGCTCCCGGTAGTCGGCTGGAATGCTCGACGCTGTTGTCCAGACAAAACAGCCTAGACCGTATGGGTCCCAGGCTGTTCGGGGTCACCAAGCTGTTCCGATTCCCTGATCCGACTCCCCGATTCCCAGCCCTTCGTCCTTGGTTACTCGAGTGATTTCCGCCAGGCCGGTCACCGCGTGCGCAGCCTTCATCAACGCCGACTGCCGAAAATCGCGGATACCGATCGCCTGCGCGGCCTCGGCGATCTGCGTCGCCGTGCCGCCCTCTTCTCCCGCTTACCGAAGATCGCGTTGCAGCTTTCTTCTCCCGCTTGCGGGAGAAGGTGCCCGAAGGGCGGATGAGGGCGCTTAGTCCTTCGTCACACGATTGATCTCGGCCAGGCTGGTCACCCCATGCGCAGCCTTCATCAACGCCGACTGCCGCAAATCGCGGATACCGATCGCCTACGCGGCCTCGGCAATCTGCATCGCCGTCCCGCCCTCTTCTCCCGCTTGCGGGAGAAGGTGCCCGAAGGGCGGATGAGGGCGCTTAGTCCTTCGTCACACGATTGATCTCGGCCAGGCTAGTCACCCCATTCGCAGCCTTCATCAACGCCGACTGCCGCAAATCGCGGATACCGATCGCCTGCGCGGCCTCGGCGATCTGCATCGCATCGCCGCCTTCCAGCACGATCGCGCCGATCTCGTCGGTCATCGGCATCACCTGGTAGATACCGGTACGCCCCTTGTAGCCTTCGGTGCACTCATCGCAACCGACCGCCTCATACAGCTCGATCCCGGCGGCAAGCTGGGCAGGCGTGAATCCTTCGGCCAGCAATGCGTTGTCAGGCAGCGTCGACTTGCGCTTGCAGTTGTTGCACAAGCGCCGCGCCAGACGCTGCGCGATCACCAGCGTCACCGACGAGGTGATGTTGTAGGGCGCGATGCCCATGTTCATCAGACGCGCGATGGTCTGCGGCGCATCGTTGGTGTGCAATGTCGACAGCACCATGTGACCCGTCTGCGCCGCCTTGATCGCAATCTCGGCAGTCTCCAGGTCACGGATTTCGCCGACCATGATGATGTCCGGATCCTGTCGCAGGAACGAGCGCAAAGCCGCGGCGAAGGTCATGCCACGCTTGTTGTTCTGCTGCACCTGATTGACGCCAGGCAAGCGGATTTCGACCGGATCCTCCGCGGTGGAGATATTGCGCGTCTCGTCGTTGAGAATTCCCAGCGCGGTGTACAACGACACCGTCTTGCCCGAGCCGGTCGGCCCGGTCACCAGCACCATGCCATAGGGCTTGTGGATCGCTTCCAGGAACAGCTTCTGTTGGTCCGGCTCGTAGCCCAGCTTGTCGATGCCCAGCTTGGCCGCGCTGCCGTCCAGGATACGCAGCACCACCTTCTCGCCGAACAGGGTCGGCAAGGTGCTGACACGGAAGTCGATCTGCTTGGTCTTGGACAGGTTGAGCTTGATGCGCCCGTCCTGCGGCACCCGCTTCTCGGCGATATCCAGCTGCGACATCACCTTCAACCGCGCTGCGATGCGCTGGTTCAGCTTCACCGGCGCCTTGGCCACGTTCTTCAACAGGCCATCGATGCGCAAGCGCACCCGGTAGTCGTCTTCATACGGCTCGAAATGGATGTCCGAGGCTCCCCGCCGGATCGCATCCACCAGCACCTTGTTGACGAACTTCACCACCGGCGTGTCGTCGCCCTTGGCATCGACCCCGGAATCCCCGCCGGCGCCCATGTCCTCGTCCCCGACCGACACGTCCAGGTTGTCCATCCCCTCGTCGTCGTCGCCGAGCGACGCACCCAGCGCCGCATTGCTGGCCTGCCACTGCTCCAGCGTGCGCCGGATCTGGTCCTCGTCGACCAGGATCGGCTCGACCACCAGGTTCGTATGGAACTTGATGTCGTCCAGCGCCCTGGTCTGGGTCGGGTTGCTCACCCCCACGAACAACCGGTTGCCGCGCTTGAACAGCGGCAGCACCTGGTGCTTCTGGAGCAACTCCTCGCTGACCAGCTTGACCGCATTCTGGCTGGCATCGAATACCGACACGTCCAGCAGCGGCATGCCGAACTCGACCGCGTTGGCGGCGGCGAGCTGCGATGCGGTGACCAGCTTCTTCTCGGAGAACCATTGCGGCAAGGGAATCTTGGCTGCCGCAGCCTGGTCCATTGCAGCGCGGGCAGCGGACTCGTCGATCGCGCCATCCTGAACCAGACGCCGAGCGATTCCAGTGATACCAACCAGATTAGCCGTTCCCATGACACTCATAGCAATTACTCACGAGCGATATAGTCGAGGATATCTCAAACTCAAGGCGATTTGAGCTATTGTTCGCTCAAAAAAATGGCCCCACCTGTTAAGTGGGGCCATCCTTAAGCATTATTACGCACCAATACTATGCATTAGGTGCACTTACCCGGCTTGTACTTCGCGTCCAGATCAGACGAGCAGCTCCACAGACCAGTCGCGGCGTCGCGGGTCCAGGTCAAGTTCTTGCCATTGAACTTCGTCGCGTTTCCACCACGGGTGGCGCAAACGATGGTGGTGGCAGTGACCGTCACGGTGCAATACGAGGTAGTACCACCCACGCCGATGTAGCCTGCGTCAGCAGCGGCGGTGCTAGGGGTCTTACCTTCGTTGGTTGCCTGCTCGAAGCCAACCTTTCCGGGAGTGATTTCAGCAAGGGCAGATGCGGCCTGCGACTTCACCACATAGTCCTGATAGGCCGGCAGCGCGATGGCGGCCAGAATGGCGATGATCGCAACAACGATCATCAGTTCGATCAGCGTAAAACCTTGCTGCTTTTTCATAGATATCCCCAAGAAGATGTTGAGTTAAGTTGTTCGCCCGCGGGCACTCCCTTCGGACAGCGCGCGGCCGTATACCGCGTTGCAAGAGCATGCCAAGCAGGAACTATGCCAAGTCCACAATCATCCGCCTGTTCTGCGCTTGCGACAGATGATGCCAGGCATTTCATCGATTGCATGTACCAAACAACCAATCTGCGAGCAAGTCGCCAGTAGGACAAACAAGGTCCAAAGGTGACACAAACTGTCAACCACATCATCACATCCTGAAGCCCCCCCCCTTCCTCCGGGGATGCCATCTTTGCTGGAACCCGCTACCATCGTCCCGTAATTCGCCTGGGGAAGGCGGATGGGGATCGATATGTCAACAGCACCTAGCGCTTCAAAAAATAGACCAGCACCCGCAACTCAATTGAGCCCGTTTGTCTGGGAGGGGAAAGACAAGCGCGGCGCAACAATGAAGGGAGAGCAGACAGCGCGCAACGCCAACCTACTGCGTGCCGAATTACGTAGGCAGGGGATCACACCCACTGTGGTGAAACCCAAGCCGAAACCTCTTTTTGGCGCAGCGGGCAAGAAGGTTACCGCCAAAGACATTGCTTTCTTTAGCCGGCAGATGGCAACGATGATGAAATCTGGCGTGCCAATCGTCGGCGCCTTGGAAATCATCGGCGAAGGACAAAAAAACCCTCGCATGCGCACGATGGTCGGTCAAGTCCGCACTGACATTGAAGGCGGATCTTCGTTGTACGAGGCGATCAGCAAGCATCCTGTGCAGTTTGACGAGTTGTACCGGAACTTGGTCCGAGCAGGTGAAGGCGCTGGCGTGCTTGAAACGGTGCTGGACACCATCGCCAGTTACAAGGAAAACATCGAGGCGCTCAAGGGCAAAATCAAAAAGGCACTATTCTACCCCGCCATGGTAATGGCTGTAGCTCTTCTGGTTAGTTCTATCCTTCTGATCTGGGTTGTTCCGCAATTTGAAGACGTTTTCAAAGGATTTGGTGCCGAACTCCCCGCTTTCACTCAAATGATCGTCAGCGCGTCGCGCTTCATGGTCTCATGGTGGTGGGCACTGTTACTCCTAATCGTCGGAGCGATCGGAGGAATGATATTTGCCTATAAACGCTCTCCGGCGATGCAACACAGCTTGGATCGACTTGTATTGAAGGTTCCGGTCATTGGGCAGATCATGCATAACAGTTCTGTCGCCAGGTTTGCCCGAACAACAGCAGTTACCTTTAAGGCAGGTGTCCCTCTGGTAGAGGCACTGAGTATTGTTGCGGGCGCCACTGGGAGCTCGGTCTACGAGGCAGCAGTGCTTCGTATGCGAGACGATGTTTCGGTCGGATATCCAGTAAACGTAGCGATGAAGCAAGTTGGCCTCTTCCCGCACATGGTGGTGCAAATGACCGCTATCGGTGAAGAAGCAGGCGCGCTCGACACCATGCTTTTCAAGGTCGCGGAGTACTTCGAGCAGGAAGTTAACAACGCAGTCGACGCTCTAAGCAGTCTCTTAGAGCCACTGATCATGGTGTTCATTGGTACCATCGTCGGCGGCATGGTCATCGGCATGTACCTGCCTATCTTCAAGCTCGCCTCGGTGGTTGGATAAGACGTAATGGCATTTCTCGACCAGCATCCCGGTCTCGGCTTTCCCGCCGCGGCCGGACTGGGACTGCTGATCGGCAGCTTCCTGAACGTGGTGATCCTGCGCTTGCCCAAGCGCATGGAGTGGCAGTGGCGGCGCGATGCGCGCGAGATCCTAGAGCTGCCGGACATCTATGAGCCGCCGCCGCCGGGGATCGTGGTGGAGCCGTCGCACGACCCGGTCACCGGCGACAAGCTCAAGTGGTGGGAGAACATCCCGCTCTTCAGCTGGCTGATGCTGCGCGGCAAGTCGCGCTACAGCGGCAAGCCGATCTCGATTCAGTATCCACTGGTCGAGTTGCTCACCTCCATCCTGTGCGTCGCCAGCGTGTGGCGCTTCGGCTTTGGCTGGCAGGGCTTCGGCGCGATCGTGCTGAGCTGCTTTCTTGTGGCAATGTCGGGCATCGACCTGCGCCACAAGCTGCTGCCCGACCAGTTGACCCTGCCGTTGATGTGGTTGGGGCTCGTCGGATCGATGGACAACCTCTACATGCCGGCCAAGCCTGCTCTGCTGGGCGCGGCGGTCGGCTATGTGTCGCTATGGACGGTGTGGTGGTTGTTCAAGCAGCTCACCGGCAAGGAAGGCATGGGCCACGGCGACTTCAAGTTGCTGGCCGCGCTTGGCGCGTGGTGCGGGTTGAAAGGCATCCTGCCGATCATCCTGATCTCCTCGCTCGTCGGCGCCATCCTCGGCTCGATCTGGCTGGTGGCCAAGGGCCGCGACCGCGCCACCCCGATCCCGTTCGGCCCCTACCTGGCCATTGCTGGCTGGGTGGTGTTCTTTTGGGGCAACGACCTGGTGGACGGCTACCTGCACTTCGCAGGCCTGCGTTGACCCTGGCGCGACGATGAGCGACTTCATCGTCGGCCTTACGGGCGGCATCGCCTCCGGCAAGAGCGCGCTGGCCGCCGAGTTCGAGAAGCTGGGTGTACCGGTGATCGATGCCGATGTGATTGCGCGGCAGGTCGTGGAGCCCGGCCCCATCCTTGATGCCATCGCCGATCGCTTCGGGCGCGCCATCTTGTTGCCGGATGGCATGCTGGACCGCCAAGCCTTGCGCCAAATTGTCTTTGCCGATCCAATTCAACGGAAGGCGCTCGAAGCCATCACTCACCCCGCCATCCGCGCCGAGCTGCATCGCGCGGCACTGGCTGCTCGGGGACCGTATACGATCGTGGCGATCCCGCTGCTCGCTGAAGCCGGGGGACGTGCCACCTACCCATGGCTGGACCGCATCCTAGTCGTCGATGTCCCGGCCGTCTTGCAGCACGCGCGCCTGATGCGGCGCGATGGCGCAACACCCGAATTGGCGAACCGGATGATCGCCGCGCAGGCAACGCGCGAACAGCGAGAAGCCATCGCCGACGATGTTGTTAGCAACGACCGCACTCCGGAACGATTGGAGCAGGAAGCTCGCAGGTTGGATGTTGCCTATCGGGTAGCCGCCTCAGAGCGTTAGCGCTTGATCGTAGGCAAAGATGGTGCGGCCATGGTTGCAAACGATGTCACGAGCATCGGCGAAAACGCTACTTTTCGTACTGCAGGAGTGCAGACAATGCGCCCAAGTGACACTTCGGGCATAGTTGCATGAATACACCCCTTACCCCAGCCATTATTTTAGCCATCAAGGAAGAGAGCAATGCATGCCCGAAGCAGTAATTCATGTATCACCCAATCGAATAATTCACCGGTACTTTCTCAAAAGCGTTTGACGGGAATTGCGCTGCAACAAGTATCAAGACTTATTTTAATGACGGCGCTCTGCCCTTCTGCATCTGCTGTGCTCGCTCAGGACTTCGAAGTTAGCAAAATCCCACCGCTACCCGGTGAATTCAATCCGGAGATTGATAATTATGGAGCTGGCTGCCGGATCCTCCAATGTGGAGGACAAGGAAATGGACTATGGAATGGACAACCCGCATCAATCGTGGTTATCAGCTACACAGGGCCGGAGGGACCAGAACTTCGCCCGTACATTGCGGCTGGATTTTCAAGTGCAAATAATTGCACCACAGACAATTCCACTTGCCGACCTTCAAGCAGCGGTTATTTCCCTACATTGTTGGCAAAACATTGGCAATGCCCAGCTGGATTTGACCCCAATCCAAGCAACTTCATGACATGCATTCGTCGGCCCATCGATCCGGGCAAGAACAATGAGTGCGATTCTCCAACATCGGGTTCCTGCACCGCAGGAAATCCGGTCAATTTTTTTACTGGCAGCAAGCTACAGAAAGATATAGATTTCTCTGCACCCACAACTAAACTCCAATTCGCTCGCTTTTACACCAGCGGAAATATTGGGCTTGATGCCGGCTCTCCGCTAGGCATTGAGTGGCGACATTCTTATATGCGGTCCATCAGAGCCAACTTAACGTCAGGCGCAAAAACCGTTCTGCTCACAAGACCAAGTGGCAACTCTTATTTGTTCAAGGACGAGGGAAGTGGCGAATGGCATGCGGAAAGCGACGTGCGCTATGTACTCGAGGAAGTTAGGGAGGACGGGACGCTGGTGAGCTGGCATGTCCACGCTCCCGATCAGACCATTGAAGAGTTTGATGCAGCTGGCAACTTGCAGAAAATTGACTACCCTGACGGCGATTTTATAACCCTTCGCTATAATGAAGGAAAAGTTTCAATAGCGACTGATGCAAGCGGGCGAAGTATTGCCTTTTCGTACAAATATGGGCACCTAGATTTTATTACGCTGCCGGATGGGGGGAGGCTGACATATGCGTTTGATGATAAGAACCGATTGCAAAGCGCCTCGACGCAGGATGGCTCAGTCAGATCCTATCTCTACCAAGACAACAACTTCCCCAGTGCCCTGACGGGAATCGTCGATGAGCAAGGCACCCGATTCGCATCCTGGGAGTACGATCAGTCAGGCCGCGGAACACGCAGCTATCATGGCGCAGCCTCGGATCCGGTGGATGACACAAAGATCGCCTACGACCAGAGCTCGGCGACGGTAACGAGCGCGCTAGGCGCTTCCTCTTCGTTTGCCATGAACGTCAGCTACGGGCGAGCCAAATTTGCGTCGGAAACTGCCAATTGTCCTACGTGCGGTACCTCGCAGAACATCAAGAGCCAAACTTACGATGTCTTGGGCTATGCCGATGTCAAGCAGTACTTCAATGGCACGAAGATAGATGAAGATTACAACGCGCGCGGACTTCGCACCCTGGAAACAACATCGCGCGACGGCCTGACCATAAAAAAAGTTGCAGTCGACTGGCATCCCACTCTCCCCACCCCCATCGCCAGATCGATTTATTCTGGCGCTGGCGACCTCTATCAGAAGCAGGAATGGACGCTCACCCAACGTGGACAGATCCTGACTTCCGCTATCACGGATGGTAAAACCGGTACTGTCAGAAAAGATGTGAGCAGCTTCTGCGAACAATCAGATGTTGATGCGGGTTCCAATTGCCCACGCGCGGGGTTGCAACTGACAGCCCAGCACTACGATGGCACTCAATGGCGAATTACGCGCTTCAACTACTACATGACCGATGACGCAGGCTGCGCTTCTTCCACCAGCAGCTGCCCGCACCGCAAAGGCGACCGATGGAAAATCACCAACGCCCTCGGCCAAGTCATCGAGTACCTCGCCTACGATGGCGCAGGCCGTCCGCTGTCCGTTAAGGACGCCAACGGCATCGTCACCGACTACAGCTATCACCCGCGCGGTTGGCTGACCGCCGCCAAGGTGCGTGGCGCCGATGCCTCTAGCGAGGCCGATGACCGCATCACGCGCATCGACTACTGGCCCACCGGCCTGGTCAGGCAGGTCACCCAGCCCGATGGCGCGTTCACTGCCTTCACCTACGATGCGGCGCATCGGCTGACCGACATCACCGACAACGCGGGCAATACCGTCCACTACACGCTGGACAACGCCGGCAATCGCGTCAAGGAAGACACCAAGGACGCGGCCGGCACGTTGAAGCGCACGCTCTCGCGCGTGTACAACCAGCTCGGTCAGCTCAAGACCCAGGCCACTGCCGCCAGCGACCCCACCGACTTCGCGTACGACGCCAACGGCAACGCCACCAAAGTGACCGATGCGCTGGCAACCGCGACGCAGAGCGAGTACGACCCGCTCAATCGCCTCTCGCGCACGCTGCAGGATGTCGCCGGCATCAAGGCCGACACCAAGTTCGAATACGACGCACTCGACAACCTGACCAAGGTCACCGACCCCAAGGGTCTGGACACCACCTACGACTACAACGGCTTCGGCGAGTTGGTGAAGCTCACCAGCCCGGACACCGGCGTCACCAGTTACACCTACGACAGCGCCGGCAACCGCGCCACCCAGACCGACGCGCGCGGCAGCACCACCGCCTACAGCTATGACGCGCTCAATCGCCTGACCAAAGTCACCTACCCCACCACCAGCCTCAACGTCACCTACACCTACGACGTGACGCAGACGGCGTGCACCAGCGGCGAGACGTTTTCGATCGGTCGCCTGACCAAGATGCAGGACGGTGGCGCCATCACCCAGTACTGCTACAACCGCTTCGGCGATCTGGTGCGCAAGGTACAGACCAGCAACGGCACCGCGCTGGTGCTGCGTTACGACTACACCGTCGGCGGCCAGTTGCGGCGGATGACGTATCCCGACGGGGCTGTGGTCGATTACGTGCGCAATGCACAAGGCCAGACCACGCAAATTGGCGTCACGCCCGCCGGCGGCAGCCGGCAGGTGCTGTTGGGCAACGCCAGCTACTACCCGTTCGGCCCCGCTGCCGGCTGGACCTATGGCAATGGCCGCACCCTCGCCCGCCAGTACGATCTGGACTATCGCCCGCAGGCCATCCAGGACACCCGCCCGGGTGGGCTGGACGTGGGCTTCGGTTTCGACCCGGCCGGCAACCTCACCGCGCTGACGCCCGCAGGCAATCCCACGCCGGAGATCGGCCTGGGCTACGACGCGCTGGGCCGCCTGACCGGCCTCAAGGAC
>NZ_QEYV01000011.1:0-118034 GCF_003992815.1 Xanthomonas sp. DAR33341 | reverse complement strand
GCCTCAGGCTGCTGGGGCGCGGCAAAAGGTGGACGGCCTGGAGGTGCAGTGACGGTTGTTCACCCATGCGGCGCGCGGCGGCGCGGCTGGGATTGCGGTCGTCTCAGGCTGCTGGGGCGCGGCAAAAGGTGGACGGCTTGGAGGTGCAGCAAACGGCAATTCACTCGTCCGGCGCGCGGCGGCGCGGCTGGCACTGCGGTCGCCTCAGGCTGCTGGGGCGCGGCAAAAGGTGGACGGCCTGGAGGTGCAGTAACGGTTGTTCACCCATGCGGCGCGCGGCGGCGCGACTGGCACTGCGGCCGCCTCAGGCTGCTGAGGCGCGGCAGAGGCAATAAAACTGCCGAGGCACTGGCATCAAGGATTCGCTCATTCCAGGCACAACGATGCCATCGCAACGACCTGCCAACGCTGCGCACCGCTTCAGAACGCACCACGGCCCACTCTCACATGACCACAGTGGAGACAGCCACTGGCAAGGCAACGCATGGACACGAACTTCTGGTTGGAACGTTGGCAGCTGGGACACACCGGCTTTCATCAGCAAGAGGTGTTGCCGCTGCTGCAAAAGCACTGGCACGCGCTTGATTTGCCGAAGGAATCGCGCGTGCTGGTGCCCCTGTGCGGCAAGACGCTGGACATGCACTGGCTGGCGTCGCAAGGCCATCGCGTGCTTGGCGTGGAACTGTCGCCGCTGGCGGTGACGCAATTCTTCGATGAGGCAGGCCTTCAACCGCAACGTCACACCAGCGCTGCTGGCGAGCATTTCATCGCCGGCCCGATCGAGATCATCTGCGGCGATGCATTCGCGCTGGACGCCAGCGTGCTGGCGGACTGCACGGCCGTCTACGACCGTGCAGCACTGGTCGCGCTACCGGCCGAACTGCGCCAGCGTTACCTGCAAACGGTCTATGTGCAGTTGCCCACACACTGCCGCGGCCTGCTGATCACCCTGGAATATCCGCAGGCAGAAAAGGCCGGCCCGCCATTCTCGGTGGACGCAACGCACGTGCATGCACTTTTCGATGCTGCCTGGCAGGTAGACCAGTTGGAACGGCGCGACATCCTCGATCAGGAACCACGCTTCCGCGATGAAGGTGTCACTGGGTTGTCGACTGCCGTCTATCGCCTGCAACGCCGCTGAAACGGCCGTCGGATGTTGCACACCCATCACGTCGCAATTGCATGGCTTGCATGCGGCGAGCGCCGCCGGCTGATCAGGCCAGCGCGGCATTGCCCCATGCGGCAGGCCTGCAACAAAGCACGTCAAAACCTACTCCTGCAGCCGGCTGCAGGAGTGGCAGGCAGGTCGCACAGACCATCGTCGGGAATGGCCAGGCACGCGTACTTCATGCCGAGCCGGTTCACGCTGCGTCAGCCCGCCAGTCAGCCAGTCGACTGGGCAGCGTCGTTGCCGGCTCAACCGGCGACGTGGCCCTTATCGATCTTCGAGGTCTGGTACAGCTCCAGCCCGATGCGCTTGATCAGGCCAAGCTGCTGCTCCAGCCACCATGCATGATCTTCTTCGGTGTCCTGCAGCTGCTTGAGCAGCACGTCGCGGCTGACATAGTCGCCATGTTCTTCGCACAGCTTCATGCCGGCAGCGAGCGCAGCGCGCACTTCGTACTCGACCACCAGGTCGCGCTCCAGCATTTCGACCACCGTCTTGCCGGGGGTGAATTCGGCCGGGCGCATGTCCGGGTCGCCTTCCAGGAACAGGATGCGCCGCAGCAGCGCGTCGGCGTGCTCGGTTTCCTCTTCCATCTCATGGTTGATGCGCTCGTACAGCGCCATCAGGCCCTGATCCTCGTACCGGCGCGAATGCAGGAAATATTGATCGCGTGCCGCCAATTCGCCGCGCAGCAGCTGCTTGAGGTAATCGACGACTTCGGGATGGCCTTTCATGGTGTGCTCCAGCGACGCAATGCGCGCATGGTGCCCTAAGCGGACAGGCAATGATCTAATCGGAATCACTTTCAGTTGCGCTTGCGGCCAGACCCGCCACGGTCATGTCCGCCGGCCACACTTTCACCGGGCTCCAAGGAACCGACAATGCGTCAATGGCTGGGTAGGCTGCTGCTGGGAATCGGGTTGCTGGTCCTGGCGGCCAGCCTGGGACTGTATCTGTTGATGCGCGGCAGCCTGCCGCAGTTGGATGGCGACAGCGCGCTCAGCGGCCTGGCTGCGCCGGTCAACGTGCAGCGCGACCGGCTGGGCGTGGTCACCATCGATGCAGCAAACCAGCTCGATGCGCTGCGTGCGCTCGGCTACGTGCATGCGCAGGAACGCTATTTCGAGATGGATCTGATGCGCCGCGCACCAGCCGGCGAGTTGTCCGAGCTGTTTGGCGCCAAGGCCGTGGACCTGGACAAGCGCAACCGCGTGCATCGCCTGCGCGCGCGCGTGCAGGCCAGCCTGGATATCGCCACCGGCAGCCAGCGCACCGCATTGCAAGCGTATACCGATGGCGTCAATGCAGGACTGGCAGCACTGCGCGTGCGACCCTGGCCCTATCTGCTGCTGCGCCAAACACCGCGTGCGTGGACGCTGGACGACTCCATCCTCACCGGCCTCGCGATGTACGCAGACCTGCAGGACAGCGACAACCAGACCGAGCTGGCCGCCGCGCGCATCCGTGCCGTGGTGCCCCCTGCGCTGGCGGCACTGCTCGACCATCAGGGCTCCAGTTGGGACGCGCCGTTGTTCGGGCCGCCACAAGGCGATGCCAGCGTGCCGGATGCGGCCACGCTGGACCTACGGCGTCTACCGCATCCGCCTGCCGCGCCACACGCGGAAACGCCGACGCCGGGCAGCAACAACTTCGCGGTGGACGGCAGCCTCACCGCCGACGGCCGCGCCATCGTTGCCGACGACATGCACCTGGGCCTGCGCGCGCCCAATATCTGGTTCCGCGCACGGCTGCGCTATGCAGACAGCAATGCGCCCGAGGGCAAGGTGGATGTCACCGGATTCACCCTGCCGGGTCTGCCGGCGGTGGTCGTGGGCAGCAACGGGCATGTGGCTTGGGCATTTACCAACAGTTACATCGACACTGCGGATTTCGCGCGTATTCCCGCACCTACACCGGGTCACCCGCAAGCACTGACCAGGCACGTGGAAACCATCCGCGTGGCGGGCGCAGCGCCGGTGCAGTTCGAGGTCAGTGAAGCGGCGTGGGGACCGGTATTGCACGTCAACGCCGACGGCAGCGCGCTGGCATTGCGCTGGGCGGCGCAGTTGCCCGGTGCGATCCGGTTGGACTTCGCCCAGATGAGCACGGCGGGCGATCTGCAGGCGGCGTTTGCGGTGGCCGACCGCTCCGGCATTCCGGCGCAGAACCTGCTGCTTGCCGATCGCAGCGGGCGCATCGCCTGGCGCCTGATCGGCGCGCGCCCCGCGCGCAATGCCGGGTGCGGCCCGAGCGGGATTGCCGAATTGGCGACATCGACGCCCGCACCTGAGGCAGCATCCAGCGCACCTGCAGAGGCGGCTGCAACGCCTTCGATGTCGGGCACCTGCCTGCCATGGTCGCTGCGCAGCGATGCTGCGCCTGCGTTGATCGATCCGCCGTCGCACCGGCTCTGGACCGCCAACAACCGTATCGTCGATGCGCAACAACTGGCCACGCTTGGCAACGCAGGTTACGACCTTGGCGCGCGTGCGCAGCAGATTCGCGAGGGTCTTTTCGCAAAGCAGCGCTTCAACGAACGCGATCTGCTCGCCATCCAGCTCGACGATCGCGCCGTGCTGCTCACGCGCTGGTGGCAACTGCTGCGTAGCGTGGTCGAGCACAGCAAGGACCCGGCACTGCAACAGATTGCACACGTCACGCGCCACTGGGATGGGCGCGCCTCGACTGACTCGGCCAGCTATCGCATCGTGCGCCAATTTCGCAGCAAGACCATCGAGGCGGTGGAAGCCGGCCTGCTGGCACCGGCAAAAGCCGCACTTGGCGCGGAGTTCCTGCCGCCACGTCGCGCGCAACTGGAGGGCATCGTCTGGCCGTTGCTGCAACAGCGCCCGGCCCACCTGTTATCGCCCGCCGTCGCTAGTTGGGAGCAGTTACTCGACGATGCCGCGCGCAGTGCGCAGTCAGACCTGATTGCTGAAGACGCACAAAGCGAACCGCGCGGCCAGCACACCTGGGGCCAGCGCAACACCGCCGCCATCTGCCACCCCATCGCGCGTGCACTGCCCGCCCTGGCCAAGCGCTGGCTCTGCATGCCGTCCGATCAACTGCCGGGCGACCGCGACATGCCGCGCGTGCAAGGCCCGGCCTTTGGCGCCTCCGAGCGCATGGTGGTTTCGCCCGGCCACGAGCAGGACGGCATCGTGCACATGCCCGGCGGCCAGAGCGGCCACCCGCTCTCGCCGTTCTGGGGCGCGGGGCACGACGATTGGGTGCATGGCAGACCCACACCATTTTTGCCCACTGCCACGCGTTACACGCTGCAATTGCGTCCGCAGTAAGAGCGGGCGGCAACGCAGCTGCGCAGCGTCCAGCGAAGAAGGAGGAAGACGTTCGAGCATCGCTGCTCCACAAAGCGCCTCTCCCCTTGGGGGGGGAGGTTACGGGCACCACGCACTACTGATTAGTGCGCAATGTGACCCTTCGCGCGCGCCCATCAGGCTTCGCACCCGCCTTCATCCGCCCTTCGGGCGCCCTGCTCCCCAATGAAGGAGACGATGTCCCGGCGGGGGAAGGGAAGCTGTGCACGCATGCCTTCTGCATTTTGCGCGTTCTGCATCTTTCGCATCTCGGATGTATGGATCCGCACACGTGCGCGCGTGCGCGCGTGCGCATGCATCCTCCACCAAGCATGGCGCCCGGCACCTCGGCGACCTCCATGATCAAGCAAACACATCATGCTAAGATGCATTTGATAACCATTCCCATTAGTGACCAATGCGCCCCACGCTTCTTGTCACCGCGCTCGCCGCTGCGCTCGCTCTGCACACCCTGCCCGCCTTCGCTCAACACACCACCACGCCAGCCGTGACCGAGCTGGATGGCGTGGATGTCATCGGCCGTGCGCAGACGCTCTACAAGTCCGAAGACGCCGCTGTTGCCACGCGCACCGATACCCCGCTGGCGCTGGTGCCGCAATCGGTGCAGGTGCTGCCGCGCGAGTTGATCGACGACCAGGCCGCGCGGCAGATCACCGATCTGTATCGCAGCATCAGCGGCATCAGTTTCTTCAGCTATGCCGGTGTGACCTTGCGCGGTTTCCGCCAGGAAAACGTGCTGTACGACGGCCTGCGCGGCGACCCGTATGCCGGGTTCTCGGTGCCGCAGCTGTTCAACATCGAACGCGTGGAAGTGCTCAAGGGTCCAGCCGGAGCGCTGTACGGCGGTGGCGAACCCGGGGGTGTGATCAACTATGTCACGCGCAAGCCCGGTCATCAGGCGGCGCGCCGCATCGAACTGCAGCTGGGCAATCAATCCTTCGGTGCAGCCTCATTCGAGGCCACCGGCCCTGCGCGCGAAGATGGCCGCATCCGTTACCGCATCGGCGCCTATGTCGATGGCGAAGACGGGTTTCGTTGGAATACCGACAGCCAGAGCAAGATCGGCGATGCGTCGGTAGCCTTCGATCTGGGCGATACCGGCGAGCTCACCCTGCAATATACCGACATCACCCAGAACCTGGGCGGCAACCGACTGCGCGGCGTGCCGGTCGATAACGACGGCAACTTCCTCACCGACCGGCGCTGGAACCACAACGAACCTACCGATTTCCTGGACATGCGTGCCAAGGTGGCGCTTGCGCAGTATCGGTTTGCACCGTCCAGCGCGTGGGAGGTGGACATGGCGCTGCGCTGGTTCAAGAACCGAGAGCATCAGATCTATCACGAGCCGATGGGTCTGATCGACCGCGATCGCGACGGCACCGCCGAATGGATGACCCGGCAGCTGCGCAATCAATACCGCGACAACGATGCGATCTCCAGCAACGTCAACGCGATATTCCGCACCAGTACCGGGGCGATCGAGCACAAGCTGCTGATGGGCGCGGACTACTACCGGCTGGACGCGGATTTCCGCGCGCAAACCGCCAACACCGCAGACACCGGACGCGTGCGCGGCCCGGTGCCTGGCATCGATTTGTTCAACCCGGTATACGGCCGCAGCGGCTTCTACGATTACGGTTTGGGTGCCCTGCCCTGGCGCGCCACCAGCACGCGCAGTCAACGCTACGGCGCATATCTGCAGGACGAACTCACGCTGACGCCGCGCTGGTATGCAATGGCGGGGCTACGCTGGGACGGCTTCAAGGACGACAACCTGCTGAGTGGTTCGCGCGTCACCGGCAACGATGTCAGTTGGCGCGTCGGCAGCACCGTGGTGTTACGCGATGGCATCAATGCCTACGCAAGCTATGCCAGCGGTTTCCTGCCGCAGGACGCGGCCAATCAGGACAGCAGCGTGGGCGGACCGTTCGCACCGGAACGCAGCACGCAATGGGAAATGGGCCTGAAGACTGCGCTGAACGATGGCGGACTCACCCTCAATACGGCGTTGTATCGCATCGAGCGCAGCAACATCGTGCAGGCGAACGGACGCGTCGTCGAGGGTGTCAATCAGCTCTCTGCGCTTGGCTTGGTGCGCAGCGAAGGACTCGAAGTCGACCTGCTGGCCGACCTGACCGAGCGCTGGGTGCTCAATCTCACGTATGCCTACAACGATGCACGTGTGCTCGATGCAGGCACCAATGGCATCACCAATGCCTCTGGCGATCGCTTCGCCAATGCACCGCGCAACACCTTCGGCCTGTGGACGCGCTACGACCTGCCGATGTGGCGCTCGGCGATCGCCTTCGGTGCCGACTACGTGGGCGAACGCGTCAGCCTGGATGGCCAACGCGTCAAACCGTATGCCATTTACGACATCAGCTGGCAGACGCAGTGGGACGCGTGGAAACTGCAGATCAACGTCAAGAACCTGTTCGACAAGGTCTATGCGGCGAGCGGGTTCAATACGCGCGCCGGACACTTCCCCGGCGAGCCGCGTCGCATTTACGCGCAGCTGGCTTACAGCTTCTGACGAGCGCGCAGCGAATATGTGGCGCGCCACCAGCCAGCTGCGATGGCAACGCAAACAGCGCATCGCGCCTGCGGTTGCCACCCGCTCAAACACGTGTTTCTTTCTGTTGGAAGGACAGAGCGCGCCTGGCCCGCTCTACCGATTGCAGGTGCAAAACAGCTGTAAACAAGCGCAAGTCGTGGCTTGAAACTGCGCCCCCGTGCAGTGCAAGGCAAATCGGGCGCTGACTGCACGGCGTTTCGCTTGCAATGTGATGCAGGTCAGCGAAGCGACCTCTCGCAATGGGAAAAACAGCCTCGACTGCAGCAACGTAATGAACCTGCGCCGAATCGCGCGGCTGCGCATGGGCTGGAACTTAACGTCCGGTGGGACACACTAGAGTCCGTCGCGAATGTGGAGTCTTGCTCCGCACATCGCCCTCCTCCCCCCACTGACCGGAATCCGCATGCCTTTGCTTGCCCGCTCCGTTTCCGCCCTGTTGCCACTGATGTTTGCCACTGCCTGCTCGGCCGCGCCGCCAGCCAAATCCGGCCCGCCGGATGCGCCAGTGGCTGCATGCACCGCCAAGGTACGTCCTGGCCAGGACCTGCAGAAAGCCATCGACAAACTGCCGCAAAGCGACAAGCCCACGGTACTTTGCCTGGAGAAAGGCGAGTTCCCGCTCAATGGCTTGGTATCGATCCATCGCGGCAACTTTACCCTGCGCGGCCAGGGCCCCAGCACCATCGTGCGCATGGCCGACGGCGTGCAGCAGCCGGTGCTGGTGGTCGGCGATTACGAAAACCAGCAACCCACCGGTGTGATCCGCAACGTCAGCATCGAAGACATGCAGATCGTAGCGAGCACAGGCGATAAGGAGTTCATGCCCGAGCGCCCCTACCTGAGCAACAGCGCGGTGGTGGTGCGGTCCGGGCAAGGCATTCGGCTTGCAGGCCTGCAGGTCAACAAGTGCCGCAGCGCGTGCCTGCTGAGCGAGTACGACACCCGCGAGATCACCATCGAAAACAACGATGTGTCGGGCGCAATCTGGGACGGCGTCTCGTTCAACCGCACCGCCAAGGTCACGATGGTCAACAACTATATCCACGACAACGTGGCCGCCGGCCTGACAACCGAACACCTGGAAGACAGCGAGATCCGCAACAACCGTTTCGAACGCAACGGCAGCCAGGGTATCTATCTCTCCGATGCGCGGCGCAATCGCTTCAGCAACAATCAATTCGATGGCAACAAGGTGGCCGGCGTGTTTTTGGCCTGCGCGATTCGTTATCGCACACCGGAAATTTTGTGCTGGGACAACAGCATGAGCCAGGACAACGTCTTCGAGAACAACCGTTTCGCCAACACGCCGTTTACCTACACCATCGGCGTTGACCGCGCGGCCAACTGCACGTCGGCCGACTTCAAGCCGAACCTTTGGCGCAATAACCAGGCCGACATGGCGGGTGTGGATATCGATCCGCAGCGCTATGGGTACTGCGTGCGGCACGAGCAATAAGACGCGCCAGTCAACGCAGCGGCCGGCCGTGCAGCGATGCATGCCGGCCGCTGCAGTGACTGCAGCCTTACGAAGCCAGCGCCTGCGCGTGCACTCCTGTAATCGCGCGGCCCGATGGGTCGGCCATCGCGGCAAAACTCGCATCCCAGGCAATCGCCGTTGGCGACGAGCAGGCGATCGACTTGCCGCCCGGCACGGTTTCCGCCGCCGCCTGGCCAGGGAAAAACTGCTCGAACAAGCTGCGATAGAAATACGCCTCCTTGGTCTGCGGCGGGTTGACCGGGTAGCGTCGGTCGGCGGCGGCGAGTTCGCGGTCGCTGACCTGCGACTGCGCATGCGCCTTCAGCCCGTCGATCCAGCCGTAACCCACGCCGTCGCTGAACTGCTCTTTCTGACGCCACAGGATGGATTCGGGCAGGTAGCCGGCAAATGCCTCGCGCAGTACGCCCTTCTCCATGCGCGTCGCCCCGCTGCTGGTCTTGTCGACCATCTTGAACCTGGCATCCATGCGCATCGCCACATCCAGGAATTCGCGGTCCAGGAACGGCACACGTGGCTCTACGCCCCAGGCCATCATCGACTTGTTCGCGCGCAGGCAATCGTAGTTGTTGAGCGCGTCGAGCTTGCGTACCAGCTCTTCGTGGAATTCGCGCGCATTCGGTGCCTTATGGAAATACAGGTAGCCGCCGAAGATCTCATCGCTGCCTTCGCCGGAAAGCACCATCTTGACGCCCATCGCCTTGATCCGCCGCGCCAGCAAGAACATCGGTGTGGAGGCGCGAATGGTGGTGACGTCATAGGTTTCGATGTGGCGAATGACGTCGGGCAATGCATCCAGGCCTTCGTCGAAGGTGTATTCGAAACCGTGATGCACCGTGCCGAGCGCTGCGGCGGCCACTTCGGCCGCGGCCAGATCTGGCGAGCCCTTCAAGCCGATCGCGAACGAATGCAGGCGCGGCCACCAGGCTTCGGTGATGTCGTTTTCTTCGATGCGGTGACGAGCGTAGCGCGCGGCGACGGCCGCAACCAGCGAAGAATCCAGTCCACCGGACAGCAATACACCGTACGGCACATCGGTCATGAGCTGACGGTGCACGGCGCGCTCGAAGGCTTCGCGCAATTCCTGCAGTTGCACCTGTACACCTTCCACCGCGCCGTATTGGCGCCAGGCGCGTTCGTAGTAACGGTTCAGTGCGCCGGTGGCGCTGTCGTACCAATGGCCCGGCGGAAACTGCGCCGCATCGGCACAGTCGTCCACCAGCGATTTCAGTTCCGACGCCACACGCAAACGGCCTTCGCGATCATGCCCCCAGTACAGCGGCACCACACCGATCGGGTCGCGCGCGATGATGACGCGCCCTTCCGTCTTGTCCCACAGCGCGAATGCAAAGATGCCGTTGAGGCGGTTGAGATACGAAGCCGGCGTATCTTCGCGATACAGCGCATTGATCACCTCGCAATCGGAGCCGGTCTGGAACGCGTACGGCTGCAGCAGCTCCGCCTTGAGTTCGCGATGGTTGTAGATCTCGCCATTGACCGCCAGGGCGAGCTGCCCGTCTTCGGAGAGCAATGGTTGCGAGCCGCCGGCCGGATCGACAATGGCCAGCCGCTCGTGCACCAGGATGGCGCCGGTATCGACGTAGACGCCGCTCCAGTCGGGCCCGCGATGACGCTGCCGCTGCGAACATTCCAGCGCCTGCCGGCGCAGCGCCTGCAGGTCGTCACCGGGTTGCAGGCCGAAAATACCGAAGATGGAACACATGGAAACACTCCTGAAGAACTGCGTGGATTGGCGGCCGGTAAGAGCGTGCTGCACGGATCGACACCCATAAAAAAAACCCGCATCGGCCGATGCGGGTTTTTCTGGTTCCTGGGCGTTTGGTGGACGTCGCCTAGTCGCAGACCCGCATCGGCCGCGCACGATTATTCGCGCGCAGAGTGTTGCGGTTGGCGTTATTGAGATTGGCGAGGCGAATGACCATGTCGCCGACGCTAACGGTTCGGCTGCACCGACGCAACTGTTTCAGTGGCAACAACGGCGTCTGCGTGGCCCGCTCACCCGACCAGCAGGCGCTCGATCAATTTGCGATACAGCGCCGGTAGCGCTTGCAGGTCGGCCACGCGCACATGCTCGTCGACCTGGTGGATGCTGGCATTGACCGGGCCCACTTCGATGCACTGTGCGCCCAATGGCGCGATGAAGCGCGCATCGGAGGTGCCGCCACCGGTGCTTTCTTCCGGCGGCGCGCCGGCGAACTCGCCCAATACCTCACGTGCAACGCTGCGCAACCGCCCTTCCGGGGTGTAGAACGGCTCGCCGCTGCGGTGCCAGCGCAGCGCATAGTCCAGCGCGTGCCGATCGAGCAGCGCGGTGATTTCGGCCTCCAGGCGCGGCGCGTCCCAGTGCGGGGTGTAGCGCAGATTGAAGGCCACCTGCAGCTCGCCAGGAATCACGTTATTGGCGCCGGTGCCGGCATGGATGTTGGAGAGTTGCAGGCTGGTGGGCGGAAAGCTTTCGAAGCCGTCGTCCCACTGCCGCGCCACCAGTTCGGCCAGCGCAGGCGCTGCCAGATGGATCGGGTTGCGCGCCTTGTGCGGATACGCCACATGCCCCTGCACACCCTTGACGGTCAACGTACCGGACAGGCTGCCGCGACGGCCGACGCGCAACAGATCGCCCAGGCGCTCGGTGGACGACGGTTCGCCGGTGATGCACCAGTCGATCGTTTGCCCGCGTTCGCGAAACACCTCGGCAACCCGGCGCACGCCATCGATGGCATCGCCCTCTTCGTCCGAGGTCAGCAACACCGCCAGCGTGCCGGTATGGGATGGATGCGCAGCGACGAATTGCTCTGCGGCGACGACGAATGCGGCGACGCTGCCTTTCATGTCCGCCGCACCACGCCCATACAGCACGCCGTCGCGGATCTGCGGATCGAACGGGTCGCTGGTCCACGCCTCGCGCGGGCCCGGCGGCACCACATCGGTATGCCCGAGCAACACCAGCACCGGCGCACCGCTGCCATGGGTTGCCCACAGATTCTCGACCTCGCCCAGGCGCAAGTGCTCGCAGCTGAAGCCGGCTGCGCGCAGGCGCTGCGCAGTCGCGGCCTGACAACCGGCATCCGCCGGCGTTATCGAGGCACGTGCAATGAGGTCACAGGTCAACTCCAGCACATCGCTCATGAAACGTCACCGCAATAGAGCCGCATCTGCGGCGTTGATGGAGGGATTGCGTCTGCATCGATCGGCGTATTTTGGTCGCTGTTGCAGCGGTTGCAGCGGTTGCAGCGGTGGCAGCTAACCGGTTTGAAGGCAATCATCGCGTCATTGCCTGCGCGACGTCGAACGGCTTGCCCAGCGGATGAGCGCGCGATCAGCGTGCGAGACGTAACGCGTCGCGACGATAGCGGCAACACGGTCCGCGGCACCGTCGAAAACCGCAGTCGCTTAGCCAATGCCGAATAGCTTCTTGAAGCCGTTATCGGAAAAGCCCTGATGCAAGGCGCCATCGTCGGCGATGACAAGCGGCCGCCGGATCAGCTGCGGGTACTCGCGCAGCAACAGCTTCCATTCGGCTGCACTGCCCGCCGCCTTGCGGTTGTCCGGCAACTGCCGCCACGTGGTCGAGGACTTGTTGATCAACACATCGAATCCACCGACCTGCTCCGCCCACTCCGCCAGGGTCTGCGGCTCCGGCTTGTGATCGCGATAGTCGACAAACGTATACGCCACACCAAAACGATCCAGCCACTTGGTGGCTTTCTTGCAGGTATCGCAGTTTTTGAGTCCGTAGAGCGTGGTCATGCGAAATATCCCCAAGGGCGGTGCAGAGCCCCTCGCTTATCGAAAGGGGTTGCGATGGAACTGCGCGCGAAGCGACCGGCAAGCGACTTGCAAGCGCGTTGGGACGCGCGTGTCATTGCAGCAACCGAGCGCGGCAAAGGCGCATCCTTGGCCGGCGCTGCGCGGCAGCTGTTGCGGATGCGAAATGGATTAATCCGCCAGACCGCGCAACAGTTCGTTGACGCTGGTCTTGCTGCGCGTCTTGGCATCCACCTGCTTGACGATCACCGCGCAATACAGCGAGTGCGAGCCGTCCTTGGAGGGCAACTGCCCGGACACCACCACGCTGTACGGCGGCACATAGCCGTAAGAAATCTCGCCGGTGGCGCGGTTGTAGATGCGTGTGCTCTGGCCGATGAACACGCCCATGCCGATCACGCTGTGGTGCCCGATGACCACGCCTTCCACCACCTCCGAGCGCGCACCGATGAAGCAGTGATCTTCGATGATGGTGGGACTGGCCTGCAGCGGTTCGAGTACGCCGCCGATGCCGGCGCCGCCGGACAAATGGCAGTGCTTGCCGATCTGCGCGCACGACCCCACGGTAGCCCAGGTATCGACCATGGTGCCTTCGCCGACATAGGCACCGATGTTGGTGAAACTCGGCATCAGCACCACGTCCTTGCCGAAGTAACTGCCGCGACGCGCCACCGCACCCGGCACGACGCGCACGCCGGCCTTGCGGAATTCGGCTTCATGGAAGCCGGCAAAGCGCGATTCCACCTTGTCCCAGAACGGCGCTGGCTGGGCGTCGATCACTGCCATCTCGTTGACGCGGAAATACAGCAGCACCGCTTTTTTCAGCCATTCGTTGACGGTCCAGCCGCCCTGCCCGTCCGGCTCGGCGACGCGGAACTGCCCGCTTTCCAGTCCGTCGATCACGCGGGTGACAATGGCACGGGTGGAACCGTCGATCTCGTCCATGGTCAGCGTGGCGCGCCGTTCGAATGCGCTTTCGATGCCCAGTTTGAGTTCGTCGCTGCCGACCTGCGTGGAGGCGCTGTGCACGGCCTGCTCGGCAATCGGCAGCTTCTTTGCCGCAGCGGCCTTCTTTGCGGCCGGTGCAGCAACCACCTTGGTCGGCTGCCTGGCCACGCGCGGTGCAGCGGAAGTCGCGGTCTTGCCGCCAGTCTTCTTTGCAACGGTTTTCTGGCTTGCTGCATCAGATGCAGCAGTCTTTTTGCCGACAGCGCCCGCTGCCGCGCCCTGCTTGCCGACGCCAACACCTGGCTCGGAGTCGGCAGCAGCCGGCACCTTGGCAGCCTTGCCGCTCGGAGCATTCGCGCGCTTGGACGCTGCGTTGGTGGTGGTCGCGCTCTGCTTGGGCGCGGTTTTCTTGCTGGTGGCCATGGGGGTCTCCGGAGTTGCTAGCTAGACAGGGTCAAGGCAGGCGCACAACGCATCGCGCAGCGCCTGCCGGGCGGATTCGGACAACGGGCGATCATGCTCGTCGGTGATCTGGAACTGGTCTTCGGCACGCTCGCCGAAAGTGGCGATACGCGCGTCGTGCACGCGCAGGTGCTGCATGCGCAACACGTGCGCGACATCGGCGAGCAGGCCGGGGCGGTCGGGTGCGACCAGGCTGATGCGGGTGCGGCGGCCGCCGGCGCTTTCGCTGAACTCCACCCGCGGTGCGAAGCGGAAATGCCGCAACTGGCGCGGCACTGCACGGCGCGCCGGGCGCACCTTCTGCAGATCGCCGGCCAGTACCTGGCGCAGCGTTGCCGCCAGCCGCTGCGGGTCGCCGTCGGCATAGGTCTCCTGCGGCAACACTTCGAACACGTCGAAGATCGCATCGTGTGGCGCGTCCAGTACACGTGCGCGATGGATGCCGTAGCCCTTGCGATCGAGCGTGGCCACAATGGCCGCAAACAGCCCGTCGCGGTCCGGCGAATACACGAACACTTCCAGCGCGTCGTTATCCGGCACCGCGCGACGCGCCTTGACCAGGGTCTGGCCGATCTCCACTTCGATCAGCGAGGCCGCCTGCCACGCCAATTGCTCGGGACGGAAGCGCAGAAAATTCTCGTCCGGCATGCCGGCGAATTGCCGGTCGATGGTGACGTCGTCATGCCCTTGCGCCTGCATCAAGGTGCGCGCCGATTCGCGCGCTTCGCGTAGCCGTTCTTCGCGCGGCGGCGGGTGTTCCAGGCCCTCGCGCAACGCGCGACGCGCAGCGAAATACAGATCCGCCAACAGCCGATCTTTCCACGCGTTCCACAACTTGGGACTGGTGCCGGCGATATCGGCACAGGTGAGCAGGTACAGATAGTCCAGACGCTCGCGGGTGCCGACCAAGGTCGCGAAACGATGGATCACCTCCGGGTCGGAAATGTCCTGTTTCTGCGCGGTGACCGACATGCGCAAATGCTGCTCCACCAGCCAGGTCACCAGCTCGGTATCGCCCTCGCTCAAGCGATGCGCCAGGCAGAACGCGCGCGCATCCACCGCGCCCAGTTCCGAATGATCGCCGCCGCGGCCCTTGGCGATGTCGTGGAACAGGCCCGCCAGCAACAGCAGTTCCGGCTTGCGCAGACGCGGCCAGACTTCATGCGCGATCGAGAAACGTTCATCGGCACGGCCTGCGGCAAACAGCGCAATGTTCCGCAACACCATCAAGGTGTGCTGGTCCACCGTGTAGACATGGAACAGGTCGAACTGCATGCGTCCGGAAACGCTGGCGAATGCCGGAATCCACTGGCCCAGCACGCCCAGCCGCGCCATGCGATTGAGCGTCTCCACCGCACGCGGGCCGCGCAGCAACGCCATGAAGCGTTCCCGGGCGGTCGCATCGGCAACCTCGTATGCCGGCAGATCGCGCAGGACCTCGGCCAGCGCGCGCGCGGTCAGCGAATGCAGTCCGCGCACCTCGCGATGCGCGGCCCATTGCGCAAACAGCGCGAACACCTGCAGCACATCGCCGTCCGGCCAGCTCTCGGTGTCGGCGGCCAGATAGCCGCGGCGCAGGCTGAAGCCGCCGCCCAGCGGCTCCGGCGTCGCTTCGCCATCGAACTGTTCTTCGAAGCGCTGCAACAAGCGGTCGCTGATGCGGCGGATCAACGCAGCGCTGCGATAAAAGCGCTGCATCATTTTTTCCACGCCCAGGCTTTCCGGGTCGTCGGCGAACCCCAACCGTTCGGCCAGGGTCTTTTGATAATCGAACCGCAGGCGCTCTTCCGGCCGGTTGGCCACGATGTGCAGACCGAAACGCAGACGGGCAAGCTCTTCGCGCTCGCGACGCAACGCGGCGGCTTCGTCGAAGCCGACATGGCCCAGCCCGACCAAGGCCTCAAGGTCCTTGACCCCGAACGCGCGCAAGGCCATCCAGCCCAGCGTCTGCAGATCGCGCAGACCGCCGGGGCCGTCCTTGATATCAGGTTCGAGATTATCGGCGGTGTCGCCGAAGCGCTGATGGCGCGCCAGCAATTCCTCGCGCTTGGCCTGGAAGAAATCGCGCGGCGGCCACACCTGCGGCGGCGCGATCGCCGTGGCCAGCGCAGCGCGCGCCTGGGCGTCGGCCACCAGCGCGCGCGATTCGATCAAGGCAGTGAGCACGGTCTGGTCGGCCGCCGCAGCGGTGCACTGCGCCGGCGAGCGCACCGCGTGACTGATCGGCAGGCCCACATCCCAGAGCAGCGCAAACAGGCGCGCCAGGGCCTGCTCGTGCTGCTGTTGCGCGGCGGTGTCGCCCAGCACCAGCACATCCACATCCGAGCGCGGAAACAATTCGCCACGTCCATAGCCGCCGACCGCATGCAGCGACAAGCCGCTATCGGCCGGAATACAGCGCATCCAGGCATTGCGCATCAATTGGTCGACCGCGCGTGCGCGCAACGCGACCAGGCGCTCGATCGGCTCACCCTGATCGAAGCGTTTGCACAGGCGCATGTCCGCATGCACCAGCAGCGGACGGGCCTGCGCGGCCCAGTCCGCGTCGCCGGCGACGCCCGGGTCGGGTCGCTCCGCCGGCGTGTCCGTCATACCGGCGCTGGCGAATTGGCCGACAGCGTCAACACATCCACGCCGTCTTCGGTGACCGCAACCATGTGTTCCCACTGCGCAGACAGCTTGCGGTCCTTGGTGACCACGGTCCAGCCGTCGGGCAGCGTCTTATGGTGATAGGTGCCTTCGTTGATCATCGGCTCGATGGTGAAGGTCATGCCCGGCTTGAGCACCAACCCTTCGCCCGGGCGGCCGTAATGCATCACCTGCGGCTCGTCGTGATACACCTTGCCGATGCCGTGGCCACAGTAATCGCGTACCACGCTGAAGCGCTCGGCTTCGGCGAACTTCTGGATCGCATGGCCCACATCGCCCAGCGTGGCACCCGGCTTGACCGCCCGGATACCGCGCCACATCGCTTCATACGTCGTTTCGACCAAGCGCTTGGCCATCACCGACGGAGTGCCGACGTAGTACATGCGGCTGGTGTCGCCGTGCCAGCCGTCCTTGATGACGGTGACGTCGATATTGACGATGTCGCCGTCCTTCAACACCTTGGCCGCACTCGGGATGCCGTGACAGATCACGTTGTTGACCGAGGTGCACACGCTCTTGGGGAAGCCGCGATAGCCGACATTGGCGGGAATGGTGCCCTGCACGTTGACGATGTGGTCGTGGCAGATGCGGTCCAGCTCGGCAGTGGTCACGCCCGGCTTCACGTGCGGTGCCACCACATCGAGCACCTCGGCGGCCAAGCGGCCGGCGACGCGCATCAGTTCAATTTCTTCTTTGGTTTTCAGATTGACGCTCATGGCCGCGATTATCGCCGATCCGGGCTGAATCTGAACGACCCGCGCCTGCGTTTTTTATGAGACGCCGTGGGTCGCCTCAAGCGGACCGCACAGCAAAAAACCGGCGCGGCCTCCCATTCATGCGTGACGCAGTGCACTCAGCGTCAAAACTTGCCTTAACGAAGCCATCCGTAAGACATCGCACTTTTACGATTAAAACGAGTGAAGACAACTAGATAGCGCGTGAATTCGGCGTTATGTTTGGCACAGCTGATGCATTGCAGGGAAGGCGACGACTCGTCGCGTCATCAATGACCAGAACGGTCAAGGAAATGTCCATGCGCACTGTCCGCCCTGTCCTGCTGTCGCTCGGCCTGCTCTCGACCATTGGGATGGCGAGCGCGGCAGACACCACCACTTTCAACGTCAAGATCGCGGTCACCAAGGCCTGCACGATCACCGCTGCGTCCGCCACGGACGTCGACTTCGGCTCGGTGCTCTCGACCTCGACCGCCAATGCGGACGCCAACGGCAGCGTGACCGCCCAGTGCACCGCGCTGACGCCGTACAACATCGCATTGAGCGCGGGCAGCAATGCCGGCACCGCCAACGACGTCACCACCCGCCGCATGAAAAATACCGACGCGCTGGTGACCACCAACAACTACATCGCCTATCAGCTCTACCAGGATCTGGGCCGCAGCACGGTCTGGGGCAGCACCACCGGCACCAACACGCTCAGCCGCACCGCCACCGGCCTGAATCAGGTCTACCCGGTCTACGGTCGCGTGACCAACCCGTCGGCCAACAACCCCGCGACCGGTAATTACCAGGACACGATCACTGCCACGATCGTCTATTGAGTCCGCGTATGCCTGTGCATCACCGCCCGTTGTCACGTTTACCGGTCTGGCTGATGGCGGCCGGGCTGGCGACGGCGCTGGTCATGGCCAACGGCGGCTTGTCGAGGCCGGCGCATGCCGCCAGCCTGCAGTTGGCCCCTACATCGCTGAGCCTGAGTGCCCAGCAGACCGCCGACGGCCTGTGGCTGAGCAACAGCGGCAGCACGCCTGTCCAGGTGCAGACCCGCGCCTATCGCTGGACCCAGCGCGATGGGCAGGATCAGCTCGACCCCACCCAGAATCTGCTGGTCAGCCCGCCGATGCGCACCCTGGCCGCTGGCGAACGCCAGTTGATCCGGGTCATCCGCGCCGGGCCTGCCCCGAGCGGGCAGGAGCAGTGTTACCGCATCATCGTCGACGAGCTGCCCAGCGCCGATGCCGACCGCAAAGGCATGCAGTTCGTGCTGCGTTATTCGGTGCCGATCTTCCTGCTGCCGCCGGGCAATACCGAACCGTCGCCGGCCCTGAGCGCGCAGGTGGTCGCCGGCAGCGATGGCAAGGCGCAGATCCAGATCAGCAACACCGGCACCGGCCATGCGCAGGTCGCCGACCTGCGGCACCAGGTCGATGGCGCAACCAAGACCGCATTGAACGGCTTGGTCGGTTATGTACTGCCCGGGCAGACCATGCGTTGGTCGCTGGGTGCGCCGCTGGCGCAGTTCGGCCGCGGCACCATCATCGCAAGGATCAATGGTGAGGCTGACGAACGTACTTTGTTGGCCGCGCCGACGGCGCCTTGATGCGGCGCGACTGGCGATGACGCTGCTTGCGACCGCCAGCTGCCTGGGCAGCGCCGCAGCCGGCGATCTGGCCGATGTGGCGTCGCTTCCCGATCCGCCGCCGCCCAGCGCCACGCCACAGCCGCAAACACTCTATCTGGACGTGACCTTGAACCAGGCCGACCGCGGCTTGGCGCCGTTCGAACTGGTCGACGGGCGGCTGCGCGGCTCGGTGGAAACCCTGCGCAAACTCGGCTTCATCCTGGCCGACCGCGTCCCTGGCGAATTGGTCGATCTGGACCGCCTGCCCGACGTGGAAGTGCGCTACGACGCCGCGCTGCAGCGGCTCGCGCTGCAGGCGCCGCTGGCGCAGCTGTCGTTGTCCACCACGGTACTGAAAGCCGAAGAAGTGGCTCCGCCCAGCGCCACCGCATCGCCAGGCATGCTGCTCAATTACGACCTGTATGCCACCCGCAACGCCGGCGTCAGCAGCGCGTCGCTGGCCACCGAAGTGCGCGCCTTCGGCATCGGGGGCGGCATGGTCGATACCACTGCGGTCTTTCTGGCCTACGACCGTCCACAGGACAAACGCTGGCGCAGCGAAGCGGTGCGCCTGGATAGTGCCTGGCAGATGGATTTCCCGGATAGCGCCACCAGCCTGAGCGTGGGCGATTTCTATAGCGGCTTTGTCGACTGGAGCCGCTCGATCCGCCTGGGCGGCGTGCAGATCGGCCGCAATTACGCCTTGCAACCATATCGGGTACTGACGCCCACGCCGAGCTTTCTCGGCGAAGCGGCGGTGCCTTCCACCGTTGAGCTGTATGTGGACGGCATGCGCCAGTACAGCGGCCAGGTGCCGGCCGGCCCGTTTCAGCTGGCCGCGCAACCGGGCATCAGCGGCACGGGCCAGGCGCAGATCGTGGTGACCGATGCGTTCGGCCGCGTGCGTCGGCTGGATTTTGCGTTCTATGGCACACCGCAGTTGCTGGCGCGCGGCATTTCCGAATGGTCGGCCGGCATCGGCCATCTGCGCCGCGACTACGGCGTGCGCTCGTTTTCCTATGACCGACGTCGTGTGGCCAGCGCCACCTTTCGCAAAGGCCTGCGCGACGACTTCACGATCGAAGCGCATGCCGAAACTGGCGGTGGCGTGATCAATGCAGGCGCAGGCGGCGTGTGGTTGCTTGGCGTGGGCGGTGTATTCAACGCCGCCTACGCGCACAGCCGGATGGACGCGTTGCGTGGCGGCCAGTACGTACTGGGCTACGCCTGGAACAACCGGCGTTTCAACGTCAATCTGGGCAGCCAGCGCACCCATGGCGATTACCGCGACCTGGGCGCGTTGCAAGGCGCCCTGCCAGCGCGCGTCAGCGACCGCGCAGCACTCGGCGTCAACGTCGACCCGATCGGTTCGCTCGGCACCAGCTATGTGCGGCTGAGCTATCCGCAGGGCGATACCTCGCGCTATGCGAGCGTGTTCTGGTCGCGCAGCTTCGGGCGCAACTGGGCGGCCAATTTATCGGGCAATCAGAATCTGGATGTCCCCAGCGATCGCAGCCTGTACCTGTCGCTGTCGACCACCTTCGGCGAAGTGCGTCAGGCCAGCGCATCGATGCAGCGCAACGGCGACCGCACCGGCGTGGTGGCCGATATCAGCCAGCCGCTGCCTGGCGATGGCGATCTGGGCGGCATCGGCTGGCGCCTGCAAGGACGTGCCGGCGACGATGCCAGCGGCGGGCTGGCCGAACTGGGCTGGTTGAACCGGGTCGGCCGTTACAACCTCGGCGCAGCAACCCAGGACGGCGACAGCTTCGGCTATGCCAGCGCCAGCGGCAGCCTGGTGTGGATGAACGGCCGCACCTTCGCCGCGCGCGATATCCAGGACGCGTTCGCGGTGGTCACCACCGACGGCCAGCCCGGCATTCCGGTGCGGCTGGAAAACCGCTTGATCGGGGTCACCGACGCGCGCGGCACCCTGCTGGTCACGCCACTGCAATCCTGGCAGCGCAACCAGCTCTCCATCGACACCTTGAGCCTGCCGGCGGACCTGCGCGTGGACCGGGTCGACACCACGGTGACACCGCGCCAGCAATCCGGTGTGGCGGTGCGCTTCGGCATCACCCGCGTGCGCGCCGCCATCATCGTGCTGCACGATGCGCGCGGCGCGCCGCTGCCCGTCGGCAGCATGGTGCAGCGCGAAGGCAGCACCGACCGCGTGGTGGTCGGCTACGACGGCGAAACCTATCTGGACAATCTGCAACGCGACAACCGCATCCTGGTGGACCTGCCCCAGGGCCGTTGCGTTGCGCAGTTCGCGTATCCCGCCGACCCGGGCGGCATCCCGCGAGTGGGCCCGCTGCAGTGCATCCCTGAGCAGACCACGCCATGAGCATGTCCGCGTGTTGGCGCCTGATGCTCGCGCTGACGATCGCGATGTTGTGGCTTTGGCCCAGCGAGCGGGCGCACGCGGACACCACCTGCACCGTCACCCTCGGCACGCCGTTGGCATTCGGCAACGTGGCGGCCAACGGCACCACCGATGCAGTGGCAACACTCAATGTCTCCTGCGCGACGGCCGCGCTCAGCGTGCTGGGCTATGCACAAGTCAGCCTCTGCCTGGACCTTGGCCCCGGCAGTGCCAGCAGCGGCGTGTATGCCCCGCGCCGCATGCTCAACTCCACCAGCGACAGCCTGGATTTCCAGATCTACAGCGAGGCAACACGCACGCAGATCTGGGGCGCCACCGGGTCGGCCGCTCCCTCGCCGCGGACATTGACACTGTCCTACACCGTCCCGGTGATCACCGGCGGCTCGCAGACCGCCACCATCACCGTGTATGGGCGGATTCCGGCCAACCAGATCCTTTCGGTCGGCAACCACACCAGCAGCTTTGGCGGCGCCGACACCGTGCTGCGCTACTCCTACAACGAAAGCATCACCGGGATGCCCTCGCTGCCGAGCAGTTGCACCGCTGGCGGCCCCGGCTCCAAGACTGCCAGCAACGCCTTCCCGTTCACCGCCTCGGCCACTGTGCCGGCTCGCTGCAATGCCTACGTCACCACCGATCTGGACTTCGGCAGCATCGCCGGCAGCATCGACACCGCCATCGATCGCTCCTCCACCATCAGCCTGGCCTGCACCAACCGCACCGCCTGGAATATCGGGCTGGACAATGGCAGCAATGCCAGCGGCAGCGTGCGGCGCATGCGTCACGCCAGCAGCGCCAATTACATCGACTACGAGCTCTACAGCAATACCGGGCGCAGCAATCGGTGGGGCACCGTCATCGGGGTGGACACGCTGTCCGGCACCGGCAATGGCACCACCCAGACCGTCACGGTGTATGGACGCGCGCCGGCCCCACAACTGCCGATTGCCGGCGCCTACACAGACACGGTGACCGTCTCCATCACTTACTGACAGTTAATAAAGTTCGTATCGGGGGCGTCGCTATTTCTTACGTCTCCAATGCAAACGATTGCCTCCATGACGCAGGTCACCCTCCTGAAGCGACTGACCCTGGTTGCTCTGACTGGCGTCGCGACCTCTACCGTGGCGAACGCGGCCACTGCGCGGGGGCCGGAGAACTCCACCCTGCACATCGGCCTGCGCCTGCTCAGCGGTTGCGAACTGCGTACCGCGCCGCCGCGCGCCAGTTGCTCCAGGGGCACGCCGATGGCGATCGCCGAGCCGCCCAGCAGCAATGAGGCACCCGCTGTCACCAGCACCGGCCAGGACGCCAGCGCACTTGCCGGGCCGATGCCCGCAGGCAGCGCGCGCATCACCACCATCGCGTTCTGAGCATGGCCACTGCCCGCTACCTTCGCGATCTGTTGGCCTTGGCCCTGGTCCTGGGCGGTATGGCAGGAAGCGGCGCCGCCAGTGCTGCCGAGATCGCCATCGCGCCGACCACCGCGCATATCCCGGCCGACAGCGATCAGGTAACGGTCTGGCTTTACAACCAGGCCGCCCAGCCATGGCGTGCCGACGCCAAGCTCTACCGCTGGCGCCAGGACGGTGAGCGCGAACTCCTTGAGCCGGCCACCGGCGCCACCGTCAGCCCGGCGCATTTCGAAATACCGTCGCAGGGCCGGCAACTGCTGCGCGTGATCCGCCTCGGCCCCAGCCCCACGCAGGCCGAAGACAGCTACCGGCTCGTCGTGACCCAGCACGCGATCGGCAACGAGACCGACCTGCTGCGTTATTCCACCCCCGTGTTTGCACAGCCCAGCCAGGCCCGCGCAGCGCAACCGGCGCTGCATGCCAGCCTGGCCGGGCACGGCAGCCAGCGCGCGTTGCGCATCTACAATTCCGGCCCCAGCCATGCGCGCCTGGCCGACCTGGCCTATATCGATGCCGGCGGTACCCGCCGCAACATCCGCAACGACCTGGCCGGCTACGTCCTCCCCGGCCAGACCCGCCAATGGACCCTGCCCGCCAACCTGCCCGCAGGCAGCGGCCGCTTCGTGGCGCGTATCAACAGCGATATCGAAAGCACGCTGGCCTTGGAGCCGGGAGTGGGGAATTGAGAATTGGGAATGGGTCAAGCGGATTGCGCTAGCTGATCGTGGGCTCGTGAACGCCCAAGCGCACCAGGCTCTGCGATTCCCGATTCCCGATTCCCGATTCCCGATTCCCGATTCCCGATTCCCGCCAATTGCATCACGTTGACTCGCCGGCTATACTCCGCCGGCTGTTTTGCGTCTCTTGCGCATTGCGTCGTCCACGTCGGACGTCACCGACGAATTCACACCTGCTGCCGCCATCCGCGCCGGGGTGCCCTCACAAGGGGTTCGTCGCGGAGGCAACAGGGAAGCCCAACCCCGGAATTACGTGCGTTTGACTGCGAACCTCTCGCAAGAACCCGCACATCCATGTGCGGACTCTTCAAAAGTCAGGGCCGCGCACGGCGATTCCGCTCTTACGGAGTTACTGCAATGCCCCAAGTCACCATGCGTCAGATGCTGGAAGCCGGCGTCCATTTCGGCCACCAGACCCGCTACTGGAACCCCAAGATGGCGCCGTACATCTTCGGCGCGCGCGGCAAGATCCACATCATCAACCTCGAGAAGACCGTTCCGCTCTTCAACGACGCGATGAACTTCCTCTCCTCGGTTGCGCAGAAGCGCGGCACCGTGCTGTTCCTGGGCACCAAGCGCAGCGCGCGCGAGTCCATCAAGGAAGAAGCCGAGCGTTGCAACATGCCGTTCATGACCCAGCGCTGGCTGGGCGGCACGCTGACCAACTTCCGTACCGTCAAGCAGTCGGTCGCCCGCCTGAAGGAGCTGGAAGCGGCAGAGACCGACGGCACCTTCGACAAGCTGGTCAAGCATGAAGTGCTGGGCCTGCGTCGCGAGCGCGAGAAGCTGGACGCCTCGCTCGGCGGCATCAAGGAAATGAACCGTCTGCCCGACGCGATCTTCGTGATCGATATCGGCCATGAAGACATCGCCATCAAGGAAGCCAAGAAGCTCGGCATTCCGGTGATCGCCGTGGTCGACACCAACTACGATCCGGCCCTGGTCGACTACGCCATCCCGGGCAACGACGACGCCATCCGCGCCGTGCAGCTGTACGCACGCGCCGCTGCCGATGCCGTGCTGGAAGGCAAGGCTGCTGCGCCGAACTCGGCGTCGGTGCGCGAAGAAGAGTTCTCGGCCGACGCCGCCGACGAAGGCAAGGGCCGTCGCGCTCCGGCCAAGAAGGGCGACAAGAAGGCTGACGCCGCCGAGTAATCGGCGTGCAATGCGGCCGCACCATGCTGTGCGGCCGCAGCCCCGACGGCGCCCTCGCGCTCCGTCGTTGAGGCTACTGCACACATCTACGGGGGCGGCGGCATGCCGCACCGTCTCCTACTGGCGGAATCACTTCCGCCGCACGCATTCGTCCATATGAGGTAATTCCATGGAAATCACTGCTTCCCTGGTCAAGGAACTGCGCGAGCGCACCGGCGCCGGCATGATGGAGTGCAAGAAGGCACTCGTCGAAAACGCAGGCGACATCGACGCCGCGGCCGAGTGGCTGCGCAAGTCGGGCCTGGCCAAGGCCGACAAGAAGGCCGACCGCGTTGCCGCCGAAGGCCGCATCGCCACCGCCCAGGCCGGCGGCAAGGCCGTGCTGGTCGAAGTCAACTCCGAGACCGACTTCGTCGCCAAGGACGAGAACTTCCTGGCCTTCACCGAGGTTGTGGCCAATGCCGCACTGAACTCGGACGCTGCCGATGCCGAAGCGCTCAAGAGCGTCAAGCTCGACAGCGGCGAGACCATCGAAGAGCGTCGCGCTGCGGTGATCGCCAAGGTCGGCGAAAACCTGCAGGTGCGTCGCCTGGTCCGTATCGACAGCGCCAACAACGTCGCGGCCTATGTGCACGGCGGCCGTATCGGCGTGCTGGTCGAACTGAAGGGTGGCGACATCGAGCTGGCGCGCGGCATCGCCATGCACATCGCGGCGATGAACCCGCCGCACGTCAAGGCGTCCGACGTTCCGGCCGAATTCGTTGCCAAGGAAAAGGAAATCGAACTGGCCAAGATGTCCGAAAAGGACAAGGCCAAGCCGGCCGAGATCCTGGAAAAGATCATCAGCGGCAAGATCAGCAAGATCATCAACGAAGTAACGCTGTACGGCCAGCCGTATGTGCTCAACACCGACCAGACCGTCGAGCAGGCAGTCAAGGCCGCCGGCGCCGAAGTGATCGGCTTCCAGCGCCTGGCCGTTGGCGAAGGCATCGAGAAGGTGGTGGAAGACTACGCCGCCGAAGTGATGAAGCAGGCCGGCCTGGCCTGATCTTCCCCGCTCGAACGAAAGCCGCGGCATGCCGCGGCTTTTTTTTGCCTGTCGATCGCGCATCCGCACACCGGCGCGAACCTGAAGCGAACGCATCCGGCACAGCGGCAAAGCGGCCTCAACTCTACAGATGTCATCGGCATTGCCGTTACCCCAAGATGCCGACCAGGCTTTTCGCGTTCCATCACGCATGTCTTGTGGCGCGGCGATGGCGGAGCATGGCGCGCCCCACTCAACGACCGCAGCTGTATGCTTGTGGCCACTGTTGGCAATGACTCATGCAACCAGATCTCCAGGCCGCCCTGCACTACTGCCGCAACCTGCCCTCGCCGCCTGGCGTTGCGCTGCGCATCATCGAACTTGCGCAGGATCCGGACGTGGACATGACCACCACGGCCAAGGTCATCGGCATGGACATGGCATTGAGCGCACGCATGCTGAGGGTGGCCAATTCCCCGCTCTACGCCAGTCGCCGCCGCATCGACAATCTCGGCCAGGCACTGACCATGCTCGGCCTCAACGCGACCTTGAGCCTGGCACTGGGCTTTTCGATGGTGCACGGCGTTCGCAGCACCTTCATCGCCCACCCCCTGCATGAGCGCATCTGGCGACGCGCCGGCCTATGCGCGCTGGCCAGTCGCATCCTCGGCCAGGCCTACGGCATCCGCAAGCCCGAAGAATTGATGCTGGCCGGCCTGCTGCAGGACATCGGCAAGTTGGCCCTGCTGCAAGGTGCGCCGGATCTATACGGGCCGCTGCTGGAACAGGCCGCCGACAACACCGCGCTGCTGGATGCCGAACGCGAACAGCTGGGCGCCACGCATGCCGAAGTCGGCGCCTGGCTGGCGCATCAGTGGCAGCTGCCGCCGTATCTGCAGAATGCGATTGCGCAGAGCGAAGAAGAGCCGGCAGGCCTGGAACCGTTCATGGCCTGCGTGGCGCTATCGGGGCGCCTGGCCGATATCTGGCTCTCGGCCAGTGCGGTCGCCGCAACCGAACATGCGCAGCAGCAGGCCCAGGACGTGCTGGAGCTGGATGCCGAACGCTTCGAAAAAGTGATCGAACGCATCGCCGAATCGCTACCGGAACTGGAAGCGCTGTTCGACATCCGCGTGCCGCAGCCCGAGCACATCCAGATGATCTTCGAGCAGGCGCGTGAACTGGCGATGCTGCGTAGCCTGCGCGAATTGCAGGACGTGGCCGAAGCGCGCCGGCATGCCGACGAATCGGAAAACCGCATGCGTCATCTGGCCGAACAGGCCAGCCGCGATGCGTTGACCGGGGTATTCAATCGGCATCAGCTCGGTACCGCGCTGACGCATGAGTTCGAACTGGCCTCGCGGCAGGGCTGGCCGCTGTCGATCGCCTTCATCGACCTGGACGACTTCAAGCGCGTCAACGATGCGCACGGACATCTGGTCGGCGATGAAGTGTTGCGCAATTTCGCGCAAACGCTGCAACGCATGGTGCGCACCAGCGACCTGGTGGCGCGCTACGGCGGCGAAGAATTCCTGGTGATCCTGCCCAATACACCTGCCGATGCGGCGCTGATGGTGATCGAACGCATCCTGGCCGAAACCGCGCGCACGCCGATGGCGCAACTGCAGGGCGGCCCACTGCATATCACCTTCTCTGCGGGTCTTGCCACGCACGGCGGTGCCGAGCGCCAGTTCGACAGCATCGACCATCTGTTGCAGGCCGCCGACAGCACGCTGTATCGCTCCAAGCATCGCGGCCGCAACCGCGTCACCGCTTACGATGCGACCGACGTACCAACGCCGCCGAACCCGCGCGCGCATTGAGCAACCGGTCACGCCACTGCCAACAAAGGAATTTTTACCACGCCAGGTGACAGGCTTCCGCTAGAATTGCCGGCGTTTGCCGATCCCCCACCCCCGAGGTTTCCCCATGTCCGAACTTTCCTATCGCCGCATTCTTCTCAAACTTTCCGGGGAGGCGCTGATGGGAGACGGGGATTACGGCATCGACCCCAAGGTCATCAATCGTCTGGCGCATGAGGTGATCGAAGCCCAGCAGGCCGGCGCGCAGGTGGCGCTGGTGATCGGCGGTGGCAACATCTTCCGCGGCGCTGGCCTGGCTGCCAGCGGCATGGACCGCGTCACCGGCGATCACATGGGCATGCTGGCCACGGTGATCAATGCATTGGCGATGCAGGATGCGCTGGAAAAGCTCGGCGCCAAGGTGCGCGTGATGAGCGCGATCAAGATCAACGACGTCTGCGAAGACTTCATCCGTCGCCGCGCGATCCGTCACCTGGAAAAGGGTCGCATCGCGATCTTCGCCGCCGGCACCGGCAACCCGTTCTTCACCACCGACTCGGGCGCAGCGCTGCGCGCGATCGAGATCGGTGCCGACCTGCTGCTCAAGGCGACCAAGGTCGACGGCGTGTACGACAAGGATCCGAAGAAGCACACCGATGCGGTGCGCTACGACAGCCTGACCTACGACCAGGTGATCCTGCAGGGCCTGGAAGTGATGGATACCGCCGCCTTCGCACTGGCGCGCGACAGTGACCTGCCGCTGCGCATCTTCGGCATGAGCGAACCGGGCGTGCTGCTGCGCATCCTGCATGGCGAGCAGATCGGCACCTTGGTGCAGGGCCGCAGCTGAGGCTGGGAATCGGGATTGGGGAATCGGGAATCGTTGAGCGCAGTGCTGACGCCTGCGTTGATGCCTGTCCGTCGAGCGCCTCCAGCGGCAAGTGAACCGCTGCGCGGGTGTTGACGGCCCGCGAGTCGTGAAACCTCAGTCCCGGCTATAATCTCCGGATTCAGCTCCACACGGATTCCCGGCGATGCTCACCCAGATCAAACAAGACGCGCAGACGCGCATGACCAAGAGCATCGATGCTCTGCGCCATTCCCTCACCACCATCCGCACCGGCCGTGCCTCGCCGGCGCTGCTGGACGGTATCAAGGTCAAGGCCTACGGCGCCGACACGCCCCTGAATCAGGTTGCCAGCATCAGCGTGTCCGAAGGCCGCTCGCTGGTCATCAGCCTGTTCGACAAGGGCATGATCAAGGACGTGGAAAAAGCCATTTACGCCTCGGACCTGGGTCTGACCCCGACCGTGGTCGGCACCGTGATCCGCCTGAACCTGCCGCCGCTGACCGAGGAGCGCCGCAAGGAGCTCAGCAAGTCCGTGCATGGCGAGGGCGAAGACAGCAAGGTGGCCATCCGCAACATCCGCCGCGACGCCAACCAGCAGGTCAAGGATCTGCTCAAGGACAAGGCCGTCACCGAAGACGAAGCCCGCAGCGCCGAGGACGATATCCAGAAGCTCACCGACAAGGCCATCAAGGACGTGGATGAGGTCGTCAAGGGCAAGGAACAGGAATTGATGACGGTCTGATCGTGGCGTCGCCTGCCATGCATCCAGTCCCCTCTGCTGCTGTGCCGCGCCACATCGCCATCATCATGGATGGCAATGGGCGTTGGGCGCAGCGTCGGCGTCGTCCACGCGTCATCGGTCACCGTGCCGGCGCGCGCGCGGTCAATCGCACGATCGATTTCTGCCTGGAAAAAGGCGTCTCGGCGCTGACCCTGTTCGCGTTCTCCAGTGAAAACTGGGGCCGTCCGCAGGATGAGGTCGACGCGCTGATGAAGCTGTTCCTGCATGCGCTCGACCGCGAGGTGGAAGAACTGCAGCGACGTGGCGTGCAGGTGCGCTTCATCGGCGACCGCAGCCGCTTTGCCGCACCCTTGCGCGACCGCATGGCCGGCGCCGAGCGCAGCACCGCAGCGAACTCGCGGCTGGTGCTGAGCATCGCCGCCAGTTACGGCGGCCGCCAGGATATCGCCTCGGCTGCCCGCGCATTGGCCGAAGACGTCGCCGCCGGCCGCCTGCAGCCAGAGCAGATCGACGAAGCGCTGCTGTCCAGCCGGGTCGCCCTGGCCGACCTGCCCGCGCCGGACCTGTTCATCCGCACCGGTGGCGACACCCGCATCAGCAACTTCCTGTTGTGGCAGCTGGCTTACACCGAGCTGTGGTTCACCGAAACCCTGTGGCCGGAGTTCGATGCCGGCGTGCTGCAGCAAGCGCTGGACGACTATGCCGGGCGTGAACGTCGCTTCGGCCTGACCAGCGCACAGATCGCCGACAAGGCGACGGAGAGCTCCTCCGCATGACCAAGACTCGCGTGATTGCCGCGCTGATCATGGCGCCGCTCGCGATTTGCGCGATCGTGCTGCTGCCCACCCAATGGCTGGCAGCGCTGGCGGCGGTCCTGTTCCTGACCGGTCTGTGGGAGTGGCTCAAGCTCTCCGGCATCGACGACAGCCTGCCGCGCACCGTGCTGCTGATGCTCAATCTGCTGCTGATGGTGCTGATGGTGTGGGCCTCGGCCGGCTCCATGGTGCTGTTCCAGATTGCGTCGCTGGTGGGCGTGGCGTGGTGGCTGTTGGCGCTGCTGTGGCTGCGTTTTTTCACCTTCGGCGCCGATCATGGTAATGGCCAGGCGCGCGCACTCAAGCTGGCCGCCGGCACCCTGGCAGTGCTGCCGGCGTGGGCGGCGCTGGTGCTGCTGCATGCCAGCCCGGACAAGGGCAACCTGTGGTTGCTGACCGCGCTGACCATGGTGTGGGCGGCTGACTCCGGCGCCTATTTCGCCGGCCGCGCGTTCGGCAAACACAAGCTGGCGCCGCGGGTCAGCCCCAACAAGACCATCGAAGGGTTGCTCGGAGGCCTGCTCGCCGGCATTGCGGTTGCCTGCGCGTTCGGCTGGCTGGCCGGGCTGACGCTGGCACATGTGCCGCAGCTGGTGCTGGTCTCCGCACTGGCAGTGCTGGCATCGGTGCTGGGCGACCTGTTCGAAAGCCTGCTCAAGCGCCACGCCGGCGCCAAGGACTCGGGCACGCTGATTCCGGGCCATGGCGGCGTACTGGACCGCATCGATGGCGTGCTCGCTGCCCTGCCGGTGTTCGCACTCGGCAAGGAAATTCTCGGATTCTAGGCATGGCTGGCTCCTCTCCCCGTCAGGTCGCCGTGTTCGGCGCCACCGGCTCGATCGGCACATCGGCGCTGGACGTGATCGCCCGCCACCCCGAGCGGCTGCGTGCCAGCGTGCTGTCGGCCGGCAGCAAGGTCGATGAGCTGCTGGCGCTGTGCGCGACCCACCGGCCTGCGCATGCGCTGATTGCCGATGCAACGCTGTACCCGGCGCTGCGCGATGGCCTGCGCGCACGGGGCCTTGCGACCCAGGCGCACGCCGGTGCCGAGGCGCTGGACGCACTGGCGAGCAGCGATGCGTGCGACACCGTGGTGGCCGCGATCGTGGGTGCGGCCGGGCTGCCGTCTACGCTGGCGGCGGCGCGCGCCGGCAAGCGTCTGCTGCTGGCCAACAAGGAATCCCTGGTCCTGGCCGGCGAGCTGCTGACCCGCACCGCAGCCGCCGCCGGCGCTGAAATCATCCCGATCGACAGCGAACACAGCGCCATCTTCCAGTGCCTGCGCTCTTGCGACGCCACCCGCGGCGTACGCCGGGTCATCCTGACTGCTTCCGGTGGCCCGTTCCGCGGCCGCGATCGCGCGGCGCTGGCGGCGGTCACGCCCGCGCAAGCAGTGGCGCATCCCAAGTGGTCGATGGGTCCGAAGATCTCGGTGGATTCGGCGACCCTGATGAACAAGGGCCTGGAAGTCATCGAGGCGCATCACCTGTTTGGACTGCCCGGCGAGCAGATCGATGTGCTGGTGCATCCGCAGAGCCTGGTGCATTCCCTGGTGGAATTCGTCGACGGCTCCACCCTTGCCCAGCTTGGCCTGCCGGACATGCGCACCACCCTGGCGGTCGGCCTGGCGTGGCCGGAGCGGGTCGAATCCGGCGTCGGCGGGTTGGATCTGCTCAGCCAGGGCCGGCTGGATTTCGAGGCCCCCGACACCGCCGCATTCCCATGTCTGCGCCTGGCCTGGGACGCGTTACGGGCCGGCGGCACCGCCCCGGCGATCCTGAACGCGGCCAATGAAGTGGCTGTTTCAGCGTTTCTTCAGGGCCAGGTGGGTTTCCTAGCGATCCCTGCGTTGGTCGAACACACGCTGACAACGCTCCAGCGGCACAATGCCGATTCCCTCGACACCCTGCTTTTTGCCGATGCGCAAGCCCGGCAAATCACTGAACGCGCCCTCGCCCACCACGCCCTTCATGCCTGATCGTTCCACGCACGCGAGTTGCACCCATGGGTGATTTCATCGGTTCGGTCTGGTGGATGATCGTCAGCCTGGGCGTGTTGGTGACCTTTCACGAATTCGGGCATTTCTGGGTCGCGCGGCGCTGCGGCGTCAAGGTGCTGCGCTTTTCGGTGGGCTTCGGCAAACCGTTGTGGATGCGCCGCGACCGCCACGGTACCGAGTTCGTGGTTGCCGCGATTCCGCTGGGCGGCTACGTCAAAATGCTCGACGAGCGCGAAGGCGACGTGCATCCGGCCGAGCAGGACCAGGCCTTCAATCGCAAGACCGTGTGGCAGCGCATCGCGATCGTCGCGGCGGGTCCCATCGCCAACCTATTGCTGTGCATGGCGATGCTGTGGGCGATGTTCGTGGTAGGCAAGCAGGATTATTCGGCAACCGTCGGCCGCGCCGATGGCCTGGCCGCCGAAGCCGGGCTGACGCCAGGCGAGCGCATAGTACGCATCGACGGCCGCAGCGTGAGCAGCTGGAGCGACGCCAGCATGCAGCTCACCACTGCGGCAATGGACAGGCGCGATGTCCGCGTCCTGACTGCCTCTGACACTGCGAGCAGCAGCGAACACACCTTGCGCCTGTCGCAGTTGCCGGTCGGTTTCGACGAACGCCGCGTGGCCGCCCTGGCCGGCATCGGCTGGCAATTCATGCTGCAGCCACCGGTGATCGCCGAAGTGGTGAAGGGCTCGGTGGCCGATGGCCTGCTCAAACCGGGCGACCGCATCGTGGCCATCGACGGCCAGCCGATCCGCTCGGCCGAAGACATCATTCCGCAGGTGCAGGCGTTGGGCGCCCACGGCGGGCCGGGCATGATCGAGGTGGCGCGCGGCGAAGACCGGCTGGCGCTGGAAATCGCCCCGCGCAAGTCGCCGCAGGGCCAATGGATGATCGGCGTGCGTCCGGCCGCCGCTCCGGCTCCGGAATACGACAGCCGCCAGCAGTACGGGCTGTTCGCCGCCGTGCCGGCCGCGATCCGCGAAACCGGCCGGATGACCGCCGATTCGCTGGGCATGATGAAGCGCATGCTGACCGGCCAGGCCTCGGTCAAGAACATCTCCGGCCCGGTCACCATTGCGCGCGCTGCCAATGCCTCGGCCGAACGCGGGCTCGACTGGTTCCTGTATTTTCTCGGGCTGCTGTCGTTGAGCCTTGCGATCATCAACCTGATGCCCATCCCGATCTTGGACGGTGGGCATCTGCTGTATTACCTTATCGAGTTGATCAAGGGCAGCCCGATCAGCGAACGGGCCATGATTGCCGGACAATACGTCGGCCTGGCGGTCCTGGCCGGGTTGATGGGACTGGCGTTCTACAACGACATCCTCGGCCTGGTTCCACGATGAAGCTGCTCCACTCTTTCCGCCTGTTGTCGTCGTCATACGCCGGCATCCAGCAACACCCGAATACGACTCCAACCGGATGTGACATGACGCGTCTTCCCACTCGCCGCCTGCTTGCCCTCGCTCTTGCCGCCGGCCTCAGCCTGCCGGCCGTTGCTCTGGCCGTCGATCCGTTCGTTGCCAGCGACATTCGCGTCGACGGCCTGCAGCGCATCGCCTCCGGCACCGTCTTCACCTATCTGCCGGTGAACCGCGGCGACACCGTGGACGATGCAAAGGTGGCCGACGCGATCCGGGCGCTCTACCGCACCGGCTTCTTCGAGGACGTGCAGCTGGACCGCCAGGGCAACATCCTGGTGATCACGGTCAAGGAGCGCCCGGCGATCAACAAGCTCACCGTGACCGGCAACAAGGACATCAAGTCCGAGGAACTGCTCAAGGGCCTGGGTGACATCGGCCTGTCCGAGGGGGGCACCTTCGATCGCCTGAGCCTGGACCGCGTGACCCAGGAACTGACCCGCCAGTACAACAACCGCGGCAAGTACAACGTGGAAATCACCCCGACGGTGAGCCCGCTGGACCGTAACCGCGTCGACGTGGCCATCGCGATCAAGGAAGGCAAGGCGGCCAAGATCCGCCATGTCAACCTGATCGGTACGGAAAAGTTCGCCAACGAGGACATCCTGGACAACTGGGAATCCAAGGAGCACAACTGGGCCTCGTGGTACCGCCGCGACGATCAGTACTCCAAGGAAAAGATGTCCGGCGACCTGGAAAAGCTCAACTCCTGGTACCTGGACCGCGGCTATGTCGACTTCAGCATCGACTCCACCCAGGTCTCGATCAGCCCCGACAAGCGCGATATGTTCATCAGCGCCGGCGTCACCGAGGGTGAGCAGTACAAGATTTCCGAAATCAAGGTCACCGGCGACACCGTGCTGCCGCAGGCCGACATCGAGCGCCTGGTGATCCCCAAGGCCGGCGACATCTTCTCGCGTGCGCTGCTGGAGTACACCTCCGATGCGATCACCAACACGCTGAGCAACGTCGGTTACGCGTTCGCCAAGGTCAACCCGATCCCAACGCCGAATCGCGAGGACCGCACCGTGGCAGTGAACCTGCAGGTGGTGCCCGGACCGCGCGTGACCGTGCGCCGCATCCTCTACAAAGGCAACAGCCGCACCTCCGACGAAGTGTTGCGCCGCGAAATGCGTCAGTTCGAGAACACCTGGTACTCGCAGGCGGCGATCGACCGTTCCAAGATCCGTCTGCAGCGGTTGGGCTACTTCGAAAGCGTGGATGTGGAAACGCCCGCGGTGCCCGGCAGCAACGACCAGGTCGACGTGGTCTACAACGTCAAGGAGACCACCTCCGGCAGCTTCGTGTTCGGCCTGGGTTACTCGCAGAGCTTCGGTGTGACCACCTCGGTGCAGTTGTCGCAGAACAACTTCCTGGGCGGTGGTAACCGCGTGGCAGTGGAGGCCTCGCGCAGCAGCTATCAGCAGCGCTACGCGTTCTCCTACACCAACCCGTTCTTTACCGACGACGGCGTGTCGCTGGGCTACAACCTGTCCTGGCGTGCACTGGATTATTCGGACTTCAACACCGCGCAATTCAACAGCAAGAACGGTTCGGCGCAGGTGGTGTTCGGTGTGCCGATCACCGAAAACGACACCGTCTCGGCGATGGTGGGTATCGACAGCAACCAGATCACCACTTTCGCGGGCACCACACCGCAGGCGATCATCGACTACATCAATGCGATCGGCACGCGCACCTTCCATGCCTGGCGCACCGAGCTGGGCTGGGCACGCGACACCCGCAACGACTTCTTCATGCCGACCCGCGGCATGTACCAGCGTGTGGGTCTGGAGACCACCCTGCCCGGCTCCACGGTCGAGTACTACAAGCTCAACTACCAGATCTCCAACTACTGGCCGATCATTCCGGCGCTGGTGTTGAACACGCGCTTCGAACTGGGCTACGGCGACAGTTACGGGAAGGACAGCACCCGCGTGCTGACCAACCCGGATGGCAGCACCCGCACGGTCACCGCCACCGGCCTGCCGTTCTACGAGAACTTCTACGCCGGCGGCACCAATTCGGTCCGTGGCTTCGAAGACAACACCCTGGGCCCGCGTTCGGAAGCGATCAATGGCTATACCCGCGGCCAGCCGCTGGGCGGATCGTTCAAGACGGTGGGCTCGGTGGAAATGTATTTCCCCAAGCTGTTCGACAGCCCGTCGGCGCGCGTTTCGGCATTCGTCGACTTCGGCAACGTGTACAACGGCGTGGACAACTTCAAGGCCAACGAGTTGCGCGCCTCCACCGGTGTGGCGCTGTTGTGGCGCGCGCCCGTCGGCCCCATTTCGATCAGCTATGCATTCCCGCTGAAGAAGGAAGACAACGACGAGATCGAGCGTCTGCAGTTCACCTTCGGCGGCCAGTTCTAAGATTGGCACGCGAAACAATGGCGGCCCGGACGCCCGGGCCGCCATTGTTGTTTGAACACCCTGGTAGGAAACAGCGTTAGAAGTAGTCGTTCCAGACATTGCCCAGGCAGGTGGCGGTGGCGCCCCAATCGGATGCGTCCACGCACTGCACCTGCTGGTCCCAGAAGCTCAGAGCGTTGGTGCGCTGCTGTGCGAAATCGTCGGCCGATGCACTGGTGACTGCGCCCAGCAGGATCACGCTACCGAAAATGGAGAGAACAGTTTTCATATGTTTCTTCCTGGGTTCGCCGCATCGTTGCGGCCCGGCAAGCAATACGCTCGATTGTTTAGCCAACTCTTGACGACGTTTTCGAGCTGTTAAACCAGCCACTTATCGTTTACGCGAGGTTTACCCTGATGCGATTGACCGCCAGTGCGATTGCCGAACAATTCGGGTTGACCGTCGTCGGTGACGGCACCACCGAAGTCAGCGGCGTCGCCACCCTGGCCCATGCAGGCGCAGGCCAGCTGAGCTTCCTGTCCAACCCGCGCTATCGTCCGCAACTGGCCGACACCCAGGCCGCTGTCGTGGTGCTGCGTGCCGACGATGCCGAGGCCGCTAAAGGCACCGCGCTGGTCGCCAAGGACCCGTACACCGCGTTCGCCAAGATCGCCGCGCTGTTCGATGTGGCACCGGTGCGCGAACCGGGCATCCATGCCTCTGCGGTGATCGACCCGACCGCCCAGGTCTCGGCCACCGCGCATGTCGGTCCGTTCGTCAGCATCGGCGCGCGTAGTCGCGTGGGCGATGGCTGCGTGATCGGTACCGGCAGCATCATTGGCGAGGACTGCGTGGTGGACGCCGGCAGCGAGCTGCTTGCCCGCGTCACCCTGGTCACCCGCGTGCGGCTGGGCAAGCGCGTGCGCATCCATCCCGGCGCGGTGATCGGCGCCGATGGCTTCGGCCTGGCCATGGATGCCGGGCACTGGATCAAGGTGCCGCAGCTCGGCGGTGTGGTCATCGGCGACGACTGCGAAATCGGCGCCAACACCTGCATCGACCGCGGCGCGCTGGAAGACACCGTGCTGGAAGAAGACGTGCGCGTGGACAACCTGGTGCAGATCGCGCACAACTGCCGGATCGGCGCGCACAGTGCGATTGCCGGCTGCACCGGCATTGCCGGTAGCGCCAAGATCGGCCGTTATTGCCTGCTGGGCGGGCATGTCGGCGTGGTCGGCCACCTGGAGATCTGCGACAAGGTGGTGATCACCGGCAAATCTGTCGTGCGTAATTCCATCCATGAGCCGGGCGAGTATTCGTCCGGCACCCCTCTCACCGACAATCGCACGTGGCGCAAAAACGCCGCGCGCTTCAAGCAGCTTGATGTGCTCGCTAGGCGCATCCTGGCTGTGGGCAAGGAGAAAGAATGAGCCACCACGTTTACGAACTGCCGATCGACGTCAGTCAGATCCAGACGCTGCTCCCGCACCGTTACCCGTTTCTGCTGGTCGACCGCATCCTCGAACTCGATCTTGAAACCAAGTGGATCGTGGCGCAGAAGAACGTCAGCATCAACGAGCCGTTCTTCCAGGGCCATTTTCCGAACCGTCCGGTCATGCCTGGCGTGCTGATCATCGAGGCGCTGGCGCAGGTCGGCGGCGTAATGACCCAGCTCGGCCTGGGCCGCGATGCCTTGTCGCAGCTGTTCTATATGGTCAAGGTGGACAAGGCCCGCTTCAACAAGCAGGTGGTGCCGGGCGACGTGTTGATCATGGAAGTGCAGATGAAGCGCCTGATCCGCAATGTGGGATGCTTCTACGGCGAAGCCAAGGTCGATGGCGAAGTGGTGGCCAGTGCCGAGGTGATGTGCGCCGGCGCCAGGTAATCACCCGCTTTCGGAGTAAGACACGATGCGCGATTCAACACCTTTGATTCATCCGACGGCGGTCATCGATCCATCGGCAACGCTGGCGGACGACGTCCGCGTCGGCGCCTTCTCGCTGATCGGCGCCGATGTGCAGATCGGGGCGGGCACCGAGGTGGGGCCCCATTGCTCGATCCACGGCCCGACCCGGATCGGTCGCAACAACCGCTTCATCGGCCATGCCGCGATCGGCGGCGAACCGCAGGACAAGAAGTACGCCGGCGAACGGACCGAATTGGTGATCGGCGACGGCAACGTGATCCGCGAATTCGTCACCATCAATCGCGGCACCGGCGGCGGTGGAGGCATCACCGTGGTCGGCAACGACAACTGGATGCTGGCCTATACGCACGTGGCGCACGACTGCCATGTGGGCAACCACTGCGTGTTCTCCAACAACACCACGCTGGCCGGCCACGTCACCGTCGGCGACTACGTGATCATCAGCGGTTTTGCCGGCGCACATCAGTTCTGCCGTATCGGCGCGCACGCCTTCCTGGGCATGGGCGCGCTGACCAACGGCGACGTCCCGCCGTTCACCATGGTAGGCAGCGAATCGCTGGGACGTCCGCGCGGCATCAATAGCGAAGGGCTCAAGCGCCGCGGTTTCGACGCCGAACGCATCACCGCGATCAAGCGCGCCTACCGCACGCTGTACGTGGCCGGCCTGCCGCTGGCAGATGCCAAGCTCCAGCTGGCCGAACAGGCCAAGAGCAGCGACGATGTGCGCGGGATGCTCGAGTTCATCGAAGCAGCAGAACGGCCCTTGTTGCGATGAAGGGAATTGGGAATCGGGAGTCGGGAATCGTGGACGGCCAGCGCAACGGCGCGTCGGTCGGCAGCGTTACGACTGCGCTACCGATTCCCGATTCCCCACTCCCGATTCCCGGTGCGCGCAGGCGCGCACCTCGCATCGCGCTGATCGCCGGCGAGGCCTCTGGCGACATTCTCGGCGCGGGGTTGATCGAGCAGTTGCGGCTGCGCTATCCGAATGCCGAATTCGTGGGCATCGGTGGCGATGCGATGCGTGGCGTCGGTTGCCAGACCTGGTTCGATGCCAGCGAGCTGGCGGTGATGGGCCTGACCGAGGTGCTGCGGCATTTGCCGCGCCTGCTCAAGCTGCGCAGCGCGTTCCGCGAGCGGGTGCTGGCGTGGAAGCCGGACGTGTTCATCGGCATCGACGCGCCGGATTTCAATCTGCCGGTGGAACGCTGGCTCAAGCAGCGCGGGATCAAGACCGTGCACTACGTCAGCCCGTCGGTGTGGGCGTGGCGCGAGAAGCGTGCCGAAAAAATCGGCGTCAGCGCCGATCTGGTGCTGTGCCTGTTTCCGATGGAGCCGCCGATCTATGCCAAGCATGGCGTGGACGCCCGCTTTGTCGGCCACCCGATGGCCGACGATATCGCCTACCAGGCCGACCGCGCAGCGGCGCGCGCAACGCTGGGCCTCTCCGCCTCCAGCACCGTCCTGGCAGTGTTGCCCGGCAGCCGGCACGGCGAAATCAGCCGGCTCGGCGACACCTTTTTCCAGGCGGCCTGGCTGGTGTCCGAGCACCTGCCCAATCTGCACGTGCTGGTACCGGCCGCCAATTCGGGCTGCAAGCAACTGCTGGCCGAGCAGCTGTCACGCTCGTCGCTGCCGGTGATGCGCTCGCATCTGCTCGACGGCCAGGCGCGCACCGCCATGCTGGCCGCCGACGTGGTGCTGCTGGCCTCCGGCACCGCCACGCTGGAAGCGATGCTGGTCAAGCGCCCGATGGTGGTGGGCTACAAGGTCGCTCCGCTCACCTACCGTATCGTCAAGCTGCTGGGCCTGCTCAAGGTCAACCGCTACGCCCTGCCCAATATCCTGGCCAATGACGACCTGGCGCCGGAACTGATGCAGGACGACTGCACCCCCGAGCGACTGTGCGTGGCACTGCTGGACTGGTTCAAACACCCCGACAAGGTCGCCGCCCTGCAGCCGCGCTACCTGGCCCTGCATGCGCAGTTGCGCCGCGATGCGTCGGCGCGGGCAGCGGATGCGGTGGCTGGGCTGCTGTCGCAGCGCGAATCGGGAATGGAGAATCGGGAATCGGCAGGAGCCGGCGCATGAGGCGCTCTACCTCCAATGGCGCGGTTGTCGTTCCGGCGACGCAGGACGGGCTTTTCCACGATTCCCCATTCCCCATTCCCGATTCCCGCCTGATCGCCGGTGTCGACGAAGCTGGCCGCGGCCCGCTGGCCGGGCCGGTGGCCGTTGCCGCCGTGGTGTTCGACCCCGGCAAGCCGCGCATCAACGGGCTGGACGATTCCAAGCAGCTCACGGCCGAGCGGCGCGAGCAGCTGTATGCGCGCATCGTCGACCGGGCGCTGGCGTGGTCGGTGGTGTTGATCGACAGCGAAGAGATCGACCGCATCAATATCTACCAGGCGACCATGCTCGGCATGCGGCGCGCAGTGGAAGGCGTGGCGCATGTGGCCGGGTTCGCGCGCATCGACGGCAACCGCGTGCCCAAGGGGCTGCCCTGCCCGGCCGAGGCATTGATCGGTGGCGACGCGTTGGACCGCGCCATCATGGCCGCCTCGATCGTGGCCAAGGTGACGCGCGACCGGCTGATGCACGAACTGCACACGCGCCACCCGGAATATCGCTTCGATCAGCACAAGGGCTACAGCACGCCGGTGCATCTGGCCGCGTTGCAAACCCACGGGCCATGCCCGCATCATCGGCGCAGTTTTGCGCCGGTGCGTCTGGCGCTGCAAGGCCGTGAAGGCCTGGAACCGGATCCCGGGACCCGGGACCTGGAGCAGTTGCAGGTCGGGCAACTGGTTGCGCCGCTGTGAGAGACGCCAGGGTCGGCATCGGCGTGTCCGGCTGCGCGTCGGAGCCTGAACAGCCGCACATCGCGTGCCGTGCGCAGTAGCTCCAGGCACACATCATTCCACTCGTCTCGGCCCTGCAGTCCTCCGATGCCTGTGCAGCGCCGGCCCAGCACGCGATTGACCGCCCTTCCGGGTCCCCGGTCCCGGGTCCCGCCCCCCGCTGTCAAGCCTTGTTCGCCCCCGCCCCCGCCGGTACCCTGACCGCGCATTATTCCGGTCCCGCATGTCCACTTCCCGCTTCGTCCATCTGCACGTCCACACCGAGTTCTCGCTGGCGGATTCCACCATCCGTGTGCCCGAGAAACCGGATCAGGCTGACCCGAAAAAAGCCAAGCAGGCCAACCTGCTGAGCCGGGCAGTCGAACTCGACATGCCCGCGCTGGCAGTCACCGACCTCAACAACCTGTTCGCGCTGGTCAAGTTCTACAAGGCCGCCGAAGGCGTCGGGATCAAGCCGATCGCCGGCGCCGACGTGATGATCGCCACGCCGGACATGACGCCGTGGCGCATGACCCTGCTGTGCCGCGACCGTGAAGGCTACCTGAGCCTGTCGCGGCTGCTCACCCGCGCCTGGATGGAAGGCCACCGCCCCGAAGGCGGCGTGGCGATCCATCCGGAATGGCTGCAGGCCGGGCACGCCAACCTGTTTGCGCTGGCCGGCCGCGACAGCCTGGCCGGGCGCCTGTTCAACGAGGGCCGCGCAGATCTGGCCGAGCAACAGCTGGCCGACTGGCAGCGCGTGTTCGGCGATGGCCTGCACCTGGAGCTCACCCGTACCGGCCGCGATGGCGAGGAACGCTTCAACCAGTTCGCGCTGCACGCCGCGGGCGTGCGCGGGCTGCCGGTGGTGGCGAGCAACGATGTGCGTTTTCTGTACGCCAGCGACTTCAATGCGCACGAAGCGCGCGTCTGCATTTCCTCCGGCCGCGTGCTGGACGATCCCAAGCGCCCGCGCGACTACAGCGACCAGCAATACATGAAGTCCAGCGAGGAGATGGCGGCGCTGTTCGCCGACATCCCCGACGCCATCGACAACACCCACGCGCTGGCGCAGCGCTGCAACATCGAGATGCGCCTGGGCACCTACTTCCTGCCCGCCTACCCGGTGCCGGAAGACGAAACGCTGGACACTTGGATCCGCAGCCAGTCGCGACAGGGTCTGGCCGCACGCCTGGAAAAGAACCCGATCGCGCCGGGCAAGACCCGCCAGGACTATGTGGACCGGCTCGAATTCGAGCTGGACACCATCATCAAGATGGGCTTTCCCGGCTACTTCCTGATCGTGGCCGACTTCATCCAGTGGGGCAAAAACCAGGGCATTCCGATCGGCCCGGGCCGCGGTTCCGGTGCCGGCTCGCTGGTGGCCTGGGCGCTGCAGATCACCGACCTGGACCCACTGCCGTACAACCTGCTGTTCGAGCGCTTCCTGAATCCAGAGCGCGTGTCGATGCCCGACTTCGACATCGACTTCTGCATGGACCGGCGCGACGAAGTCATCGACTACGTGGCGCGCAAGTACGGCCGCGAACGCGTCAGCCAGATCATCACCTACGGCACCATGGCCGCCAAGGCGGTGGTGCGCGATGCCGGCCGCGTGCTGGGCTTTTCGTATGGGTTGGTCGACAGCGTGGCCAAGCTGATCCCCAACATCCTGGGCATCACGCTCAAGGACGCGATGGGCGAAGGCAAGGACTCGGAGATGGCCTCGCCGGATCTGATCCAGCGCTACCAGGTCGAAGACGACGTGCGCGACCTGATGGATCTGGCGCGCCAGCTCGAAGACCTCACCCGCAACGCCGGCAAGCACGCCGGCGGCGTGGTGATCGCGCCCGATCCGCTTTCCGAGTTCTGCCCGCTGTTCGCCGAACACGACGAAGACGGCCGCGGCAAGAACCCGGTGACCCAGTTCGACAAGGACGACGTCGAGGCGGTGGGCCTGGTGAAGTTCGACTTCCTCGGCCTGCGCACGCTGACCATCATCGATTGGGCGGTCAAGGCGATCAACGTGCGCCATGCGCGCGCCGGCATCGACCCGGTCGACATCACCGCCATTCCGCTCGACGACGTGCCCACCTACAAGGGCGTGTTCGCCTCGGGCAATACCGGTGCGGTGTTCCAGTTCGAATCCTCGGGCATGCGCCGCCTGCTCAAGGACGCGCGCCCGGACCGCTTCGAAGACCTGATCGCGCTGGTGTCGCTGTACCGTCCTGGCCCGATGGACCTGATCCCGGACTTCAACGCGCGCAAGCACGGCCAGCAGGAGATCGTCTACCCCGATCCGCGCACCGAAGTCATCCTGAAAGACACCTACGGCATCATGGTGTATCAGGAGCAGGTGATGCAGATGGCGCAGATCGTCGGCGATTATTCGCTGGGCGGCGCCGACCTGCTGCGTCGCGCGATGGGCAAGAAGGTGCCGGCCGAAATGGCCAAGCACCGCGAGATCTTCCGCGAAGGTGCGGCCAAGGGCGGCGTGAGCGCAGCCAAGGCCGATGAAATCTTCGACCTGATGGAGAAGTTCGCCGGCTACGGCTTCAACAAGTCGCACGCCGCCGCCTACGCGCTGGTCAGCTACCAGACCGCGTGGCTGAAACGGCATTACCCAGCCGAATTCATGGCCGCCACGCTGTCCTCGGACATGGACAACACCGACAAGGTGGTGGGCTTTCTGGATGAGGTGCGCAACCTCGGCCTCACCGTCAACCCACCGCGCGTCAACGAGTCGGCGTACATGTTCGAGGCCGCCAGCCCGGACACCATCCAATACGGCCTGGGCGCGATCAAGGGCGTCGGCCAGGGCGCCTGCGAGGCAATCGTCGAAGAACGCCAGCGCGGCGGCCCCTACACCACGCTGCTGGATTTCTGCACGCGCGTGGGCACCGCAAAGCTCAACCGGCGCACGCTGGAAGCGATGATCAATGCCGGCGCCATGGATGGCCTGGGCAAGAACCGTGCCTCGCTGATGCTGCAGTTGCCGGAGGTGATGAAGGCCACCGAGCAGATGGCGCGTGAGCGCGCCTCCGGGCAGAACTCGCTGTTCGGCGGGCCGGACCCGAGCGCACCGGTGATGCGCCTGGACCTGCCCGAAAGCAAGGAATGGCCGTTGGGCCAGCTGCTCACCGGCGAGCGCGAAACGCTGGGCTTCTACCTCAGCGGCCACCCGTTCGACCCGCACCGCGAAGAAGTCCGCGAGCTGGTCGGTTGCGACCTGGGTGCGCTGGAAAAGATCCTGGCCTCGCAACAGCGTGGTGGCGGTGGGGGCGGCGGCGATGGCGAAAAACGCGCCTGGCGCCCGGAGGTCGGCGCCATTCTTGCCGGCCAGGTCGTCGGCGTGCGCCGCAAGGGCGACAGCCAGGTGTTCGTGCAGCTCGAAGACGGCCGCGGCCGGGTCGAATGCAGCGCGTTCTCCGACGCGATGGCCGAGTTCGGCCACCTGCTCACCCGCGACCGCATCCTGATCGTCAAGGGCGGCCTGCGCGAGGACGAATTCAACGGCGGCTACAGCCTGCGCATCCGCCAGTGCTGGGACTACGAGCAGATCTGCGCCGACCACGCGCAGCGGCTGTCGCTGCGCCTGGACCTGCGCGAGAAGCAGGCCTTCAAGCGCATCGACGCCCTGCTGGCCAAGCACCGCCCCGGCAAGACGCCCCTGCGCCTGGACCTGCTGCTGCGCGCGCCCAGCGGCGGTGTGGCCGGCATGCTCGACCTCAACGGCAACCACTCGGTGCGGATCGACCAGCAGCTGATGGACAGCCTGCGCGCAGACCCTGCGGTGCGGACGGTGAAGATCAAGTACAGCCCTCCGTGGGCGTGAGAATGGGGAATCGGGAATGGGGAATCGCAAAAGCGCGGCGGCCGGATACCTTGCTCTGATTCCCGATTCTCCATTCCCGATTCCGCTCCCAACGCCCCCGTACGGGCCGAAGGCAGCGCTTCAGCTACACTCCCCGCCTTACGTTGACGACGCCATTGCATGAATCCTAACTACCTCGACTTCGAGCAACCCATCGCCGATCTGGAAGCAAAGATCCAGGAACTGCGCAAGGCCAGTACCGGGCCTGCGGTCAACGTGGAGACCGAAGTGCGTGCGCTGCGCGACAAGCTGCGCGTGCGCACCGCGCAGATCTTCCGCGATCTGTCGGCCTGGCAGGTCTCGCAGCTGGCGCGTCATCCGCAGCGCCCGTACACGCTGGACTACATCAACACCATCTGCGACGAATTCCAGGAACTGGCCGGCGACCGCGCCTACGCCGACGACAAGGCCATCGTCGGTGGCCTGGGCCGTATCGACGGCCGCCCGGTGGTGATCATCGGGCACCAGAAGGGCCGCGATACCAAGACCAAGGTGGCACGCAACTTCGGCATGCCGCGCCCGGAGGGCTACCGCAAGGCCTTGCGCCTGATGAAGCTGGCCGAACGCTTCCGCCTGCCGCTGCTGACCTTCATCGACACGCCCGGCGCGTATCCGGGCATCGGTGCCGAGGAGCGCGGCCAGTCCGAGGCGATCGCGCGCAACCTGCTGGAAATGGCCGAGCTGAAAATCCCGGTGATCTGCACCGTGATCGGCGAAGGCGGCTCCGGCGGCGCGTTGGCGATCGGCGTGGGCGACCGCACCCTGATGCTGGAATACGGCACCTATTCGGTGATTTCGCCGGAAGGCTGCGCCTCGATCCTGTGGAAGGACGCGGCCAAGGCCAAGGACGCCGCCGAACAGCTCGGTCTGACCGCCAAGCGCCTGAAAGGCCTGGGCCTGGTCGACAAGGTGATCCGTGAACCCACCGGCGGTGCGCATCGCAATCCCGAACAGATGGGCAAGCGCCTGAAAGCGGTACTGCTCAACGAGCTGGACGCGCTGGAAAAGATTCCAGTGGATACGTTGCTGCAGCAGCGCTACGAGCGGCTGCGCAGCTATGGTGCCTACGAAGGGCATTGATTCGCACGAAGGCCGGCCGCGCCAAGTGCGCGGCCATGGAAAGGACGCCACACCTGCATGTCTCCGCTCCTGCTGATCTCACTGCTGCTGCAAGCCGCCTGCTGCGTCCACGTCGTGCGCAGCGGGCGGCCCTTGTACTGGATCTTCCTGCTGCTGGCGTTTTCCCTGCTGGCGGTGCTGGTCTATGTGTGCGTGGCGGTCATCCCGGATCTGCGCAACCACCCCAACGCACGCCGCAGCCTCAAGCGCGTGCGCAGTACCCTGGACCCGCAGCGCGAACAGCGCGACGCCTCGCGCCGGCTGGATGTGGCCGACACTCCGGAAAATCGCCGCCAGCTCGCAGAGACGTTGCTGGCGCGCGGCGATTACGCCCAGGCCGCCGAGCATTACCAGGGGGCCTTGCGTGGGCTCTATCGCGACGATCCGCACCTGATGCTCGGCCTGGCCAAGGCGCAGTTCGGGCTGGGCCAACCGCAGCAGACGCGGCAGACCCTGGATGCCTTGATCGCAGCCAACCCCAGCTTCCGCTCGCATGACGGGCACCTGCTGTATGCACGCGCGGTCGAAGGCAGTGGCGACACCGACGCTGCGCTGCACGAGTACGACACGCTGGCCCAAGGCTATCCGGGCGAAGAAGCACGCGTGCGCTATGCACAACTGCTGCAGCGCATCGCACGCAATGACCAGGCCAGGGCGGTGTACGACCAGGTGCTGCGTCACGCCGCCGCCTCGCCCAAGCATTACCAGCGCGAGCAACGCGCCTGGGTCGACCTGGCGCGCAAGGGCCTGCGCGAACTGGATACCGGCGCCTGAGAGCAGCCAACAAGGCGCTCGCGCAGCTGCAGGCCACATGCATTGAATCGTTCGGCAACAAATCGCTTGGCAACCTGATCAAGGCCATCACCGTGCAAAGGAAGCCCGAAATCGAGGCAGTTCTGAGAGCCGAGATCGATCATCTGCTGGAGCAATCCACTCAGCGGTTTCGCAGCGGCGCCCTGGCCGAATCGCTCGCCCTGGGATTACAGGCCTGGGCGCTGATCCCCGAACCCAAAGCGAACTGGGACTATTACCCGCAAAGCCTGTCTGCAAGTTTCGTCAAGGATTACGCCGACCTGCACGATCAGGAAAACGTGCATCGATGGCTCGAGGTGATGGCGCTGATGTACGACGACCCAGACCACACCGACCATCTTGTGCTGATGACCGAAGGCGAAGCGATGCTGCAGCTCGGAGATGAGGCACGCGCCTGTGCTGCCTTCGGCAAAATTTACGCGCTATACGGCAAGAAGGGATTTGCCGGACACCAGAAACGGTATCTGGAGATGCTGCGCAAGCAACACCCGACAGGTGCATAAGCTCACATCGCTCCAGCGCAGCCTCCAGGATTCATCGACCCTTGCCCGGCGCGCACATCTCGACGTCACTGGCCGTCCCAACGATAAGGCACCGCAGGCATTCGCGGCGGGATACCGGAAGGCCCCGCATTTTTTTCAGCAGTGGCAGCTCTGTCACCTGCGCGCCGAAACCGTCAGGCGTGCGCAGGTGCGGTGCGCAATGCGCTCAGAACGGCTTGGCCAGCACCAGCCAGATCACGCCGACCAGCAGGATCACCGGCACTTCGTTGAACCAGCGCAATGCCCGACCGCTGGGCACTGCACGCCCCTGTTCGGCGCCTTTGACCCAGCGGCCGGCCACGATGTAGTGCGCCAGGATCAACGCAACCGCGAACAGCTTGGCGTGCAGCCAGCCGCCAGCGACCATCGTCGGGAAATCCGGAATGACCCGGTAGCCCTGCCATAGCACCGCGCCCAGCAGCAGCGCCAGACCAAGCATGCTGTGGCCGAATTTGTAGAGTCGCCGCCCCATCAACACCAGGCGCGCGCGCACCGCAGTGTCGCTGCCGGCTTCGGCGATGTTGACCAGAATGCGCGGCAGATAGAACACCGCGGCCATCCAGGCGATCACGAACAACAGATGGAAGGTCTTGATCCACAAATACAGGGTCATGCGCTGGCTCCGCTGGCTCGCGTAGGATGGCCCGCATTTTCACCTATCCGCGCACGCGAAAGCAGCCGACGTCCATGCAGCAGTCCGACCCCAAACACTACGACGCCCACTATTTCCGCCGCTGGTATCGCGATGCCGGCCTTGCCGACCCCGCACGCCTGCGACGCAAGGTCGCACTCGCCGTGACCCAGGCCGAGTACTACCTGGAACGGCCGATCCGCAGCGTGCTCGACGTCGGCTGCGGCGAAGCCGCGTGGCGCGCGCCGTTGCTGGCGTTGCGGCCGAAGCTGAGTTATCTGGGTTTCGACAGCAGCGCCTATGCGGTGCAGCGCTATGGCCGCAGCCGCCAGATCCACCCCGCCCGCTTCGGCGATTTCGCCTGGCTGCGCCCGTGCGCGCCGGTGGACTTGCTGATCTGCTCGGACGTACTGCATTACGTGCCCACCCGCGAATTCAATCAGGGCCTGCCCGGATTGGCCGAGATGTGCGCAGGCGTTGCGTTCCTGGAAGCCTTCGCCGAAGAAGATGCGTTCGAGGGCGATCACGACGGCTTCCAGGCGCGACCGGCGCGCTGGTATCGCAAACGCTTCGCCAGCGTGGGCTTCGCTGCGCTGGGGTCGCACTGCTGGCTGTCGCCGCAGCTGGCTGACCAGGCATCGGCGCTGGAGCGCGGCTGACCGGGAGGTGGTTGCCAGCGAGCATCGCATCCGGTCACTGCGTCGCCTGGACAGAAGAACGGTTGGGTGGCTCCACCTCCATTGCTGGGTCGAGGGACGTCGCCCAGCGTCTTCACCCCCGCTCCGGGCCGCTGCCCACATGAGCTGCGCTGGCGTTCCAGAGGCACGCATCCGTAGTGGGCAGATCCTGTCGTCGCGCCTGGCAGGCAAGCCGGTTTCTCGTTTAGAGACGGCGGCCACCACGCCGTGACAGCCTCAACTGTTCGCAGCCTCATTAAGGTGCAAATGCGCCAAAACCGGTATGCTGCGCGGCAGCAAAACCGCACGGATGGGTGGAATGCTTTATCAACTGCATGAGCTGACCCGCAATCTGCTAGCCCCCTGGGTGCATCAGGCCCAGGCGAACGCCAAGATGTTTTCCGACCCGGACAGCCTGTGGGCATCGCTCCCGGGCGCCGAGCGCATGGCCGCCAGCAACGAGCTGTTCCACCGTCTGGGCAAGGAATACGAAAAGCCGGCCTGGGCGCTCGACGATGTCGAGGTCGATGGTCATTCGCTGCCGATCATCGAACGCGAAGTGCTGAGCAAGCCGTTCTGCCGGTTGCTGCGCTTCAAGCGTTTCAGCGACCACGTCGAACTGATCGGCAAGATGAAGGAGCAGCCCGCCGTGCTCGTGGTTGCGCCGTTGTCCGGCCACCACGCCACGTTGCTGCGCGACACCGTGCGCACCCTGCTGCGCAACCACAAGGTCTATGTGACCGATTGGGTGGATGCACGCATGGTGCCGCTGGAAGCCGGCGCGTTCCGGCTCGAGGACTACATCACCTACATCCAGGAGTTCATCCGCCATATCGGCGCCGAGCGCCTGCATGTGGTGAGCGTGTGCCAGCCCACCGTGCCGGTGCTGGCGGCCGTGTCGCTGATGGCCAGCAACGACGAGCCCACGCCGCGCTCGCTGGTGATGATGGGCGGGCCGATCGATGCGCGTCGTAGCCCCACCCAGGTCAACAACCTGGCCACGGAAAACGGCATCGAGTGGTTCCAGAACAACCTGATCCACACCGTGCCGTTCCCGTATCCGGGCCATGGCCGCCAGGTGTATCCGGGCTTTCTGCAACACGCCGGCTTCCTGTCGATGAACCCGAACCGGCATGTGATGTCGCACTGGGATTTCTACACCGATCTGGTCAAGGGCGATCTGCAGGATGCGCAGGCGCATCGGCAGTTCTACGACGAATACAACGCTGTGCTCGACATGCCGGCCGAGTATTACCTGGACACCATTCGCGTGGTGTTTCAGGAGTTTCTGCTGCCGCAGGGCAAGTGGAAAGTGGACGGCCAGCTGGTCAAGCCATCGGCGATCCGCAAGACCGCGTTGCTGAGCATCGAAGGCGAACTGGACGACATCGCCGGCCTCGGCCAGACCGAGGCGGTGCACGATCTGTGCACCGGCATCGACGCGGCGCACCGTCGTCATCTGGTCGTTGAAGGCGCCGGTCACTACGGCATTTTCAGCGGCCGCCGCTGGCGCGAGGTGGTGTATCCGCAGGTCCGCGAATTCATCGCGCGCTACGATGCGGATCCGGTCGGCAGCCGCGACCTGGCCACCGTGACCCCGATCCGCAAACGCGGCAAACGCGCCTGAGTTACCCAAGAAAATCCCCGGCAATGCCGGGGATTTTCATCTCGGTCTGCCTGCAGCCGCCAGAGCGGTCATGCCAGCGAGCAAGCACCACCACCCTGCGCATACCGACATCTTGGAAGGCGCATCACGCCGCCGCCTCTCCGCCCTTGACCAGCAGCTGCTTGGCGAACATGCCGTGCAACGTGCCGAACGCGCGCGCCAGATGCAGCGTAACGAACAACAACAGCACGCCCACCACGCACAACGGCAGCGTCAGCCAGGCGCTGGTGATGTCCACCCCATCCCAGGTCAGCACTGCGACGTTGTCGAACAACACCGCGATCGGTGAAGCGGCCAGGCCCAACGACAGCGACAGCAGCGTGCAAAACACGGTGAAATAGAGAATGCCCAGCGGCAGCATCAGCAGGAAGTACAGCATCGTGCTCCAGGTACGCGCGTCGGTGAACATCGCGCCGATGCGCTGCAGCCAACCGCCCTGCAGGCCCGGGTGTTGCGGGCGACGCGGCATGCGCACGCCAAGCAGCGTTTCGACCACGCGGCCCTCCACCAGCGACAACACCCGCACCGAGCCGAAGAACAACACCAGCAGCGGCACGCCGATGATCAGGATCAACATCCCCACCGACAGGCTGGCGCCGGTCACGACCCAGGTGAAATAGAACACCCCGGTAAGCAGCGACAGCAACATGTAGAACAATGCGCCATAGGTGCGCGGGTCGGCGGCCACGCCGAAGAACGTGCCGATCCACGATGCCCGCTTCGGTGGCACCGGGGGGCGCAGCGCGCGTGCCACGGTCACTTCGGTTTCGCGGTAGATCTCCGCCACTTCCTCCGGCGCACCGTAGCTGCTGGCCACGCCGGCAATGACCTCGGCCTCGCTCTTGCCTTTCTGTTCTGCCAGTTCGGAACGCAGATAGTCTTCGGCGTCGTAAAGCGCGTCCTGGATCATTGCCGGATCTGCCCCGGCCAGCGCCTGGCGCAGCTGCAGCAGGTAATCGCCAATGGTGGTCGGCAACGGACGTGCCTGTGCAATCGTGTTCATGAGTGGTTCCCCTCCAGCACTGAATCAACAGAATCTCGGGTGGCACGCCAGGCGGCGGTCCAGTCGCGCAGGCAGTCACGCCCGCTCTCGGTGATGCGGTAATACCGCCGCGGCGGCCCGGAGGCCGAGGGCTCGACATGGCTCTCTAGCAATCCGGCCCCTTCCAGATTGCGCAGCACCGGGTACAGGGCGCTTTGCTTGCCGCTGAGCACGCCTTCCAGACGCTCGAGCCGCTTGGCGATGAGGTAGCCGTACAGCGGTGCATCGGCCTGCGCCAGGACAGCCAGCAAGGCCAGCGACACAGTGCCCGCGCTCAGTTCCTTCTGAAATTTGCGTAGGTGGACATCCGCCTCGCTCATCGGCCATCTCCGCTAGGTTGAAGATGATGCTATGTAGAACCTAGCTATAGTGAATGTGCCGGTAGTCATGGACGGGCATTGGGGAGTCGGGATTGGGGATTCGCGATTCGCGAAAGCAAAAACAAAGGCGTGGTCGCGAGCTTGCTTGAGTCATTGTCAGCATCGCAGCGAGCTCCACCGCAGGACGCAGCGCCGCCGTTGCGAATCCCCAATACCGAGTCCCGACTCCCCGCCCCACTAGCGCCCGCCTGCGTCAACCCAGTGCGTTCATGAGCTTAGAACCTTTGGGTTACTGCCTTTCTGGCACGGCTTTACTACAGTCGGTATCCCCCCCTGCCGATACCTTTCGCCTAGGGGTTTTCACTTTCGACGGGGAACACGATGCAAATGACACGCTTGGCGCAGCCGGCCATGGCTGAAACTTCCTTTGGTGCCACCCGGCGCCTGTGCCTTGCGATTGGGTTGGCGCTGCCCGCACTGGGTTTTGCGCAGGTGCAACCGGCCCCGGCCAACGCCGAACAGGTCGTGGCCGAGCCAGCGAAAGCGCCGGCCACCGCCGCACCGGCGACCGCCAAGGGCTATCCGCTCGAAGCGCAGGGGTGGGGCGCCAAACAAGGCGGCAACATGTGGCAGGTGCGCTGGGCCGAAGACTGGTCGTACCTGAAGGATCCGTCCAAGCGCAAGAGTCCGTTCGATCCGCTCAAGTACATCCCGCTCAACGACGACGGCGATGTGTATGTGTCGCTCAGCAACGAGTTGCGCGTGCGCAGCAATACCATCACCAATCCGGGCCTGATTCCCGGCAGCCACTCGCAGCAGCAGTATCTGCTGCGCGCCTTCTTCGGTGCGGACTTCCATGTGGGCGAGCACTTCCGTCTGTACACGGAATTGGCGCATGGCAGCCTGGACGGGCGCAACGAGGGGACCAAGACCGGCACACAGGAAAACAACGCGATCCTGCAGCAGGTGTTCTTCGACGTGAAAGGCCGTATCGGCAGCGCCGACACCGGCCTGCGCGTCGGACGTCAGGTGTTCGTCGATGGCCCGACCACGCTGATGGCGCTGCGCGACAACACCGATATCTTCGTGACCTTCAACGGCGCGCGCGCCTGGGCAGTCGGCGACAGGACGCGTGTTGACCTGTTCGATTTCAATTTCAACATCGATGGCACCGAAGGCCTCGGCGATGATCGCATCGACCGCTCGCGGCACTTTCGCGGCGTGGTCGGTGGCTACCGCCTGGCGACGGCCAAGCCGATGTACCTGGAGCCGTTCTTCTATCAGTTCCGCAACGACAACCAGGTGTGGGGCCGTCAGACCGCAGAAGAAAACCGCAATTACTACGGTCTGCGCCTGTGGGGCAACGTGGGCAGGCTGCGCACCGATTCGTTCGTGACCGTGCAGCGCGGCAGCTTCGGCGGACGCGACCTGCGCGCCTACATGGCCAGTACCTCCAACGCCTGGTCGCTGAGCGAATCGGGCTGGAAGCCGCGCCTGGGCTTCCATAGCGAAATCGCGTCCGGTGGCGGCGGCACCTCCGGCACCGGCACGCTGCGCAACAACAACTTCTTGTACGGCAACACGATCTACTTCAGCTGGGCCACGTTCTTCGGCCCGGTGAACCTGGTCACTGCCGCACCGACGTTGACGTTCTCGCCGACCTCCAAGCTCACCGTGAACCTGGAGTGGGAAACGCTGTGGCGCCAGACCACCAGCGATGCGATCTACAACAACCAGGCGCGCGCCTACGCACGCACTCAGAACACCGGCGAGCGCCGCATCGGCACCATGCCGCGCATCAACGCCACCTGGAACATCGACCCGAACTGGTCGGTGACCTTCCGCGCCGAACATCTGATGGCCGGGCCGGCGTTGGAGAAGGCCGGCTACGGCGATTCGACCTTCGTGATGGGCTGGTTGAACTTCCGCTTCTGAACACAGCGGTTGGGTGCGCTGTCCATCTCCAACATACAGTGGCGTCATCACGTGCCGCGTCCCGCAAGGACGCGGCATGTTGTTTTTACGTGCAGCATGCCGATGACAGCGAACAAGGCCGCATGCGTCATGCGGCGGGAGACAGCGACGCGCGCAGTGCATTCACGTCCTTGAGTCGTCCTGACCTCCGGCCGCTTCAGGCAGCCAACCCACCCCTGCGCAGATGCCAGGCAGGCATGGCCGATGGTTCGCATCGGCGTTGCCACGCACGGTGATGCATGCGCGCCTCCAAGCTCACCTGGCGACTGCTCGCCCGGCGTTGACGGCTGTCCGCCGGTGGTCGTCAGGCAGCTGCTGCCGATACAAGCAGTGCGCATGCAAGCGTAGACCGCCTGCACCAGTCTTGCGACCTGTGCCTGGCAGTGCAGAAGGCGGCTTGTTTATCGAGCCGATGAGGCTGCCTGTGTGGCCGCGATCGCACTGCCTGGCACGGGCCAGCGATCATTGCCTGCCCCGCCCTCCGGTCGTGCGTACTGCCGAAGCGTCAGGCTCTTGCCGTCGTTTCCGGCGCCTAGCGGGCGCACCTGTCCACGCAACGCAGGCGGTAGCGCGGCGATCCGCTGCGTCAGCGGCATTGTCTGCGCAGGATGATCGCGCAACCACTGCAGCGCAGACAGCGCGCGCAATGCAGCGGCGGTGTCCTGCATCTTGCGCTGATAGTTGGCGTAGTCCGGATGCGACACGCTTGCCAGCAAACACCCGGTTGCATTGGCGATGCAGGCCACCGATGCGGTCTGCGGCAACGGGATCAGCGTCTGCGGAACCGGCCGATCCTGCGCCAGCAAGGTCCGCACCGGCGCGCTGCAGGCCCAGGTAAAGGTGGGCGCCAGCAAGGCCTGGGTGCGTTCGTCGTCCAGCAACCGTAGCGGGAACCGGTCTTGCCAGGACGATTGGCCGCCTTGCGTCAACGTATCCTCCTGCAGCATCGAAAACACCATCCGCGATTCACCGTGCAACGCGTGACACAGCGCGATCTCATCCACCGGCAGCGGCGCAAATGCAGCGGCGCATTGCGCGGGCAAGGGATACTGCGCCGGCAATTCGGCCAGCATGTCGGCAAACAGGTGCGCATTGCCACGCAGCATCGCCGCGCCAATCATCGTGATCGCCAGATTGTCGCTACTGCGCATCAGGACACGGGCAACCTGCGCATCGGTGCAGACCCCGGACAAGGCCTGGGTGCTACGCCCCTGGACAAACTCCAAGGCACTGGTCGTCATCGACAAGGGCATGCGCGGCAGTTCGGGAAGCGGCGTATCGACACGTGCACGGAACGGGCTGCGGTAGTCGGCGTGTTGCGCCAACGCCCGCATCCGGGCCAGCATCGGTGCCTGTGCGGCCAGCGCAGCGGCATAGGCCTGCGGTCGTTCGCGCACGCGCTGCAAGCATCCGCCAGCGCTGGCCATGCAAAGCGCAGGCGCGCCGGACGGCCAACCCGGCAGGCGCCGATAGCCTGCAGCGGCGCTTTGGAATGCCGCATGCTCCGGCAGCCGATTGAATCGCTCCACGTCCTGGGCCAGCACTGCCTCGCGCTGCGCCTCCGGAATCGCGTACGACAGCGACCACAGCGCCCCGAACATGTTGCTCCCGCGCAACGGTGGAAGCGGCTGGCGCAGCTGCGCCAACGCCTGACGCTGCGATTCGGGAATCGGCCAATACATGGAGATCGCATAGAGCGTCAGCGCTGCTGCGATCAGGATGCAGACACCGAGCAAGGCGGCTTTGAGAAATTTGGCGAGCACGTGCGAACGATCCATCCCTGGGAGCTGCGCATCTTAGTGCCATCGGCACAGGCCCGCGACGGGCACAGACGCATTGCGTTCTTTTGGGCTGCGCACCATCGGCAGCCGTGTGTTTGGCGACCTGCGTGACACTGGGCAACCACACCACGCGCTGGCAATGGGCGACGGTCTCATTAAGTCGTTGAAAGAATCCGGGCGCGCCAGACCTCGCCCCCACCGCCTCTGCGCGCCATGCTTTCCCAATGGAAGAAGGGCTGCACGGGTCGCCCGCTGCCGCTCGGCTGCGGGTACCGCCACGCCTGTGTCGATATAGGTACCGGAATAACGGGATTGCGCAGGCTTGAGGCACGCGAAACACTTTTGCCAATCGCGAATGCCTGCTGCCAAACCCCGGCCCCAGCTCCACCGAGCGTGGCCGAATGCCTACACTATGCCGATGTCCGAATCCCCTACTCCGCACGTCCGCCCTTCCCTGCAACGGATCTTTCTGACCGGGTTGCTCACCTTGCTACCGGTCTGGTTGACCTGGGTGGTGGTGAAGTTCGTTTTCTCGCTGCTTTCGGGCATCAGCAGCCCGTGGGTGGTGCCGTTGTCCGAACGCATCGCCGCCTCGTTCCCCGATTATCTGGGCTGGTTCAAGGCGCTGTGGGTGCAGAACACCATCGCCCTGATCGCCACGGTAGCGGTCATCCTGTTCGTCGGGATCCTGAGCCGGCGCGTGATCGGCCAGCGCTTGCTGCGCTGGTTCGAGGCCATCATGCGGCGCATTCCGCTGGCCAGCGTGGTCTACGACAGCGCGCGCAAGCTGCTGGACATTTTGCAGACCCAGCCCGGCAGCACCCAGCGCGTGGTGTTGATCGATTTCCCGCATCGCGACATGAAATCGGTGGGCCTGGTCACCCGCGTGATCAAGGAACAGGGCACCGGCCGCGAGCTGGCCGCAGTCTACGTGCCCACCACGCCCAACCCCACCTCCGGCTACCTGGAAATCGTGCCGGTGGAGCTGCTCACGCCTACCGACTGGAGCGTGGATCAGGCGATGAGCTTCATCATTTCCGGTGGCGCCGTGGCGCCCGAATCGGTTCCCTTCACCCGAACTGCGGATCGCTGACACCATGAACCATGTGCGCACCCTCGACGATCGTGCGGTCCGCCTGTTCATTGCACTGGCGGCCTTCTTCTGCGTCAACGCGGCGCTGGCCGAGTTCATTGGCGTCAAGATCTTCGCGCTGGAAGACACGCTCGGCATTGCGCCACTGAACTGGAATCTGTTCGGCCAGCGCGGCTCGCTCAGCTTCACCGCCGGCACCTTGCTGTGGCCGATCGTGTTCATCATGACCGACACCATCAACGAGTTCTTCGGCAGCCGCGGGGTGCGTTTCATCTCGTGGGTGGCGGTGGTGCTGATCGGCTACGGCTTCGTGTTCGCATTCGCGGCCATCGCGCTGGCGCCGGCCGGCTGGTGGGTCACTGCGGCGCAAAACCAGGGCGTGCCCGATTACCAGGCGGCATTTGCGGCAGTGTTCGGGCAAGGGCTGTGGACCATCGGCGGCTCGCTGGTGGCATTCCTGTTCAGCCAGTTGATCGATGTCTCGGTGTTTCACCGCATCCGCCGCGTCACTGGCGAAAAACACGTGTGGCTGCGCGCCACCGGCTCCACTGCGGTCTCGCAGGTGGTGGACAGCTTCGTGGTGATCTATATCGCCTTCGTGCTCGGCCCGCAGCATTGGTCGATCGACCAGTTCCTGGCAGTGAGCACGCTCAACTACATCTACAAGATGGGCTTTGCGGTCTTGCTGATCCCGCTGCTGTATCTGGCACGCCGCGGCATTACTGCGTACCTGGGCGCCGAGCGTGCCGAGCAGCTGCGCGAAGAAGCCGCTGCCGACTGAGCCGGGCTGTCTCCCAGCCAGGGTCGTCGCGCCGCAATGGGGTGCGGCGGCAACACCTTGCCAACAGTGGTCCGCATCGCGGCGCTGCGAGCCAGCCCACCGAACTGTGACTTGCACGCCGCCTTGCTGGCTATGTCGCAGCGCACCACATCGCGCGAGCGCAGCACCGCGCCCATGCGCCGCATGAATTGCCGATAGGCGGTAGGCCGCCAATGGGTGGCCGTAACCGTGCGGATCGGGCAAGCTCCCCGCTCGCTTGTTTCCGGAGCCGGTAATGCCCCTCAGCTTTTCCCGCCTGCTGTCCCTGGCCATGGCCGCCCTCGTGAGCCTGTCGCTGGCGGCGCCGGCCGATGCGGCCAAGAAGAAGACCGCCAAGGCACAGACCACGCAAACGCGCGCGAAGGCGAGCAAAGGCAAGAAGACCGCCAAGCCGGCAGCCAAAAGCACCAAGGGCAAGGGCAGCAAGGCCGCCAAGGTGAGGCCACGCGCGGTTGCCGCGCCGGTGGTGCTGACCAAGGCGCAACAGCTCAACCTGCTGTACGACCAGTACTGGGACGCCTCGCTCAAGCTCAACCCGCTGCAGGCCACCTTCCAGGGCGAGAGCCGCTACAACGACCAGTTGCCGAACTTCCTGTCGCCGGCGTTCCGCCAGCAGTCGCACGATTTCACCGTGCTGTGGCTGGGCAAGGCCGAGGCGCTGGGGCCCGATGGGCTGAGCGGACAGGATCTGCTCAGTTACCAGATCTTCGTACGCGATGCGCGCAGCGCGCTGGCCGCCGAGCAGTTCCCCAGCTGGATGCTGCCGATCAACCAGTTCTACAACATCGCCAGCATCGCGGTGGTGCTGGGCTCGGGTACCGGCGCGCAGCCGTTCAAGACGGTCAAGGATTACGACAACTGGTCGCGGCGAGCGCTCGGCATTCCCGACCTGTTCGAGCAGGCCATCGCCAACATGCGTGCGGGCATGCAGGCCGGCGTGGTGCAGCCCAAGGTGCTGATGCAGAAGGTGTTGCCGCAACTGGATGCGATCATCGCGCGCAATGCCGAAGACAGCCTGTTCTGGGGTCCGGTGCGCAACCTGCCCGCCGACATGCCCGAGGCCGACAAGCAGCGCATCACCGCCGAGTACAAGCGCATGATCGAAGTGCGCATCATGCCGGCCTACCGCGCCTTGCGTGGCTTCATCGCCACCGAATACCTGCCCGCCTGCCGCGACAGCGATGGGCTGGCGGCATTGCCGAACGGCGCGGCGTGGTACGCCTATGATGTGCGCCAGAGCACCACCACGGACCTGACCCCGGAGCAGGTGCATCAGATCGGCCTGGATGAGGTCGCTCGCCTGCAGGGCGACATCCAGACCTTGGCCAAGCAGGTCAAATTCCGCGGCAACCTGCCCAAGTTCTACAAGTTCATGCAGACCGACCGGCGCTTCGGCTTCCGCAGCGACGCCGAGTTGCTGAGCACGTATCGCAGCCTGCAGGGCCGCGTGCAGCTGGCGGCGCCGCGGCTGTTCAACACCCAGGGCATGCCGGCGCTGGAAGTGCGTGCGGTGGAACCGCAGCGTGCGCAATCGGCGGCCAGCGGCTCGTACATGCGCCCCAGCGGCAACGGCAGCACGCCGGGCATCTTCTACGTCAACACCTCGGACCTGCCGGCGCGCAAGACCTGGGAGGCCGAAAGCCTGTACCTGCACGAAGCGGTGCCCGGCCACCACTACCAGCTGGGCTTGCAGCAGCAGTTGACCGACCTGCCCAAGTTCCGCCGCCTGGGCGGCGAAACGGCCTACATCGAAGGCTGGGGTCTGTATGCCGAATCGCTCGGCCGCGAGCTAGGGCTGTATGACGACCCGTACAACTACTACGGCTATCTGCAGAACGCGTTGTGGCGCTCGATTCGCCTGGTCACCGATACCGGCCTGCACAGCAAGGGCTGGACGCGTACCCAGGCCATCGACTACATGGTGGACAACTCCGCCATGAGCCGCGCCGATGCCGAAGCCGAGGTAGACCGCTACATGGCCATTCCCGGCCAGGCACTGGCCTACAAGGTGGGCGAGATGAAGATTGCGCAGTTGCGCGAGCAGGCGCAGCGCGAGCTGGGTCCGCGCTTCGATGTCCGCGCCTTCCACACCGAAGTGCTCAAGGACGGCTCGGTACCGCTGGATATCTTGCAGGACAAGATCCAGCGCTGGATCGCCACGCAGAAGGGCTGACGCGCGCCGTTGCGATGATTGGACGCTGCTGACCCGTCACTGCGGGTTGGCCTTGGGATTGGCGCAGGTTGAGGCTTGGAGTGCTTGGCAAAGCCCGGCTTCGGCTCGCCCTTTGCATGCTGCGGTGGCAATCCCAACGATGCCGGCCGGGTGTGACATGCGGGATGAGCGCGCGTTCGTCAGCCGGGTCACTCCGCCGCACGCGCGGCCGCCAGCGCGGCGATATCGCGCGGTGCGGTGCGGCAGCAGCCACCGATCAAGCGCGCGCCAGCCGCCAGCCAGTGCGCATGCTGGTCGGCCAGCGTCAGCGCAGCCCCGCGACCGGCATGCCAGCGCTTGTCGCTGGCGTCGTAGTGCTCGCCCGAGTTCGGGTATACCACCAGCGGCAGCGCGGTCAGCGCCGACAGGCTGTGCAATGCAGCCGTCGCCTGATCCAGCGCAATGCAGTTGATGCCCACCGCGATCACCTGCGCGCAGGCATCCAGCGCCGGCACCACCTGCGCCAGCGGCGTGCCGTCGCTCAGATGCGCCGCATCGCGCAAGGTGAAGGAAAACCAGGCATGCAGCTGCGGAAATTCGTGTCGCAGCAACTGCCGCAGGGCCACGATTTCGCTGGCCGATGGCAGCGTCTCGCAGGCCAGCAGATCCACGCCAGCCTCAGCCAGCGCCGCGATGCGCGGACGATGAAAGTCCATCAACTGCTCGATCGGCAGCACGTAGTCGCCACGATATTCCGAGCCATCGGCCAGATACGCGCCATACGGTCCCACCGAGCCTGCCACCCACAAAGGCGCGGCATGCGGGTGCAGCGTCAGATGATCGGCACGCGCCTGCATCGCCAGCGCTACGCTGCGAGCGATCAACGCCTGCGCTTGCGCAACATCCAGTCCACGTGCGGCAAATCCCAGCGGCGTGGCCTGATAACTGGCGGTGATCGCGCATTGCGCACCGGCAGCGAAGTAATCGCGATGCACCTGATAGATCAGCTCCGGCTGCTCCATCAGCACGCGCGCCGACCACAGCGCATCGTTGAGATCGCAGCCGCGCTGCTCCAGCTCGGTGGCCAGCGCGCCATCCAGCACCACATACCCATCGTGTTGCAGGGCCTGGCTGAAAGGCGCATTGGCGCGCGGCTGGCGCGGAAGAATCGTCATGCGTGCAGTCTCCGGGCCGCAAGCCATTGGGTAAGTGCGTAGGCGCCATAGCACAGCGCGACGAACGGAATACCGCACCACAACGCAATGCGCTGCTGCGGATCGAATGCCAACCCGATGCAGGCGAGCAGACACAGCGAAAAGCCCAGAATTGGGGTCCACGGGTACCACGGCGCGCGATACGCCAGCGTTTCCAGCGCAGCGCCATCGCGCAGCCATTGGCGACGGAAGCGGTAATGCGCGGCGCAAATGCTCAGCCACACCACCACGACGGCGAAGCCCGAGACTGCCGAGATCGCAACGAACACCGTTTCGGGCGCATACACGCCGGTGAGCAGCGCCAGCAAGCCGCCCAGCATGCTCAGCGACACGGCACGCAACGGGATGCCGCGGCCGGTCAAGCGCGCCAGGCCGCTCGGCAACGTGCCTTCATTGGCCAACGACCACAGCATGCGCGCGGCCGCATACAGCCCGGAATTGGCCGCCGACAGGATCGCGGTGAGGATCACCGCATTCAAGATATCGGCTGCATATGGAATGCCCAACAGCTCGAAGGCGCGCACGAACGGGCTGGTTTCCACGGCCGCTCGTCTGGCAGGCAGCAGCGCCGCCAGCACCAGCACCGTGCCGACGAACAGCACCACCAGCCGCACCAGCGTTGTGCGGATTGCCAGCGGAATCGCGCGTGCAGGCTGTGCGGTTTCGCCGGCCGCCACGCCGATCAACTCGGTGCCGGAAAATGCGAAATTCACCGCCACCATCGTCATCAAGATCGGGAGCGTACCGTGCGCGAACCAGCCGTTGGCGCGCAGATGGCGCAGCCCGGGTGCGGGCGAACCGTCGGCCAGTGGCAACAGACCGATCACCGCCGCGCCGCCAAGCACGATGAACACCAGGATGGTGATCACCTTGATCAACGAAAACCAGAACTCGCCTTCGGCAAACCAGCGCGCCGAAACTGTATTCAGGCCGAAGATCAGCGCGCAGAACAGCAGACACCACGGCCACGCCAGGCTGTGCGGAAACCAGTACTGCATGCAGAACGCTGCGGCCGTCAGGCTCGAACCCAATGCCACCGTCCAGGTCAACCAATACAACCACGCCACCACATAGCCGGTCGCCGGGCCGAGGTAGCGCGCGGCATACACATGAAACGCACCGGTTTGCGGCATCGCCACCGCCAGCTCGCCCAGGCATTGCATCACCAGGTACACCACCAGGGCGCCGATCAGATACGCCAGTACCGTGCCCAGCGCGCCGGTGCTGGCAATGATGTACCCGGTGTTGAAGAACAGGCCGGTGCCGATCACCCCGCCCAGCGACAGCATCACCAGATGGCGCACCTGCATGCTGCGCTGGAACTGCGGTGCGGTGGCGGACGACGGCTCGGGCATGGGGGCGAATGGTCGGGGGACTCCATCCTGCCACGTGCACGCAGACGGGCACAGCCGCGCGCAGTCGAGTTGTGATGCAGGACCTACCGCTCACTGGCGCGCGGGTATGCTGCTGATCGGTTTCTGCTCGCCCCCTTCCCATGCCCCATCACCGCCTTACGGCTTTGCACACATCCGCGCGCCGCCTCGCCACCGCGGCCCTGCCTACGCGCAGGCCCAATCCAAACGGCGCGTCCCGCGCAAGCGATGCCGAGCTTGCTGCGCGTTCGATTGCCAGTGCGCCTACGCGCTGCGCATGGTCGAACACGTCGAGAGTGATCGCATCGCCTGAAGCACTGCGTTGGAGCGCCGCATGATGCTCGCCGGAATCCACCATGTGGCGATCATCGCCAGCGACTACGCGCGTTCCAAACAGTTCTATTGCCAGATCCTGGGCCTGCGCGTGCTCGACGAGCACTACCGCGAGGCGCGCGATTCGTGGAAGCTGGATCTGGCGCTGCCCGATGGCGGACAGATCGAGTTGTTCTCGTTCCCCGCTGCCCCGGCACGCCCCAGCCGCCCGGAAGCGCAAGGGCTGCGCCACCTGGCGTTTCGCGTCGCAGATCTGGACAGCGCGGTTGCGCATCTCAACGCGCACGGCGTGGCCACCGAGGACATCCGCATCGACGAATACACCGGCCGCCGCTTCACCTTCTTCGCCGACCCGGATGAGTTGCCGCTGGAGTTGTACGAGGTCGCTTAGAACCGGCAGGCCTCGCAGCCGGTTGTGCGGCACGGTCACATCCACTGCATCTGCGCGTCAACATGGCATGACTTCCGGCGCATGCGGCAATGCAGCGACGCCGTGAAGATCGTCAGTACCCAGGGCAAAGGAACCGTCCATGTTGCAGATCCGCGCGTTGTCCAAGACCTACGCCAATGGCGTGCATGCGCTGCAAGGCGTCTCGCTCGACATTCCCCGCGGCATGTTCGGATTGCTTGGCCCCAACGGTGCCGGCAAGTCCTCGTTGATGCGCACGCTCGCCACCTTGCAGGAGCCGGACTCGGGCAGCGTGACGCTGACCGCTGCCGACGGCAGCAGCATCGACGTGCTCAAGGACAAGGACCTGTTGCGACGCCGGCTGGGCTATCTGCCGCAGGATTTCGGCGTATATCCGAAGGTGAACGCGCTCGACATGCTCGATCATTTCGCCGTGCTCAAGGGGCTCACCAACCGGGCACAGCGCAAGGAAGTGGTGGAACGCCTGCTGCAGCAGGTCAATCTCTGGGACGCGCGCAAGCGCAAGCTCGGCACCTATTCCGGCGGTATGCGCCAGCGTTTCGGCATTGCGCAGGCGCTGCTGGGCAACCCGCAGCTGGTCATCGTCGACGAGCCGACCGCCGGGCTGGATCCGGAGGAACGCAACCGTTTCCTCAATCTGCTGGCCGAAATCGGCGAGAACGTGGTGGTGATCCTGTCCACCCACATCGTCGAAGACGTCACCGACCTGTGCCCGACGATAGCCATCATGAACAAGGGACAGGTATTGCTGACCGGGCGGCCGGCCGATGCCATCGACATGCTCAGCCAGCAGGTCTGGCGCAAGCAGGTCAGCAAGAGCACCCTGCCCGACTACGAAGCGCGCTTCACCGTGTTGTCCACGCGCCTGATCGCCGGCCATCCGGTGATCCACGTGTTCAGTGCGGACTGCCCGGAACCGGGTTTCGAACAAGTCGCTCCCGATCTTGAGGATGTCTATTTCCAGCGCCTGCGTAAGCAGGCGTTGGCTGCCTGACGGAGCACGGCCATGATCCTGGCGTTCCTGCGCTTCGAGCTGCGCGAACAACTGCGCTCGCCGTTTTTGTGGTTGTTGGCCGCGCTGTATGCGTTACTGGCCTTCGCCGCGCTGTCCAGCGATGCCGTGCAGATCGGTGGCGGCATCGGCAATGTACTGCGCAATGCGCCAACCGTGATTGCCAGCGTGCTGGCGATTTTTAGCTTGCTCGGCCTATTGGTGGCTGCGCTGTTTGTCAGCAATGCCTTGCTGCGCGATTTCGAGTTGGGCACCGCAGAGCTGGTATTTTCCACACCCGTGCGCCGCCGCGATTACCTGGCAGGCCGCATCGCTGCAGCGTTGATTGCCGGCACGGTGATGTATCTGGTGATCGCGCTGGGCATGTTTGTGGCGCAGTTCATGCCATGGATCGACCAGGCGCGGCTCGGGCCGGTCGCGCTGCTGCCGTACCTGTGGTCGCTGCTGGTGCTGGTGCTGCCCAACCTGCTGTTCACCACCGCGCTGCTGTCGGTGCTTGCGGTGACCACGCGTAGCATCCTGTGGGTCTACATCGGCGTCATCGTGTTTTTCGTGCTGTATGGCGTGAGCCGGGCGCTGCTATCGGACCTGGACAACGTTTGGGTTGCGACCCTGTCCGATCCACTCGGCATCCGCGCACTATCGCAAACGCTGCGCTACTGGTCGGCGGAACAACGCAACCTGCAACTTCCCCCATTGACGGGTTACCTGCTCGCCAATCGCGCCCTGTGGCTGGGCATGAGCGGTGTGTTGTTCGCCGCGACCTTTGCACTGTTCCGCACCGAACGCAGCGGCACGCGTCGTCGTCGCGGCGTGGCGCCTGCCGCATCCTCCAGCGCGCAGGCAGCCAGCGTGCGCGTCAACACCACCCGTCTCAGCGTGACGCCCGCCTTCTCGGCCAGCACCGCCATCCGGCAACTGCTGCGCCAGATCCGTTTCGATACGCTCGGCGTGCTGCGTAGCGCACCGTTCGTGGTGCTGCTGATGCTGGGCCTGGCCAACTTCATCCCCACCGCATTGTTCAATGCACGCATGTACGGCACCGCCGTGCTGCCGGTCACCTCATTGATGCTCCAAGCGCTGCAGAACAGCTACAGCTTTCTGCTGATCATCGTGGCGCTGTTCTATGCCGGCGAACTGGTGTGGAAAGAACGCAGCAACCACACCGACGGCATCACCGATGCCATGCCGGTGCCGGACTGGGTTCCCCTGCTCGGCAAGTTCGTCGCCTTGCTGGCCGTGATCGCCAGCTTCCAGCTCGCCGGGGCGTTGACCTCGATCGCGCTGCAACTTGGCCGTGGCTACACCACCATCGAGCCGCTGCTGTATCTCAAGACGCTGGCGCTTGGCTCGGTGCTGTATGTGCTGATGGGCGGTATGGCCCTGGTGCTGCAGGTCTTGAGCAACAACAAGTTCGTCGGCTATGCGATGCTGATGCTGGTGTTGATCGGGCAATCGGCGTTGTCGATGCTGGACTACACGCAGAACCTGTACAACTTCGGAAGCTGGCCCAACGCCCCGTATTCGGACATGAACGGCTTCGGCCACTTCTTGCCCGGGCAGCTGTGGTTCCAGGGCTATTGGGGCGTGTTCCTGCTGGCCTTGTTGCTGCTGTCCTCGGCGTTCTGGCCGCGTGGCGTCGGCCATGGACTGAGCCAGCGGCTGCGCCTGGCATCGCAGCGCCTGCGCAGCCCCACCGGCGCGGCATTGGCGGTGAGCCTGCTTGGCTTTGCGACGATCGGCGGCTGGCTGTACTGGAACACCAACGTCTACAACAGTTTCCTGTCGCCGGAGCGGCAGTTGGACCTGCAAGCACGCTACGAGCGCGATTACCGCAAGTACAGGGACCTGCCGCAGCCGCGCATCATTGCCGTGGACAATCATGTCGATCTGCACCCGGAAACGCAGTCGGTCGTGATCGATGCCACCTGGACCGTGCGTAATTCCCATAGCGTTCCGATCAACGAGGTGCACATCGGCATGCAGGGGCGCGCTGGCGACCGTAGCCTGGTCAACGTGGACCTGGGCGGGCAGACGCTGATCACCCACGACATCCCGGCCGGCTACCGCATCTATCGCCTGCAGCGCCCGCTGCAACCTGGCGAAGAGCGCGTGTTCCGCTTCCGCGTGGACCAGCACCCGCATGGCATCACCGCCGGGCAGGCACAGACCGATCTGGTCGCCAATGGCAGCTTTTTCAATAGTCGGGCACTGCCCTGGTTCGGCTACAACACCCAGACCGAGATCACCGACCGCAACGACCGCCGCAAGCGTGGTCTGGGCGAGCCGACGCGCATGCCCAAACTGGAAGACCAGGCCGCACGCGCCAACACCTACGTCAGCGACGATGCCGACTGGCTCAGCTTCGCCAGCACCATCTGCACCGCGCCGGACCAGATTGCGTTGGCACCGGGCTATCTGCAGAAGGAATTCCGGCAGGCTGGCAGGCGTTGCTTCCGCTACGTGATGGATCGCCCGATGCTCAACTTCTATGCGTACCTGTCGGCGCGCTGGCAGGTGCGCAAGGGCTATTACAAAAACGTTCCGATCGAGATTTATTACGACCCCAAGCACCCGTACAACGTGCAACGCATGATCGAAGGCGTGCAGAAATCGTTGACCTATTACGAAGCCAATTTCACCCCATACCAGCATCATCAGGTGCGCATCATCGAGTTCCCGGGCTATGCGGGGTTTGCGCAGTCGTTTGCCAATACTATCCCCTACTCCGAATCGATCGGGTTCATCGCCGACCTGCGCGACAAGGACGACATCGACTACGTGTTCTACGTCACCGCGCATGAAGTGGCGCATCAGTGGTGGGCGCATCAGGTGATCGGTGCGAATGTGCAGGGCGCCACGATGTTGTCCGAGTCGCTGGCGCAGTACTCGGCGCTGATGGTGATGGAGCGCGAATACGGGCGCGCGCACATGCGCCGCTTCCTTAAATACGAACTGGACCGCTACCTGGAAGGGCGCGGCGGCGAAACGCTCGATGAACTGCCGTTGTACCGGGTGGAGAACCAGCAGTACATCCATTACCGCAAAGGTTCGTTGGCGTTCTATCGCCTGCGTGAGGAGATCGGCGAACAGGCGCTCAATCGCGCGTTGCAGCGTTTCCTGCAGGCCAAGGCGTTTCAGCAAGCGCCCTATACCACCTCGGCCGAACTGCTACAGGCCATTCGTGCCGAAGCAGGCCCCGATCAGCAAGCAATGATCACCGACCTGTTCGAGAGGATCACGTTTTACGACAACCGTGTGGTGAGCGCGCAGGCCCGCAAGCGCCCGGATGGACGCTTCGATGTAACCGTGCAGGCGCAGGCAGCCAAGTTGCAGGCCGATGGCCGCGGCAAGGAACATGCAGTGCCGATGGACGACTGGATCGAGGTCGGGATCTACGGCCAGCCCGCCGGCAAGACCGCACCTGCGCCGGTGCTGGCGCTACAGCGGCGGCACGTCACCAGCGCCACGCCCAGCTTCACGCTGACGGTGGACGCCCTGCCCATCGAAGCCGGCTTCGACCCCGACAACAAGCTGATTGACCGCGTGCCGGACGACAATCGGAAGCGGATCAGCCTGGCGGCCAACTGATCGGCGATCACCGAAGCAGCATGCGTAGGACAGAGCACGGCATGCGCTGCTCCCGCGCGTCTGCTGTGGCGCGCGATCAGCGCAAGGTCAGTCATCGCCCTGGGCCACGCCGGTGCCTGCAGCGCGCGCATGAACGCATCCCGCAGCGCATCTTTCCGCAACCATACTCCACGGTATACATTCGCGATCAGGCCGCCGACGGTGGCCCAAGCAAACCCTGGGAGGGGAACCATGCGCAAGACCTTCAAGACCCTGTTGCTCGCCCTGCCGCTGGCGGCCGCTTCGCTGATGGCCCATGCGGCCGATTCGCCGGTGGGCCGCTGGACGACCATCGACGATGAAACCGGCAAGCCCAAATCGGTGGTGCAGATCGAGCAGGCCGCCAATGGCACGCTGAGCGGAAAGGTGGTCGAGATCCTGCAGTCGTCCAAAGGGCCCAACCCGGTCTGCGACAAGTGCGATGGCGCGCTCAAGGGCAAGCCGATCAAGGGCATGACCATCTTGTGGGGCCTCAAGCCCGACGGCACCGCGGTGTGGAGCGGTGGTTCGGTACTCGACCCGGCCAAAGGCAAGACCTACAAGTCGAAGATCACCCTCACCGACGGCGGCAAGAAGCTGCAGATGCGCGGCTACGTCGGCATCGAAGCGCTGGGCCGGACCCAGACGTGGGTGCGCGAGTAACCGATTCGAGAGTCGGGATTCGTAAGAGCGGGCGTCCTTCGGGGCGCCTTTTTTATGTTTGTCAGACCGAGATGCCGGTGCGCGAGTGACGCAGTGACGCTGGCAGACTTCGTGCATGCAGACGCCGGCAAAGCACCGAAACGCACCGGCCGCACGGCAACCGGCCGCTTCAACCAATTCCCGATTCCCGACTCCCCATTCCCGACTAGTGCGATAATCGCGTGTCCCCCGCATTACGCCTGCCATGACCCGCACCGCACTCGTCACCACTGCCCTGCCGTATGCCAACGGCCCGCTGCATCTTGGCCACTTGGTCGGCTACATCCAGGCCGATATCTGGGTGCGCGCGCGCCGGTTGCGCGGCGACAAGACCTGGTTCGTCTGTGCCGACGACACCCATGGCACGCCGATCATGCTGGCTGCCGAGAAGGCCGGGGTGACCCCGGAAGCCTTCATCGCCAACGTCCAGGCCAGCCACGAGCGCGATTTCGCGGCGTTCGGCGTGACCTTCGACCACTACGATTCGACCAATTCGCCGGTCAATCGCGAGCTCACCGAAGCCTTCTATGCCAAGCTGGAGGCCGCCGGCCATATCAGCCGGCGCTCGGTGGCGCAGTTCTACGATACGGCCAAGGGCATGTTCCTGCCGGACCGTTACATCAAGGGCATCTGCCCCAACTGCGGCAGCCCCGACCAGTACGGCGACAACTGCGAAGTGTGCGGCGCCACCTATGCGCCGACCGAGCTGAAGGAACCGAAGTCGGTGATTTCAGGCGCCACCCCGGAACTGCGCGATTCGGAGCATTTCTTCTTCGAAGTGGGCCATTTCGACGGATTTTTGCGCGAGTGGCTTGCCGGCGATGTGGCGCTTCCCGGGGTCAAGGCCAAGCTCAAGGAATGGCTGGACGCCGAAGGCGGCCTGCGCGCCTGGGACATCTCGCGCGATGCGCCGTATTTCGGCTTCCAGATTCCCGGCCAGCCGGGCAAGTATTTCTACGTGTGGCTGGATGCGCCGATCGGGTACCTGTGCAGCTTCAAGACGCTGTGCGCGCAGATGGGCGAAAATTTCGAAGCGCATCTGGTCGCCGGCGCCCAGACCGAGCTGCATCACTTCATCGGCAAGGACATCGTGAATTTCCACGGCCTGTTCTGGCCGGCCGTGCTGCACGGCACCGGCCACCGCGCGCCGACCCGCCTGCACGTCAACGGCTACCTCACCGTGGACGGCGCCAAGATGTCCAAGTCGCGCGGCACCTTCGTGATGGCGCGGACCTTCCTGGATGTCGGCCTGGAACCGGAAGCGCTGCGTTACTACTTCGCGGCCAAGTCCTCCGGCGGCGTGGACGACCTGGACCTCAACCTGGGCGATTTCATCGCACGCGTGAATGCGGACCTGGTCGGCAAGTTCGTCAACCTGGCCAGCCGTTGCGCCGGCTTCATCGGCAAGCGCTTCGATGGCAAACTGGCCGACGCCCTACCCGATGCCGCCCAGTACGACCGCTTCGTCGCCGCCCTGGCACCGATCCGCGAGGCCTACGAACGCAACGATGCCGCCAGCGCGATCCGCCAGACCATGGCGCTGGCCGACGAGGCCAATAAATACATCGACGACACCAAGCCGTGGGTGATCGCCAAGCAGGATGGCGCCGATGCGCAGCTGCAGTCGGTCTGCACGCAGGGCCTGAACCTGTTCCGCATCCTGGTGGCCGCGCTCAAGCCGATCCTGCCGCGCACCTGCGCCGAAGCCGAAGCCTTCCTGTCGGCGCCGATGACCAGTTGGGAAGACGTGATCGGCCCGCTGACGGCGCACACGATCCAGCCCTACACCGCCCTGTTTACCCGTATCGACCCCAAACTGATCGACGCCATGACCGACGCTTCCAAGGACACCCTCGCCGCACCTGCAACACCGGCTACCGCCTCCAAGCCTGCACCGGCCAAGGCGGACGCAAAGCCCGCTGCAGCGGCGAATCCCCAATCCCCCATCGCCACTCCCGGCTTCATCGGCATGGACGATTTCGCCAAGCTCGACCTGCGCATCGGCAAGGTGCTGGCGTGCGAATTCGTGGAAGGCTCGGACAAGTTGCTGCGCTTCGAACTGGACGCCGGCCAACTGGGCACGCGGCAGATCTTCTCCGGCATTCGCGCCAGCTATGGCGAACCGGAAACGCTGGTCGGCCGCAGCGTGGTGTTCATTGCCAACCTGGCCCCGCGCAAGATGCGCTTTGGCATCAGCGAAGGCATGATCTTGTCGGCTGGCTTCGACGGCGGCGCCCTGGCGCTGCTGGACGCCGACAGCGGCGCACAGCCGGGCATGCCGGTCAGGTGATGGGATTGGGTGTTGGGAATCAGGAATCGTAAAAGCGGAGTCTGCAAGGTCTGCTGATTGCGAGCTTGAGAATCGGCGCACCCGACATCCACACACCGATTTGAGCTTGAGAGGCTGACAAAACGTGTGGGAAACACGAAGTAATGAGGGATGCGCGAACAGCACGCTTTCAAGCCCCTCTCCTGCGGGAGAGGGGTTGGGGTAAGGGTACGCGGCGAAGCTCTGGTGTCGTTGTCACTGCACGTGGCTCCGCTCGTACCCTCATCCGCCCCTGCGGGGCACTTTCTCCCCCATGAAGGAGGACAATGTCCCGGTGGGAGAAGGGACATCCGGCACAGCTTCAACCAACTCCAATCCACCATCCCCGCGCCATGCACCTCGCCCTGTTCGACTTCGATCACACCGTCACCACCTGCGACACCTATGCGCGCTTCCTGCGCAAGGTGGCCACGCCCGCGCAGCTGGCCGCAGCAAAGTGGCAGGTCGGCCCGTGGGTGCTGGGCTATCGGCTGGGCGTGGTGTCCGCTGCCGCGCTGCGCACGCGGGTGACGCGCATCGTGTTCAGTGGTCGCTCGCTGGACGAGATGGCCATGCATGGCGCCGATTACGCGCGCACTGCACTACCAGGCGTGTTGCGCGCAGAAATGATGCAACGCATCGACTGGCATCAGGCGCAAGGGCATGAGGTAGTGCTTGTCTCCGGCTCGCTGGATCTGTACCTGCAGCCCTGGTGCACGCAGCATGGGCTGTCGCTGATCTGCAACCGGCTCGAACACACCGGTGGCGTGCTGAGCGGGCGCTATGCCGACGGCGATTGCGGGCCGCACAAGGTTGCGCGGATTCGCAGTCAATACGAGCTGCCTCGGTACGACTGCGTGCACGCCTATGGCGACAGCCGCGAAGACAAACCGATGCTCGCGCTTGCGCAACAACGCTGATATCGCGGCAATCTGCTGCATTGAGATGACCGCGATGCCTGCCCCTGCACCCGATCTGGTCGAACGCCTCGACCGCCTGCTGCCGCAGACCCAATGCGGGCAATGCGGGTATGACGGCTGTCGTCCGTATGCGCAGGCGATGGCAGATGGCCTGGCGACGATCGATCACTGCCCGCCCGGCGGCGATGCCGGGGCACGCGCCTTGGCGCAGGTGCTGGGCGTGCCGCCACGTCCCTACGATCGCAGTCGCGGCGCACACAAACTGCCGCAGGTGGCCTGGATCGTGGAAGCCGATTGCATCGGCTGCACCAAGTGCATCCAGGCCTGCCCCGTGGATGCCATCGTCGGCGGCGCCAAGCACATGCACACGGTGATCGCACCGTTGTGCACGGGTTGCGAACTGTGTCTGCCGGCCTGCCCGGTGGATTGCATCGAGTTGCATCCAACCGCCTGAGCGCGGCGCTCGGCGCGATGCCGCGTCCAGCCGATGTCTGCGTGGTCATGGGTTGGCGTGCATTCCGGCATGGTCACCTGCTGCGCAAGGCAGATTCGAGCTGGCGCGACATGCAGGCGATGCCCCTATCGATCAATGGTCTGCCGCATCCAGGTCGGAAAGCCAGCACCAGGAGCATCGACACCGCCGCAAGCGGGTTGGCATTGGTCCGACTATCCGGGTTACAAACGCGCTTGGCTGCGCGCCGTGTCGGCATGCGCACGAAACGTGCGCCCCGACATGCCGATGCGCCATGCTGCGGAACGTTGGCAGCCATCTCTCGCGAGCCACCGCAGCCCAAGCAGGCCAGGTGATCGCGCTGCGCGCATGCGCCCACCGTTGGAAACGTTGCACCATGCGCGCTCGCCCTGGGATGTGGCACCGCTTGTTGTCACTCTCGTTCGCGCATTGCGGCAGGACCACTCGTGACGGCACACCGCCGTGCCGCCGCCAGCACCGTCAGCGCCATCAACGCCACCACCAACCACTGCCAGGCCAGCCGCGCCAGGCGCCCACAACCACCTCGCCGTCAGGAACGTCCTGACGCAGCCGGCGCATCCGTGCTGCGGCCGCGCCCGTATTGGTAGGCACTCCCATCGAGGATCTGCCGATGCGTCCACTTGCCGCCACCCTCGCCGCGCTCACCCTCCGTTGCCGGCCGATTCCGCCGTTGTTGCTGCTGGTGCTGGGCAGCCTGCCGCTCGGCGCAGCCGCGGTGACGCGGGTGGACGGCGATGCGTTCGATGGCGAGAGCGGCGCGTTGCGGTATCGCGAGTCGCACTGGTTGCTCGACGATGGCGGGCGGCTGGTGCTGTACCGCTGCCCGGACGGGCGAGCGTTCGCGCGCAAGCAGGTCGATGGCGGCGGCAGCTCGCCTGATTTCAGCCTGATCGATGGACGCGACGGATATCGCGAAGGCGTGCGCCAACGCAATGGCGCACGCGAAATGTATCAGCTCGCCCCAGGCAAACCCGAACGCCGCACCACGCTGCCGCCTGGCGGCGGCGCGCGGGTGATCGATGCCGGGTTCGACGCCTATTTGCGCGACCAATGGGACGCCATTGCACGCGCGCCGCAAAAGGTGGACTTCGTCTTGCCCAGCCTGCAGCGGCAGTTGGGCTTCCGGGTCGAACGCCTGGGCGATGCCGCCGGCCAGCGGCGCTTCCGCATCAGTCTGGATGCCTGGTACGGCGCGGCGGTGCCATCGCTGGAGGTGCGTTATTCGCTCGCCGACAAGCGGCTGCTCGAGTTCCGCGGAGTCGGCAATCTGCGCGATGCGAACGGCCGCTATCCGCGCGTGCGCATCGTCTTTCCGGACACCCCCGCGCGCGCGGCCAGTGCCGAGGAAGTACGTCAGGCGCGCGAGCAGCCGCTGGCCACCTCGTGCAGCGCCTCGTGAACCACGCCCGCGCCATCTTCACGTCCGACCACGCGCGCTTGCGTACAACGGCCCGGGCACCCATTCCCCGTACAGGAGCACCGTCGTGGCAAAAGCCTATCTCTGGATCAATGCAGTGCTCTACTTCGTCCTGGCGGTGTGGTGCACGCTCTCTCCGACCAAGACCGCAACGGCAGTGGGCTATACCCAGCTCTCGCCGGCCGGGCAATCGGAGTATCTGGTCATCTACGGCGGGTTGCAGTTGGGCATGGCGTTCCTGTTCGGCTACTTCGCGTGGATCCACCAAGCCCGCACCGGCTTGGTGGTCGCCCTGGCGTTCTACGTCCCCATCGTGCTGTTCCGCAGCGTCTCGCTCTCGCGCTTGTGGCCGGTCTCCGCACCCACGGTTGCGCTTGCCGGCGTGGAGATCCTGTTGTTGCTTGCCGCGGTGCTGCTGTGGTTCCAGCGTAAGTGAAAGACACGCTCGGCCCAGTCCGGTAGCATCGCCCCCACCTCACCCAACGCCCGACCGCATGAGTGCCATTCCTGGCCACGACGACGATGAGACCGGACGCCTGCTGACCGCAACCGCGGGCGGCGACCGGCATGCTTTCGAAGCGCTGTATCGGCAGACCTCCGCCAAGCTGTTCGGCGTGTGCCTGCGGATGATCCCGCAACGTGCCGAAGCCGAAGAGGTGCTGCAGGACGTGTTCACGCTGATCTGGCACAAGGCCGGGCAGTTCGACCCGAGCCGCGCACGCGGGCTCACCTGGCTGGCGATGATCGCGCGCAACAAGGCGATCGATCACCTGCGCGCCAACGCACCGCAGCGCCGCAATGTGGCGCTGGACGATGCCGGCGAACTACGTGCCAGCGATGCCTCGCCGCTGGATCGCACCGAGCGCGCAAGCACGCGCCGACGCATCGATCACTGCCTGGCCGAACTGGAACCGCCACGCAGCGAGTTGATTCGCACGGCGTTCTTCGAAGGCATCACCTACGAGGAACTCGCCGCGCGCACCGATACGCCGATCGGCACGGTCAAGAGCTGGATCCGTCGGGGTCTGGCCAAACTCAAGGCATGTCTGGAACGATGAGTACGCCCTTTCCCATCGACCAGGAACCGCCGCGCGACGTGCTTGCCGGCGAATACGTGCTTGGCCTGCTGAACGCAGAAGAACGCCTGGCGGCCGAACAACGCATCGCCACCGACGGCCAGTTCGCCCAGGCAGTGCTGCAGTGGCAGGAACTGCTGGCGCCGCTGCTGGAAGAAATCGTGGCGCAGACGCCGCCGGACCAGGTGTGGGTACGCGTGCGCCAGGCGCTGGGCTTCGATACGCCCTTGCGCGCGGTGCCGTCTGCAGCGCCGGTCAGCACGACCGCGCCTGCAGCGCCGTTGTGGAACAGCGTGCGGTTCTGGCGCTGGGCCAGCGTCGGTGGCCTGGCCACGGCAGCGGTCTGCGTGCTCGCCCTGCTCAACCTGCGTACGCCGCCGCCACCGGTGCAGCCGCCGCACACTGGCGAAGTGGTGCAGACCCCGGTCACCCCGCCTGCGACCAATCCACCTGCCGCGACCGGGATCGCCATGACCTCGACCCTGGCCACCGAAGACGGTCGCCCGGGTTATGTGGCCTTGATGGACGCCGACAAGCACACCATCACGGTGACGCCGCTGGACCGCACCGCCACCGCCGACAAGGTGCCGGAGTTGTGGCTGATCACCCCCGATGGCAAGGCGCATTCGATGGGCACCTTCGACGATCAACGTGCACGCCGTGCGCAGATTCCCGATCAGTTGATGCCCATGTTGAGCAACGAGGCCATTCTGGCCGTCACGCTGGAGCCGCCAGGCGGCGCACCCGGTGGCGTTGCCACCGGCACCGTGGTGGCCAAGGGCGGCATCAGCACGCTGGCGATGGCGCCCTGATCCAGCGCGCCTGACCTCGCCTGCGGCCACTTCGCAGGCGGGGCTCTCCAAGACAGCCTCATCCGCGCCGGTATTCTGTGACGCGGGCAATGTGTGCGCAGCTGCGCGATTCGTTCGCGACGCCAAGCGAACCCCACCCATGCGTGCGACGATCAAGCGGCCTGGTGCATCTGTTTGCCGGCAGCGTCCGTACTGGGTCACGACTACTCGATGGAGAATCACGCGTGCCGAGCACTGGCCTCGACCCTCACGCCGCAGCGCCGCAGCCCGCCACCGCACCACCGCGTGGCGGGCTGGCCGCACGCGTCGGCAGCCTGCGGCGCTGGGTGGATTCGCAAACCGACGAGCCCCTGGACGAAGCGCGTGCCGATCGCATCGACTGGCTACGTGCGGTGCCTTTCATCGCCTTGCACCTGGCCTGCCTGGCGGTGTTCTGGGTCGGTGCGTCCTGGTTTGCGGTGGGCATGGCGGTGGCGTTGTACGCGCTGCGCATGTTCGCGCTCACCGGTTTTTACCACCGCTACTTCTCGCACCGCGCGTTCAAGACGTCGCGGGTGCTGCAATTCGTGTTCGCCGCCATCGGGGCCACCTGCGTGCAGCGCGGGCCGTTGTGGTGGGCGGCGCATCATCGCAACCACCATCGACATACCGACACCGGCCGCGATCCGCATTCGCCGGCGCAGCACGGCTTCTGGTGGAGCCATACCGGCTGGTTCCTGACCCCGCGTAATTTCCGCACCGACTGGGAAGTGATTCCCGACCTGCGCCGCTTTGCCGAACTGCGCTTTCTGGACCGCTTCGACATCGTGATGCCGGTGCTGCTGGCGCTGGGCCTGTACCTGCTCGGCGACTGGCTGGCAGTGGCTGCGCCCGCGCTGAAAACCAGCGGCGCGCAGTTGCTGGTGTGGGGCTTTGTGATCTCCACCGTGGCGTTGTTCCATGCCACCTTCACCATCAACTCGCTGGCGCATCGTTTCGGCAGCCGGCGGTTCGACACCCGCGACGACAGCCGCAACAACTGGCTGCTGGCCTTGCTCACCTTCGGCGAAGGCTGGCACAACAATCACCATTTCTTCCCAGGCTCGGCGCGCCAGGGATTGCGATGGTGGGAATACGACATGACCTGGTACGGACTCACCGCGATGTCGTGGGTGGGGCTGGTGTGGGACCTCAAGCCGATGCCGAAGCTGCTCACCCAGCGCGCCGAACGGGTGAAGCGATGAGCGAGGGCAGAATTGCCGTAGTCGGCAGCGGAATCGCCGGCCTCGGTGCAGCGTGGCTGTTGTCGCGGCGCTACGAGGTGACCTTGTTCGAGGCCGCCGATTATCTGGGCGGGCATACGCACACGCACGACATCGACCTGGAAGGTCAGCGTTATGCGGTGGACAGCGGCTTCATTGTGTTCAATCCGCAGCATTACCCGCTGCTCACGCGCATGTTCGCCGAGCTGGACGTGGCCGCGCAGCCGACCACGATGAGCTTTTCGGTCCACGATGCACGCAGCGGGCTCGAATACAACGCCGGCAGCCTGAGCGGATTGTTCTGCCAGCGCCGCAATCTGCTCAGCCCGCGCTTCTGGGGCATGCTGGCCGACCTGCGCCGCTTCTATCGCCAGGCACCGGCGGTGCTGCACAGCGACGAGCGTTTCAGCACGCTGGGCGCGTATCTGCAGCGGCACGGCTATTCGGATGCGTTCCGCGACCAGCACCTGGTGCCGATGGCGTCCGCGCTGTGGTCCTCGCCTTCGCAGACCATTCTCGAATTTCCCATGGGCCAGCTGATCGGCTTCATGGCCAATCACCATATGCTGCAACTGAGCGGGCGCCCGCAGTGGCAGGTGGTGCGTGGCGGGTCCAACAGCTACGTGCGTGCGCTGCGGCGACGCTGGCAGGTGATCGAGCGCCTGTCCACGCCGGTACAGGCAATCCGCCGCACGCCCAATGGCGTGGTGCTGAAGGCTTCGCGTTGCGAGGAACATTTCGACCACGTGGTGCTGGCCTGCCATGCCGACGATGCGCTGGGTTTGCTCAGCGACGCCACGCCGGCCGAACGACACATCCTCGGTGGCATCACCTACCAGGACAACGACACCGTGCTGCACACCGATGCCAGCGTGCTACCGCGCGACCGTCGCGCCTGGGCAGCATGGAACGCGCACGTGCCGGCCGACCCGGACGCCGCCTGCACGGTGAGCTACTGGATGAACGCACTGCAGTCGATCGCGTCACCGCAGCCGTTCATCGTCAGCCTCAATCGCAATCACGAGATCGACCCCGGCAAGGTGCTGCGGCGCATGCGCTACCGCCATCCGGTACAGAACGCGGCGGCAGTGGCGGCGCAAGCGCGCAAGGCCGAGATCCAGGGCGTGCAGCACACCTGGTTTGCCGGCGCCGCGTGGGGCTTCGGTTTCCACGAAGACGGCCTGCGCAGCGGCGTGGACGTCGCGCATGGCCTGGGAGTGCACTGGTGATGCAGCTGCTGCGCGACGCCCACCACGACGCGGTGCCGTTGCCCCCTACCGAGGGTAGCGGCGCCGGTCGCGTGGCGAGGCCATTGCGCAGCGCGATCTACACCGGCTGGGTGCGGCACCGGCGCTTCATGCCCAAGGCGCTGCATTTCCGCTATCGCCTGTTCCTGATGTATCTGGATCTGTCCGAGCTGGATCAGGTGTTCGCACGACGCTGGTTGTGGTCGGTGGGGCGCGCCAATCTGGCGCAGTTCCGGCGCAGCGACTATCTGGGCGATGCGAGCATTCCGCTGGACCAGGCGGTGCGCGACTGCGTGCACACGCACACCGGCGAGCGCCCCGAGGGCGCGATCCGGCTGCTGACGCACCTGCGCTATTTCGGTCACGTGTTCAACCCGGTCAGCTTCTACTATTGCTTCGATCGCCACGACAGCCTGCGCTGGATCGTGGCAGAAATCACCAACACGCCCTGGCAGCAACGCCATACCTACGTACTGCCGGTCGCGCAGGCGCGCACGCATCGCGATGTGCATGCGTGGCGCTTCGACAAGCGCTTCCACGTTTCGCCGTTCATGGGCATGCAGCAGCGCTACGACTGGCGCTTCAGCGTGCCGGATGCGCAGTTGCGTGTGCATATGGATGTGCTGGACGCCGTTGGCGACGATGCCGGCGGTGCCATCGACAACAGCAGTACGCGCCGCTTCGACGCCACCTTGGTGCTGCAACGTCAACCGCTCACCGCGCGCAACCTGGCGTGCACGTTGCTGGCTTATCCGTTGATGACGGTGTGGGTGGTGATCGCCATCCACTGGCAGGCCTTGCGCCTGTGGCTGCGCGGCAACCCGGTCCACGACCACCCTCACCCGCCTGTGCGAGAACCCCGATGAACGCCACGTCCCTGCCCGATCACGCTGCGCCGCGCGCGGCCTCCTGGACGGACCGTCTGCTGCGCAAGCGCCTGCTGGCCACGCTTGGGCAACTGCGCGATGGACAGCTGCAGCTGCATGAAGCCGGTACTGTCGCCACGCTTGGCACGGCCACTGGCGCGCAGGCCTTGCAGATGCAGTTGCGCGTGATCGACCCCGGTTTTTATCGGCAGGCGGCGCTCAACGGCAGCGTCGGTGCGGGCGAGTCGTATATGGATGGGCAGTGGCAGTGCGACGACCTGGTGGCGTTGATGCGGCTGCTGCTGCGCAACCGCGAGCGGCTGGACGCGATGGAGACCGGCACCGCGCGCCTGGGCGGCTTGGCCATGCGCAGCCTGCATGCGTTTGCGCGCAATACCCGCAGCGGCAGCCGGCGCAATATCGCCGCGCATTACGACCTGGGCAACCCGCTGTTCAAGCTGTTCCTGGATGAAAACCTGATGTACTCGTCGGCCATCTTTGTCGACGGCGAAGAGGCGCAGGGCGAAGCGGCACTGGAGCGCGCGGCGACCCGCAAGCTCGAACGCATCTGCCAGAAACTGCGCCTGGCGCCGCACCATCATGTGGTGGAGATCGGCACCGGCTGGGGCGGCTTTGCGCTGCACGCCGCACGCGAACACGGCTGCCGCGTCACCACCACCACCATTTCCCGCGAGCAGTTCGAGCTGGCCAACCAACGCATCGCCGCGGCAGGTCTGAGCGATCGGGTGACGGTGCTGTTGCGCGACTACCGCGACCTGGAAGGCCGCTTCGACCGCGTGGTCTCGATCGAGATGATCGAAGCCATCGGCCACCAGTATCTGGACACGTACTTCGCCAAGGTCGGCAGCCTGCTAGCTGACGATGGCGAAGCGCTGATCCAGGCCATCACCATCGAAGACCACCGCTACAAACAGGCGCTGCATTCGGTGGACTTCATCAAACGGCATATCTTCCCTGGCAGCTTCATCCCGTCGGTCGCGGCGATGACCGGCGCGGTCGCGCGCGCCAGCGATCTGCGCCTGTTCAACCTGGAAGACATCGGCCCGAGCTATGCGTTGACCTTGCGCGCGTGGCGGCAGCGTTTCATGGCGCAGTTGCCGCAGGTGCGTGCGCTGGGTTACGACGAGCGCTTCATCCGCATGTGGGAGTTTTACCTGGCCTATTGCGAGGCCGGTTTTCTGGAACGCTCGATCGGCGATGTGCATTTGTGGCTAAACAAGCCCGGTGCACGCCCGCCGCAATTCGTGCCGGGCCTCACCGCCGACGCATGAAGCAGCTCGGCAACTACCTCGGCCTGCAGGTGCTGTGGCTGATAGCGGTCAGTTCCGCTGCGCATGCGCGCATCTGGCCAACGCTGCTGGCGCTGGCCGTCTTTGCGCTGTATCAGCTGTGGCCAGCGCGGCGCGCACCCGGCGACGTGCAGTTGATGGTGGCAGCCTTGTCGCTGGGATTGCTGCTGGACACCACGCTGGCAGCGGGCAATTGGGTGCGCTACGCCGCGCCGTGGCCGGGCAGCCTGCTGGCGCCGCCGTGGATCCTGGCGTTGTGGCTGGGCTTTGCGCTCACCCTCAACCATTCGCTGGCCACGGCAATGCAGCGGCCGTGGCTGGCAGTGGTGCTGGGCGCCATCTTCGGGCCGTTTTCGTACTGGCTGGCGCAACGCAGCTGGCACGCGGTGGAATTTCAGCCGCCCTACCTGCATGCCGTGCTCGCCGTGGGCATCGGCTGGGGCGTGGCCTGCGGCGTGTTGTCGCTGTATGCACGCCGGCTGGCGCGACCATTGCCCGATGACCCCACTGGAGAACTGCAATGACTGCCTGGCCACTGCTGCATGTGGGCGTGTTCGCAAGCGTGGTGATGGTGGTCGGCTGGCTGTGGCAACGCCGCAGCGGCAACGCCGGCCCGGTGGATGTGTTGTGGGCGGGCTGCCTGGCGCTGGCGGCGCCGTATTGCGCATGGATGTCCGATGGCGCACTGCTACCGCGCGTGCTGGTGGCGGTGCTTGGGGGCGTGTGGGGGGCGCGTCTGGCGCTGCACCTGGGCGTGCGCGTATTCGGCGACCCGCACGAAGATGGCCGGTACCGCGCGTTGCGCGAGCACTGGAATGGCAGCCAGGGCAAATTTCTCGGTTTTTTCCTGGCGCAGGCCGTGGTGGTGGTGCTGTTCGCGGTGCCGTTCCTGGCCGCTGCGAGCAATCCACACGCGGAATGGAGCGCATGGACAGGCATCGCGATCGTCGTGTGGTTGATCGCGGTCGGTGGCGAGGCATTGGCGGACCGGCAGTTGTCGGCGCACAAGGCCAAACCGGCCAATCGCGGCAAGACCTGCCGCACTGGTCTATGGCGTTATTCGCGCCACCCCAATTACTTTTTCGAGTTCGTGCACTGGTTCGCGTATCTGGCGCTGGCCGTCGGTGCCGGCCCGTGGCCGGTGGCGCTGTGCGCGCTCGGGCCGGTGGTGATGTTCGTGTTTCTGTATCGCTTCACCGGCATTCCTTATACCGAGCAGCAGGCGCTGCGCTCGCGTGGCGAGGACTATGCGCAGTACCAGCGCAGCACCAGCGCGTTCTTTCCACTTCCCCCTTCGTCCTGAGTTGCCTGGAGAGTTGCATGTCTACCGTTACCGTCCCGCCCTCCGCGCAGCCTGAAGAAGCCTTCGCCACGCGGCTCGCCGAATCCGGTGTGCTGCCCGATGCGGTCTTGCGCCACGGCATCCGTCGCCTGTGCGCGCAGCGCCTGCGCGATGAGCGCGGCAACGATGCCGATGTCAACGGCGAGCGGCAGCGCGCCTTCATCGACAGCCTGCGGGCCAGCGCGATCGCGATCGAAACCGATGCGGCCAATCGCCAGCATTACGAATTGCCGCCGCAGTTCTTCACCCTGTGCCTGGGCCGCCGGCTCAAGTACAGCAGCTGCTATTGGGACGCCACCACGCCCAATCTGGATGCCGCCGAAGAACGCATGCTGGCGCTGTACGGCGAGCGCGCCGAACTGGCCGATGGTCAACGCATCCTGGAACTGGGCTGCGGCTGGGGCTCGTTGACCCTGTGGATGGCCGAGCGCTATCCGAACGCCAGCATCACGGCGGTCTCCAACTCGCGCCCGCAGCGCGCGCACATTCTGGAGCAGTGTCGCGTGCGCGGGCTGAGCAACGTGCAGGTGATCACTGCCGACGTCAACGCGCTGACCCTGCCATCGGGCGACTTCGACCGCGTGGTCTCGGTGGAGATGTTCGAGCACATGCGCAACTACCGCGACCTGCTCGCACGCGTCGGCAGCTGGCTGGCACCGGGCGGCAAGCTGTTCGTGCACATTTTTTGCCACCGCGATCTGGCCTACCCGTTCGAAGTGGCCGGCGAAGACAACTGGATGGGCCGGCATTTCTTTACCGGCGGGCTGATGCCGGCTGCCGATACCCTGCTGCATTTCCAGCAGGACGTGGTGATCGAACAACGCTGGCTGCTGTCGGGCGAGCATTACGAGAAGACCGCCAACGCCTGGCTGGAAAACCAGGACCGCCACCGCGACCAGATCATGCCGCTGTTGAAGCAGACCTACGGCGACGACGCGCAGCGTTGGTGGCAGCGCTGGCGGATGTTCTGGCTGGCCTGCGCGGAATTGTTCGGTTACGACCAGGGCCGCGAATGGGGCGTGGCGCACTACCGTTTCGTCAAACGTTGACTGCACCGCCGGCAGTTGTTGCGGCCATGACTGCCGGCCACCCTTGCACCACGCGTACGTGCGCGCACTGCGACAACCGCGCAGCAGTCACTTGGTTGCGCTGAAGCGGTGCGTGCCATCGCGCGCACCGCATCCAGTGCCGCACCCGGTGGTGCGATCAGCCCGCCGCAGCGGTCACCACGATTTCCACCTTCCACTCCGGCCGCGCCAACCTGGCTTCAACGGTGGCGCGGGCAGGCGTGAAGCCGTGCGGCACCCACTGGTCCCAGGCCGCGTTCATGCCATCGAAATCGGCGATGTCGGCGAGGAAGATTTCCGCACGCAGGATCTTGGTCTTGTCGCTGGCCGCCAGCGCCAGCAGCTTGTCGATCTCGCCCAGCACCTGGCGGGTCTGCCCGGTGATGTCCTGGCTGGTGTCCTCGGCAATCTGGCCGGCCAGGTAACACACGCCGGCATGGACAGTCATTTCGGACATACGCGGACCCGCATCGAATCGCTGCAGCATTTCAGGCTTCCTACGGTTGATTGACCCCTGCATTGTCCCGCGAATGCGGCAGGCGTGCAGCCCCGTCGCGCTCGCAGCGCGCCAACACGGTGCCCGCGCGCACCATCCAGACCACGATCAGCACGATGGCGATCTTCTGGCTGATGCCCAAGGGTGCGCTGGTCACGGTGACATGGAACAGCAACACCGCAAACGCTGCCCAGCCCAGCAGGAAGGCCGAAGGAAAGTGCGCACGCCACCGCACATCGCGCCGGAAGTACCACGACTGCAGCAGCACCGCCGCAATCACGCACAGAAACGTCGTATCCGCCGACAGCACATGCACCATCGCGGCCGCCTCCGGCGCCAGCTCGGGCATCCAGCTGTCGCCGATCGAGACCATGCACAGGCCCACTGCCGCCATCCAGAACAAACCCAGCACGGTGCGGCTACGCGCAGCCGGCGCCAACGCCGCATACAGACCCCGCGCCAGCCACGCCATGCTGGCGGCCAGCAGGCAGTAGGCGGTGCGCAGCAACAAACCATACGGGCCGTGCAGATAGGCGCTCAGTTGCGCATCCACCCACCATAGATCGCGGCGCAACCATTGCAGCACCAGCACCAGCCCGATGAAGACCATGCCCGCGATGGCGGCGACGCGGCCGGCGTGGCCGCTCCAGCGCGGCGGCAGGGCCCGCGCGCGGGGCGCGAACGTTGGGGAATCGGGTGGATTGCGCATCAGCAGCCTGTCTGCCTTCCAACTGTCATGGCGGTCCTGTCGTGTTCGTTCGGCACGCGTGTGCGGCTTTGTCCTATGATGCGCGCGGCCGGCCCGCACAGACACTGTGTCGGTACGATCGAACCTCGCGTTCACTGGATGTCGGCACCTTCGCAACCACGCTGCATGCACCTTCAACCCGACCGGCCCATGCATTGCAAACGCGCCCGCGGCACACCTCGTGCATGCACCCTCCTTCCCTTTCAGCAGATCCCGTTGCCCTCATGACGGATACCCCCGCGTCTTCCGAAACGTCCGCCAGCGGTTGGCGTCGCGCCCTGCCGGTCGTCATCAGCCTGGCGATCCTGGCGATGGCCCTGCATGCGCTGTCGTCGCAGTTCACCGACCACGGTTACCGCCAGATCCGGCATGCGTTCCGTGCGCTGGGCGCGGGGCAGATCGCACTGACGCTGCTGCTCGGCTTGAGCAGCTACGCGTGCCTGGTGGGCTTCGACTGGGTGGGACTCAAGCGCACCGGCAAGCAGTTGCACCCGGCACGGGTGGGCATCACCGCCTTCATGGCGCATGCGGTCGGGCAGACATTGGGCTTTGCCGCACTCACCGGCGGCGCCGTGCGACTGCGCGGCTACGGCAGCGTGGGCCTGACCCTGGCCGAGATCGGCCAGGTGGTGCTGATGAGCACCCTGGGCTTCATCTTCGGGGCCTGGGTGCTGCTGGGTCTGGCATTGCTGCTGGAACCGGAAGCGGCCGCGCGCGCGTTGCCGATTACTGCGCAGGCCATCCGCATCGCCGGCATCGTCCTGCTGGTCGGCTACGGCGCCATGCTGGTGCTGGTCGGCAAACAGGGCCGCGAGTTCGGCTTCCGTACCCACCGGTTCTGGTTACCGGACCGCACCACGGTGCTGGGCGTCACCGCACTGAGCGTGGTGGAGCTGGGCCTGGCCGCGGCCGCGTTCTACGTACTGCTGCCACCGGAGCCCGGTACCGGCTACTTCGGCTTCATCGGCATCTGGCTGGTGGCCGTGGTGGCCGGACTGATCTCCACCGTGCCGGCCGGCCTGGGCGTGTTCGAGTGGAGCCTGCTCAAACTGCTGCCGCACGTGCCCCCCGCCGCGGTCCTGGCGGCGGCGCTGGCCTACCGCGTCACGTATTACATCGTGCCACTGCTGATCTCGGTGGCCATGGCGGCCGCCTCCGGGCTGCGCGCGCCGGTACGCGTCGGCGCCAGCACTGCGCGTACTGTGTGGAAGGCCCTGCGGCCGTGGCTGCCGCAGATTCTGGCGCTGGCGGTGTTTGCGGTGGGTGCCGCGCTGGTGATCGACGGCACCCTGCCGACACCGCGCGCGCGCCAGGAAGTGGCGCCGCTGCCGCTGATCGAAACCTCGCATCTGCTGGTCAGCCTGGGCGGCATGATGCTGCTGCTGATCGGCCAGGGCCTGCAACGCCGCAGCCATGCGGCCTGGGTGCTGGCGCTGGGCGTGTGCTTGCTGCTGCCGCCGTTGGCGCTGCTGCGCGGCAGCCATATCTCGGTGTCGTTGTCGGCAGCGCTGGCAGCGGTTGCGCTGTGGGCGGCGCGGCGCGAGTTCTATCGCCAGGGCGCGCTGCTGGACGAGGCCTGGTCGTGGCGCTGGCTGAGCAACCTGGGCCTGGTGCTGGTGGCCACGTTCTGGCTGCTGTTCTTCGTCTACAGCCATGTCGAATACAGCAACGATCTGTGGTGGCAGTTCGCCACCTCGGCCAATGCGCCGCGTGCGTTGCGCGCCGCGCTGATCCTGTGCGTGGGCGTCATCGTGTTCGGCATGGCGCGCCTGCTGCGGGGTGGGCGCAGGCCGATGCCGGCGGCCGATGCACAGACGCTGCAGACGCTGGCACCGATCCTGGCCACCAGCACCGATACCCAGGCCTGCCTGGCGCTGACCGGCGACAAGGCGTTTCTGCTGGATGAGCAGCGCCGTGGCTTTGTGATGATGCAGCGCTATGGCGGCTCGCTGATTTCCATGGGCGACCCGGTCGGCCCGCCAGAGGTGGCGTGCGCGCTGATCTGGCGCTTCCGCGAAGAGGCCGACCACATGGGCCTGCGCCCGGTGTTCTACCAGGTCGGCGAACGGTACTGGCAGACCTATCTCGACATGGGGCTGACCCTGGTCAAGCTGGGCGAAGAGGCGATCGTGCCGCTGGAAGGTTTTACCCTGGAAGGCCGCGACCGCGCCGACCTGCGCCAGGCCTGGAATCGCGGCAAGCGCGGCGGCCTGAGCTTCCGCATGCTGCAGCCCGAACAGGTGGAGGAGGTATTGCCGCGTCTGGCCGAGGTGTCGGAACAGTGGCTGGAAGAAAAATCCGGCGAAGAGAAAGGCTTCTCGCTGGGCAGCTTCGATGCGGATTACCTGCGTCGCTTCCCGGTGGCGGTGGCCGAGGCCGAAGGACAGATCGTGGCATTCGCCAACGTGTGGTGGGCACCGGCCGGCGGCGAACTCTCGGTGGACCTGATGCGGCACAGCGCGCAGGCACCGAAGGGCACCATGGATTTCCTGTTCATCGAGTTGTTCCTGTGGGGCCAGGCCAACGGCTACACGCGGTTCTCGCTGGGCATGGCGCCGTTGTCGGGCCTGGCCGAGCATCGCCTGGCCGGGCGCTGGAACCGCTTCGCCAGCCTGGTCGCGCGGCACGGCGAGCGTTTTTATGGATTCAGCGGTCTGCGCCGCTTCAAGTCGAAGTTCGCCCCGACCTGGCGCCCACGCTACCTGGTCGCCCCCGGCGGCATGCATTTGCCGGCCGCCTTGCTGGATGTCACCCGGTTGATTTCGGCCGATCCCGGGCGGCAGGAATAAGGCCGCGCGACGCTGGCGCCAGGCATGCCGGTCTGACGGCACTGCTTAGCCGCTCACCAGCGCGGATGTCGAAATCCCAGGCGCATTCCAGTTCCTGAAATGCCGGTTTGCCAAGAAGCTGCCGCACATCATGGAAGCGCGGTGTGCCATTCGGGGCGGGACTGTATGGCGGCATGAATGCCGCCATCGAGCTTCCAGGGATGGAGTTACAGCCTGCCCCGAGACCGGAGGCGGCACCGAGCAACCGACCAAGACCAAGGTCGGCGCCATCAGATCAAACGATGTCCGGCCTTACGGCTTCGACAGCGCGTGCAACTGGTCCATGATCGTCTTGGCCAGGGTCGCGTAATCGCCCTTGAAGTGGTGATCGCCCGGCAGTGCGACCCGCCTGGCCACGTTTGCGGGCAGGCTTGGGCACAGCGCATCGTCGTCGTCCTGGCCGTAGATGCACACCGTCGTGCCGGCCGGCAGACGCTGAACTTCCGGTGCGATCGGCAGGCCCTCGTCATCCGAGCCCAGCCAGTTGCTGACGTGGAATTCGTAGTCGGCCAGCTTGCCGACCGACAACAGCGCCGTCATGCGCAGGTTCTGCTTGGTCGCCGCCGGCAGTTTGTTGATGGCGGCCGGCAGCACGTCGGCGCCTTGCGAAAACCCGATCAATACCACGCGCTGACGATCCCAGCGCTGCGCATAGATGCGGGCGATGCGATCCAGGTCGTCGGCAAAACCTTGCGGCGTGCGCTCGGTCCAGAAGTAACGCAGCGAATCCAGGCCAACCACCGGAATGCCTTGCGCGGCGAGTGCGTCGGCCACTTCTTCGTCCAGCCCGGCCCAACCGCCATCGCCAGAAACGAAGATCACGAACGTGTCGTCGTCGCTGTCGCCGTCCGGCTTGGCCGGCAGCTCCACCACCGGCAGATCCGCCAGACCGCCGGGCGGCGGCGGCAACGCCACGCCCTTCTGCTCGCCCAGCGAACGGACCGCGGCACGCAGGCCGGGCAGGATGTCGCCTTGCGCTGAGCGCCGGAAGGTGCGCGCCTGCGGCACCTGCTTGAGGAAGCCCTCCTCGGCAGCCGCCGGACAGCGTTTGTCCTGGCTGGCCGCAAGCACCCAGGGAATCTGCAATGGCACCGGCAACAGCGTGTTGGTCCCCGGGCGCACACCCGGCTGGCAGATCGCCTGGTTGGACACGGTGGCCGGGCAGAGCCCGTCGGTCAGCACGCCGGCCAATACATGCGGCTTGGCTTGGGCCGCGATCGCGTAGGCCAACGCGGCGCCCTCGCCATCGCCCACCAGCAGCGGCAGACGGTAGGTAGGGATGTGATAGAAGGCCTGCACGTAGCGCGAAAAATTTTCCACATCGCCGACCGAGAACGTGCAGGTGCCGCCGGCTTTGCGCAGCACGGCGTACAGGTGCGCGGTGTCCACCACCGCCACCATCGCACCGTCGGCGCGCAGGCTTTCTGCCTGGGCCTGGCGCGTGGCGGCATTGCCCGCACCGGCCAGCCAGATCACCACCCGTTGCGGCTCGCCCTTGGGCATCAGCACCGGCACCTGCTCGAAACGGCCGTGGCTGACCGGTTCCGGCGCCTGCGCGGCAGCCATGCCCGACAGCGTCAACATCGCCGCGCCGCAGAGCGCGCTCCACATTTCAAGTCGTCGCATGTCGCACCATCGGGAAAAGTGGTTCAAAGATAGTCGTTCCGGACTGCAGCGCGAAGCGCAGGACCGTGCTCATTGCGCGTCGGGGCGGCTGACCGCCGGCTGGCGCGCTTCCCACGCTGCCAGGGCCTGGCGGTAACGCGTCAGCTCCTCGGCATACAGATCGTGCACGCACAGCGGGCAGCCGCTCTCACAACATTCGTTGGGCGCAGGCGGCTGCGGGGCGATCGGGCGTGGGTCTGGGCTGGAAGCAGCGCTGTCGTGCATGCGGCCATTGTAGCGTGCGCATCGGACTCAGCCGGGCATGCAGCCCGGACCGGACGGTCACGCTCAGCGCCCCAGCCGCCGGCGCAGATTGGCGCGCGCGGCACTGTCGTGGTGGATATGGAAGTAATCGCTCAGGAAGATGCGCGGTTGCTTGAGCACACCCGCCAGGAACCGACGGCGATTGAGCCGGTACAGCACACTGGGGACGTGCCCGCGATACTCCTCGGCGATGGCCTGATCGTAGGCATCGAACACAGCTGCAGGCGCGGCCAGGATCGCCATGTCGCAGTCCAGGAACAGCGCGGCGTCTTCATCCACGTCCTGCGGCTGCAATTGCCCATGCCGGGCCGTGAGCAGGATCAGCGCGTGCACCCGCTCGACATCCACCTGCGCCTGCGGCCACCAGCGCGGGATGGATTCGGCCGCCATCAGTGCCGATTGCGCTTCATTGTCGCTGCGCCCGGGCTGATACACCGCATCGTGGAATAGCACCGCCAGCCAGACCTCTACCGGCTGCTGCCAGCCCGGCCCGGCTGCGACCTCGGCGTAGTGCTGCAACACCGCGCGGACGTGGCCGAAGTGGTGATAAGCGCGCGGCGGCGTGGCATAGGCCTGTTCGAGTGCGGCCAGGTGGTCGGCGTGCAATGGCAATGGCGTGGCGATGTCCATGTCCGCAGGCTACCGCGTACGCGCGGCCATGCACATCAGCGCAGCGACCAGCGGCCTTCGATCTGGTAACGCGACTGGCCGAGAAAGCTACGCACCAGCGCGAAGTCGCGCACGGTCCAGGCAAGCGCATCGCAGCGCCGCTGCGGCACTGCCTGATTGCAGTACAGCAGCGTCATGTGCGGCGTGTATTGCGCGTCGCCGGCAATGCCGACATGCGCCAGCTGCCTTCCCAATGCGCCCTGCAGCTCGTAAAGCCCGCGCACCTGCTCTTCGCCACGCAGCACGCAGGGAAGTTGCGAGCGCCTGCCACCGAAGGTGCCGACGCGATCGAACTCCACTGCGAACTCGTCCATCTGCACGCGCGTCGCGGCCTGGCTGGCGCGGCTCACCAACGAGGGCGGCAGACCACCGGCGTAATCGCCCAGATGATGCAGGGTCACATGCAGCCGTTCGCGCGCTAGCGGCTTGCCTTCGGCGTGCCCGCCTCGCAACAGGCCGTCGGCAATCCGCGCGGCATGTTCGGCAGTGGGCGCATCGGCCATCACCGCGAAAAACAGACGTTCGGTCGTTTTCTCTTCCCCAAGCCCGAGCGACAACTGCGCCTCGGCCGATGACAGGTACAGGAACTGTTGCTTCATGGGTGGATGCCACGACCGCGCAACGCGGGCCTGCCTGAAGAAGGGCGGCGGATACTAGCAGACCCGACGCATGCCGAATATGCCGGCAGGCATGACGCGGATGTGGAACCTTTTTATACTGCGTGGAACTGCGATTGCGGTGTCAGGTCTGCACTCGCGCCGCGCCGCGACACAAAAAGAAACGGGCAGCGTGCGCTACCCGTTTCCGCCTTTATCGTCCTACTCCCGAGCTGCATCGGATCGGTGACGATGCACGTCGGTTCAACGCGCAGCTTACGCGGCGCTCTTCATCGCATGCTTGCGGTTACGCATGACGTCATGGCAAGCGCGTACTTCCGGCAGCAGGCGCAACGCGGCGTCGCGTGCGGCAGCAGGGGTGTCCTGGTCGGCGATGGTCTCGTCGAAAGCCTTCAACAGGCGGTCTTCGGACTCTTCCAGCTCGGCCACATAGCCGTACTTTGTGTCGCCCAGGGTCGCGCGGACCTTGCCGTAGAACTGCTGCATGCTGCCCACCAGGGTGCCGTGCTGTTCCGGCGTGCCGCCAACGGCGGTGACCACACTGCTCAGGCTGCTGACGATGTCGGTCTTGACGCCGGCAATGCGACGGAACAGCGTCGCGAGCTCCGCATCGCCCACTTTGGCCGCGGCTTCTTCGTAGAAGTCCTTGCCGTCGCGCGAGATGGCGATGAGGTCGTTGAGGCTATGCTCGGTTTTGCTCTGAATGCTCATGTAGGGCTCCTGGTTGGGATGGACCGACGCTGCGCTGTGCGATCACTGCGCATGCTTCGGAAAGTGAGTCAATCGATGGATTGATTGCAGTACCGTCGCGTTGTGTACGGCCTCATCCTCGCGTCGCTCGCATAATCGATATGTGAGCGATGTGGGCATCATCCTCACGCCATCGTGCAGGCGATGAATTGCGATTCATCCATGCCAACAGCAGGTCAAGATCACTTCGGCTGGCGACTGGCCCACATGTTATCGACCAGGTTCGGATACGGCCGCCCCGCCTCTTCAGCACGCTGCTTGGCGGCTGCCTTTTGCGCATCGGTCAACGGCGTCGACTTCGCCTTGCCCTTGGGATTGGGGCGCTTCCACGGCGGTGGAGTGAACTCGTTCATGGCACTGTTCGGTCCGCTTGATTGAGTGCGAAGGCTCGCCGACGCCCTGTGAGATGGCTGTAGCGATGCCACGTGGTCTGCTGCGGATCGCTGCACAGCGGCGCAAGTGCTGCCACCCGATCGAAACGGCGCCGCGGACGCTCGACGCATCGCGGCACCGGCAACTCAGCAACTCCTCAATACCGTACGTTGCTGATGACGTTCCTGCCACACCGCCGCTGCATAGACCAGCAACCCGCCGAGCGCGGTGGCCGCGCCGACGTAACCGGTAGAGGTCCAACCCCAGCCTGCCGTGATCGCCATGCCACCCAGCCATGGACCCAATGCATTGGCCGTATTGAACGCTGCGTGGTTGGAGGCAGCAGCCAGGGTCTGCGCTTCTGCCGCCACGTCCATCAAGCGTGTCTGCAAGGCTGGCGCCAGCGCCCCCATGGTGCCGACCGCCACGATGGAGACGAACACCCACACGGCCGATTGCGCTGCCAGCGGAAACGTCAACATCACCACCACCGACCACACCAGCAACACCGGCACCGCGCGGAACTGCATGCGATCGAACAACCAACCGCCCAGGATGCTTCCCAGCACCCCGCCCACGCCGAATGCCACCATCGCCAACGGAATGCGCGCTGCGGTGACGCCGGTCACTGCCGTCAACGTCGGCGCAAGGTAACTGAAGACGCAGAACATGCCGGAAAAACCCACCGCCCCGATCGCCAATGCCAGCCACACCTGCGGCTGATTGAACGCGCGCAATTCGCGCAGCGGCTGCTGACGCGGCTCCTCCGGCTGCGGCGGCAACAGGACCGCCACAGCGGCGACCGTGCCCAGCGCAATCACCGACACCGATGCATAGGCCCAGCGCCAGCTCACGATTTGCCCCAGCCAGGTCGCCAGCGGGTTGCCCACCAGCAGCGCAACGCTCAAACCCAACAACACGCGCCCCACTGCAGTGGCACGTTGATTGGGTGGGCTGATCGATGCGGCCACCAGCGACGCAACGCCGAAGTAGGCGCCATGCGGCAGCCCGGCGATGAAGCGGCACAGCAGCATGGCGTGGTAGCCCGGCGCCAATGCGCTGGCCACGTTGCCCAGCGCATAGAACACCATCAACAGCAGCAACAAGGTGCGCCGCGGCCAGCGCGCGCCCAGGATCGCCAGCAAGGGCGCCCCCACCACCACACCCAATGCATACGCGCTGATGACATGACCGACCTGCGGCTCGGTGATCTGCAAGCCCTGCGCAATCTGCGTCATCAGGCCCATGGTGGAAAATTCGCTGATGCCGATCGCAAAGCCGCCCATCGCCAGCGCAAGCAGGATCAGCACGTAATCGCGCCGGGACACGCGTGGCGAAGAAAGATCGGTATCGGTCATGCCCGACTCCAGGAATGCGGGGGCGGTCTATTATTGTGCAACGCAGCAGAGCAGGAAAGCGCAACACCACGACCCAGTTGGGCGCCAGCGCCTAATCCATCGCAATTACGCCGCTTTCAACGCGACAGGGACGCTGTGTCCTATCTGTATCGCTCGAATCTGCTTGATTCCACCACCATCGCTACGAAGCACCGCGATCGGCGCGGCGTCGCGCCTGGCGCGTGATCAAATCGACTGGTTGCTGATGTCCAAATCCACTCAATCCCCCTTGTTCTCCCCGGTGCGCCTGGGCGCACTGGATCTTGCCAACCGCGTGATCATGGCCCCGCTGACGCGCAACCGCGCCGTCGCCGGCCAGGTGCCCTCGCCGCTTGCTGCCGAGTACTACGGCCAGCGCGCCACCGCCGGCCTGATCGTGGCCGAAGGCACCCAGATCAGTCCGCTGGGCCAGGGCTATCTCGATACGCCCGGCATCCATACCAGGCAACAAATCGAGGGCTGGCGCGCTGTCACTGACGAAGTGCATCGTCGCGGCGGCAAGATCGTGCTGCAGCTGTGGCACGTTGGCCGCGTCTCGCACACCAGTGTGCTGCCCCCGGGCGAAGTGCCGGTTGCGCCCAGCGCCATTCGCGCGGAGGGCAAGACCTTCACCCCAAACGGGTTCGAAGACGTGTCCGAGCCGCGCGCGCTGGCATTGGACGAAATCCCCGGCTTGATCGAGGACTACCGCATCGCGGCGCGCAACGCGATCGATGCCGGCTTCGACGGCGTGGAAGTGCATGCGGCCAACGGCTATCTGCTGGACCAGTTCCTGCGCGACAGCTCCAACAAGCGCACCGACGCCTACGGTGGCGATATCGAAAACCGCACCCGCCTGCTTGCCGAGGTGGTGCAGGCGATTGCCGATGAAATCGGCGCCGAGCGCACCGGCGTGCGCTTGTCGCCGGTGACCCCGGTGTACGGCGCGCACGACTCCGACCCGCAGCCGCTGTTCGAACGTGCGGTCGAGCGCCTCAACCTGATCGGCGGGCTGGCTTTCGTGCACGTGATCGAGGGTGCGACCGGCGGCCCGCGCGACAACATCGCCTTCGACTACGCCGCGCTGCGCGCCAAGTTCGACGGCGCCTGGATCGCCAACAACGGCTACGACCGCGGCATGTCCGAACACGCCATCAGCAGCGGCTACGCCGATGCGATCGCCTATGGCCGCCCGTTCATCGCCAACCCGGACCTGGTGCGTCGCCTGCGCGAGAACGCGCCACTGGCCGAGCTCGACCAGGCAACGATGTACGGCGGCGGTGCCAAGGGCTATATCGATTACCCCGCATTGCCCGAGTAATCGCCTGATCAGCCCCTGACCACGCGACCGCGCCTGCCGGCTGGCACGGCGCGGTCGCTGTGGGTGACGCCGATGCACTGCATGCCTGCTGGTGGCGGATATCCGGCCGCCTCTCTCGCATACCAGCCGCCGGCGCGATGCGGCCTATCGGCGATTGCTAGGCGAACCGCTGCTGGCATCCTGCGCATCGCACGCACGCACGTGCGTTGTTGGCATTGGGTTTTTCGCCAGTTGCCACGGCGCCCGACAGTCGCCACTTGGGCCTTCTGATCCGCAACGCCCCATCACGGCACGTGACCTCGCCGCGGCGCGTGCGCGCGCTACCGTCGCGATTGCCAGCACGCCAACGCTGGCCAACGATGCGACATTCTGATTGCCAAGGATGAGCGCGACGCTCCTGCTCGACGCGGTTCTGCTCGGCAGCCCGGTCGTTGGCTGTGGCCTGCCAGCTACATCGGCACCGGCTGCATGGTGACATCAGTGTATCCGCGCGATTAGCGCAACTGGCCAGCAATGCCCTATCCGCAGGTGCATTGCGCATTCGGGCAACATCGCGCATTGACTTCGCGCCAACGCACACTGCAGCGCCATTGGTCAACCGCGCTTACGCCTTGCGCAGGAAACAGGTCTTCAACACCAGGCCCTTGATCTTTTCCGAGTTGCCCTCGATGTGTTCGGCGTCGTCTTCGACCAGGCGAATATTGCGGATCACCGTGCCCTGCTTGAGCGGAATCGACGAGCCCTTGACCTTGAGATCCTTGATCACGGTCACCGTGTCGCCGGCCTGCAGCACGTTGCCGTTGCTGTCGCGCACCACCGTCGTGTCTGCCGCGGCATCGCCCGCGCTCCATTCGAAGCCGCAATCGGCGCAGATCCACATCGCGCCATCGGCATAGGTGTTCTCCAGTCCGCATTGCGGACACGCGGGGACGGTAGGCATGCAATTCCTCGATCGAAGCGGGCGTGGATTGTAGCCGCCCTGCCACGCGATCACGCACCCGGCACGGCGATAGCGCGATAGTGCGGCGCTTGTCGAATGTCCCGCAGGTCGCGCGTGTCCAATCAGCCAGTGCCCCCTTCCCCGCGCACAAACCCGTCCTCCCGTCACGTCGAACAGAGCGAGCCCTCGGCCAACGGCAATGGCTCAGGCAAGCCTAAAGGTTCGCACGTGGTGGTGTACGTGGCACTGGCGGGCAATCTGGCCATTGCCGTGGCCAAGTTCATCGCCGCCGGCATCTCCGGCAGCTCGGCCATGCTCAGCGAAGGCGTGCACTCGCTGGTGGACACCGTCAACGAAGTTCTGCTGTTGTATGGCTTGCGCCGCGCCGCGCAGCCGCCCACTCCAACCCATCCGTTCGGGTACGGGCGCGAGCTGTACTTCTGGAGTTTCATCGTCGCCCTGCTGGTGTTCGCGATGGGTGCAGGCGTGTCGCTGTACGAAGGCATCGTGCATCTGCGCAACCCGGAGCCGGCCAAGAGCCATCTGGTCGCTTACAGCGTGCTCGGCGTCTCGATCGTGTTCGAAGGCATTTCATGGGTGGTGGCGGTGCGCGAATTTCGCTCCAAGAAAGGCCGCATGGGCTATTTCCAGGCGTTTCGCCAGAGCAAGGACCCCACCACCTTCACCGTGTTGCTGGAAGACAGCGCTGCGTTGATCGGTTTGCTGATGGCGCTGCTCGGTCTGGCCGGTGCGCAACTGTTCGACATGCCCGAACTCGACGGCATCGCTTCGATCGGCATCGCCGGGGTACTGGCGTTTACTGCATTCCTGTTGGCGCGCGAAACCAAGGGCCTGCTGATCGGCGAGCCGGCGCATGCGCATGTCACCGACTCGCTGTTGCGCATCGCCGCCAGCGACCCGGACGTGCGTGCGGCCAATGGCGTGCTCACCATGCAAATGGGCCCCAACCAGGTAGTGGCAGCTTTGAGCGCCGAGTTCGAAGACAGCCGCACCACACCGCAGATCGAGGCCTGCGTCGGGCGGATCGAAGCCGCTGCCAAGCAGCAACATCCCGAACTCACCGCACTGTTCGTCAAGCCGCAGACCCCGGAAACCTGGCGTGCACGGCGGGCGCAGATCGAGAGCAGAACAGAGCCGGACTGAGGCCGACCGAAGCGTGCGGCATGCAGACGTCGTGGATGCATGCCTGCCGGTCACCACGGCGCTGCGTTGGTCCATCAAACGCAGCGCCAACGCCGCAATCGCCGATCGCGCTGCGGACGGTCGGCCCGACGTACATCACGCTTCAATCCGTTGTCGTGCCGACGCATCTGGCGCGAGCTTGGTCGTGGCGGTTGTGCCGCCAAGCTGATCCCCGCCTCAACCGCAAAACCGGCTGCGGTTGCATGATGCGGTGCGATTGCCTACGGTGTGCGTGCGGCACCTCTTCGCATCGTGAATCAGCCGATGCATTCCCTTCGATCATGCATCATGGAGGCTTCCAATGGAAATCAGCCAGGGTCGCGTTGCGACCATTCACTACACCCTTTCCGACGACAACGGCCAAGTGCTGGACCGCTCCACGCCCGACACGCCGCTGAGTTATCTGCATGGCGCCGGCAACATCGTGCCCGGCCTGGAGCAGGCACTGGAAGGCAAGCAGCTGGGCGATACGCTCACCGCCGACGTCGTGCCCGAACAGGGCTATGGTCCGCGTCATGAGCAGCTCATCCAGCAGGTGCCGCGCGATGCGTTTCCGACCGATGTCGACGTCGTACCCGGCGTGCAGTTCGAGGCGCGCACGCAGCAGGGTCCGGTCCTGGTCACCGTGACCGAGGTTGGCCCGGATCAGGTCACCGTGGACGGCAATCACCCGCTCGCTGGGCAAACACTGCACTTTGCGGTCGAAGTGGTGGCAGTGCGCGAGGCCACCACGCAGGAATTGAACGACGGTCACGTGGCCGAGCTGGCGGCCTGACCCGGCGCGCGCCGCCCCCCCCCCCCCGTGGCTGCGGCGGGGCCAGTGCGCAACACAACCCTTTCGCGTTTGGCCATGGCGTCACCGACGCTGCCGGTCTCGACGGCAGGTGCGGCAGGCGTAGTAAAGTGCGCGGCCCGCTCTCAGGCCTGTCTGCATGAAACTCGGCATCGACTTCGGTACCAGCAATTCCGCCGCCGCGGCGATCGTCGATGGGCAGGTGGTGCCGGTGCGCTTCGGCGAGGCCTTGCAGTTCCGCACCACGGTGTATTTTCCGGAGACCATGCGCGACCCGGACGATTTCAGCCTGACGCCAGCGCTGGAGTACGAGGTGGAGCGGCTCATCGACTCGGGCCGCCGCGATGCATTGGCTGCCGGCCGCACCCCCAACAACGACAGCCTGCGCCGCGACGCGATCCGTATCGTGCGGCGGCAGTGGATGGAAGAGCAGGTGCGTGAGCCACGCACCTCCGCCGCCCTGCTGCAAAACGCCGTCTACGGCGACGAGGCGCTGGATGCGTATTTTCTCGAGGGCGAAGGCAGCCTGGTGCAAAGTCCCAAGTCGATGCTGGGCTACAACCTGCATCCGCGCGCGCGCCAGACCATTACCGGCATCGCCACCCATGTGCTGGAACACATTCGGCTGACTGCCTCACGCCAGTTCGACATCAACATCCGTTACGCCACCCTGGGCCGGCCGGTGCAATTTCGCAGTTCCATCGGTGAGGCCGGCAATGCGCAGGCGCTGGAGATCCTGCAGACCGCTGCGATCGCCGCCGGTTTCGACAACGTGGATTTTCTCGAAGAACCTGCAGCGGCCGCGATGCATTACCACGTCAGCCACGACAGCCGCCACGACACCGTGGTGGTGGATATCGGCGGCGGCACCACCGACATCGCCCATGCCAGCGTCGGTGGCAGCGCTGCGCCGCAGGTACACCGTGCCTGGGGGATCGCGCGTGGCGGTACCGATATCGATCTGGCGCTGAGCTTGGCGGCCTACATGCCACTGTTCGGCCGCGGCATCACGCGCGTGCCTACCCACCACTACGTGGAGGCGGCGATGGTGCAAGACATGACGCGACAGCGCGAATTCCGCCTGCACAAGTACCAGGACGTGCCCGCCCCCTTCGACAAGCGCCTGCAGGCCCTGCAGGACACCGGCAACACCGCGCGTCTGTATCGCGGCGTGGAAGCCTGCAAGATCGCGCTCAGCGAGCTGGATCGGCACCAGGCCGCGCTCGACTTCATCGAGCGCGGCCTGGGCGTGGACGTTCAGGCCGACGCGTTGGTCGCGTCCGCTTCCAGTTATCTGGGCGAACTGGCAGGCCTGCTGGCACAGGTGCGCGCCGACATGGCGGCCGCACCGGCGACGGTGTTCCTCACCGGCGGCATGTCGCGGGCCGGCTATATCCGCGAGACCGTAGCCGCTGCGTTCCCCGAATCGCGCCTGGTGCATGGCGATCCGTCGTTCGGTGTGGTCCAGGGATTGGCCTGGGCGGCCGCGCAGGCAGCCCGCTCGTCGGACGATTAACACGCGCTGCCACTTCATTGCCTATAATGCGCGGTTGCTGCTCGACGCCTAGCCGTCTTGCCTGCAACGGCACGCACAGCGTGCCAACGCGATGGCGCACCGAACGCCGTCGCACTCTCGACACCGCTTCCGCGCGCGCCACCCTAGCCGCATGCGGTGTCACCGCACTTCCCCGCTACAGGAGGCCACATGGCACGTCCCGCGACCAAGCAGAAATCCCAGCCCAGCATCGCTCGCAGCGAAGGTAAGTCGCAGCCGCTCAGTCGTGAGCGCATCGCTGCCGACATCGCTGCGTTTCGCAAGACCGGCGGCCGGATCGAAGTGCTCACCACCAACTTCGGCCCGGCGCGCAACGACGGCGACAAGGTTGCCTAACGCAGCCAACAACGCGGCAGGTTGCAATGCATGGCGCCGCGAAGTCGAACTGTTGTACCAACGTGCCACCGCAAGGTGGCATGTTTGTTTCTGGCGTCCGTCGATGTCATTCATCCGCATCGCGCAGGAATGCGACTTCAATGCGACGTCATGTCGCATCTGGCGATGACCTGCGCAATGACTTCGCACGGGTTGCCGATGCGCGGCGACCGAACGCTACGGGCGCGTCGGCAATTTGCGCCGCATCCGCGCGAACATGCCGGGTTTGCACCCACCGACTCCATCTGCATGCGCGTGCAGGCATGCATTCATGGAGTGCCTGCCATCTGCCGCACTTCTGCATTCGCAGATGAGCATGCATTCACTCTGCGCACCTACAGCGCAGAGTTGGCCCGCTACAATGGGTGCCCCTTTGATCCTGCACGATGTGATGTCCGCCTCCGATGCGTTGCCCGCCATGATCCGCAGCCTGTTGCCCCACTGGAATCCGGAATGGCTGGCGATTGCGGTACCGACGGTCAAGATCGTGCTGATTCTGGCAGTTGCCGCGTTGGTCCGCCTGCTGCTCCGGCAACTGCTGCGGCGGCTGTGCACACGCTACAGCGTGCCCGCCGAAATGATGATCGGTATCCGCCGCGTCGGCAGCTTCATCATTTCTATCAGTGCCTTGCTGATGGTGCTGCGGGTCATCGGCGTCTCGGGCGGCACGTTATGGACCGCATTCACCGGGTTCGCAGCCGTCGGCGCAGTAGCCTTCTTCGCTGCATGGAGCGTACTGTCCAATATCTTCTGCACGTTCCTGATCATCACCACGCGGCCGTTTCGCCTGCACGATCACATCGAGGTACTCGAAGGCGGCGACAAGCCCGGCTTGAAGGGACGTGTGATCGATATCAACGTGATCTACACAACGCTGGAAGAAACCGGCGAGCGTGCCGGCAGCGTATTGCAAGTCCCCAATAGCCTGTTTTTCCAGCGCACCACGCGTCGCTGGCGCGAGGCCGGCAGCTTCAACGCCAACTAGGCGCAAGGCGAAGACGCTCTGCTGCAGCCAGTTCGCCAGTGGCAGAACCCAAACACGTCGACGGCGGCAAGCGGCAAGCCCCAACGACTACAGCAAGCTCCACTGCGTTGCCCGCTTGCGATAGCGGCGCCGTATGCCGGGATCGCGGTCGCAATTGCATCGTGGAGATGCCCCCTCAACCACTCAACGCAGCTGACTGTCCTTGCTGCCGCGACGGTTGTAGCCGCTTTGCGCAGCCTGCTCCAAGTCATGCGCTTCTTGGCAGTTCACGCACAAGTGCACGCCGGGCACTGCCTTGCGGCGCGCCTCGGGAATCGGTGCCTCGCACTCTTCGCAATGCGTCAGGCTCGGCCCGTGATGCAACTGACTCCGTGCGCGCTTGATCGCATCGTCGACAGTGGCATCGATCTGGTCCTGTACCGCTCCATCACCCGCCCATCCGGTCGCCATGATCGCTCCACCTCGCTGGTCTGGACACACATATGGTCATTCGCGCAGGCAAATCCAAGCCGCATGTGCACAGTACGCTCAAGCTGGTTGAACTAGCATCGAGCCAACGCCACTGCCGCCACGCGCGGCAAGTGACCAGGCACTCCGTCATCCGCACTTACGAAGGAACAGCAATGGAACAGCCCGTCCACCCGTTTTCCGAACTCTTCGCCCAACTCGGCCTGCCGTCCGACGAGGCCAGCATTCGCAGCTTCATTGCCGAGCACTCCCCGCTGCCGGGCGAGATGCGCCTGGAAGAAGCACCGTTCTGGACGCCTGCCCAATCCCAGCTGTTGCGTGAAGAACGCCTCGACGATGCCGACTGGATCGTGACCATCGATCAGCTCAATATCGCCCTGCATACCACTGCCGAGGATACCGGTGTTTGAGCCAGGCGCGCGCTTGGCGTACGCCACGCTTGAGATCGCCTGCAGCTGACATGCGCGCCAGCGCCTCGGCAGAAGAAAGGAGCGGCCATTGGCCGCTCCTTCGCATCACAGGTAACACAGCCGGACAGCGATGCGCCTACCCGGCTGTGCAGCATGCGTCAGGTCACTTTCTTGGCAATCGTCATGCCCAGCACGAACAGCACGATGGCAATGATGATGCCCGCCCAGAACAGGAACTTGGCGATACCCATCGCCGCGCCGGCCATGCCGCCGAAACCCAGCGCACCGGCGATCAAGCCGATAATTGCGAAAATGATGGCCCACTTGATCATGATGTTGTCTCCTCGTCGGCACCGTGCCGTTGTTCGATCGTGTGCTTGCGGCGCAGCGCCACAAAACATGCATCGCACGCTAACGATTCGAATGTGCCGCACTCGTGAATACGCCTGACACACGCTGCAATACGGGCATTGCATTCACGGAGCAAGCGCCGTGCCCACGCGATCGCGCGCGCTCCTGGAGAAATGATTAAAGATGCGCGCGGGAACGCCCGTACGGACGAAGCGCCGCATCCGCATTGCATCGTGCAAGCCGCACTGAGCGCAACCGATGCACGCGCTTGCCCCATCGACTCTCGGTGCGCATGCGCAACTGGTCGGTAGTCACGCGTCCGCACGCGTGGATGGTCAGTGGCTGACACATCGGCGATCATGCGCGCTTGCCCGCGACCGATCGCCATGGACACTCTTCGCTACCTCACCGGCTATCCGCCCGCCGTCCTGGATCAGGTACGCGCGCTGATCGCACAGGACAAGCTCGCCACCGTGCTGGCGCGGCGTTACCCGGACCGACACGCGATCCGCACCGACCGCCATCTCTATGAGTACGTCAAGGCGATGAAGGAGCGCTACATGCGCTCATCGCCCACCTTGCACAAAGCGATGTACGACAATCACCTGCAGGTGGTGAAGCACGCCCTGGGCACGCATACGGCGATCTCGCGCGTGCACGGCGGCCGTTTGAAGGCCAGCCGCGAGATCCGCATCGCATCGGTGTTTCGCGACGCGCCGGAACCGTTCTTGCAGATGATCGTGGCGCACGAACTGGCGCACCTGAAGGAGGCCGATCACAACAAGGCCTTCTACCAGCTCTGCAACCACATGACCCCGGACTATCACCAGCTGGAATTCGACCTGCGTCTGTACCTGACGCAATTAGCCCTGTCCACCGATCGCTGATCGTGCAGGACGCGTGCAAAACGAAGCGCGGCTGACCGAACCACTGCGCTCACCGCCAGGCGAGCATGCACGCGGCCGGTGCTCGGAATGAACAGGTCACCCTCGTACACTGCAGTCCCGAGCGCGCCGCCTACCTCCGCCTGACGACCGCTCGCTACGTGGTGTCGGCCACTCTAGGATGCGCGCATGCAACCCTCCTCTCTTGCAGACCTCACCCGCGCGGCGCAACGCCAGCAACCCGGCGCGATCAACGCGCTGGCCCAGGCGCTGGTGCGTGCCGGCCAGCCGGAAGACGCGTTTGCCTGGTATTCGCGCAGTGCGGCCGCCGGCGATGCGCTGGCGCAGGTCGAAGCCGGGCGCATGCGTGCCTATGGGGTCGGTTGCGAGATGGACGTCGGCCAAGCGCGTGCGCACTGGGAGCTGGCCGAGCGGCAGGGCGCTGCGGCAGCACGCTATCTGCTGGCGACCCTGGCTGTGGGAGAGCAGCCGCTGGCCCTGGCCGGCACTGCACAGGATCGACTGCAGTCGGCAGCCGCTGCCGACTACCCGCCAGCGCTACGCGCCATCGCCATCCAGCACGGGCGTGTGGCGCATCCGGAGCGGCAACGGCACTGCGTCGCCTTGCTGGAACGTGCGGCGGCAGGCGGCGATGCCGTGTCGGCCGCACTGTTGGCCGAGCGCCTGCTGCGTGGCGAAGGCGTGCCGCCCCAGCCCGATGCCGCTGCACAGCTCTTGCAGCAGTTGCAGCCCCTGGGCATGACCGCGCTACCGGCGGTGGACATCGCGCCGCCAGACCCCGCAGACGACACCGCCGATCACCGCATCGCATTCGCACCGCGTGTGGGCCCGGTGCGACGCCACACGGCCCCACGCATCGAAGAATATGCCGCGGTCCTGTCGGCCGACGAATGTCGCTTGCTCATGCTGCTGGCGCGACCGCATCTGCGTGCCTCGAAGGTGATCGATCCCAACGATGCCAGCACCCAGCGCGCACCGATCCGTACCAGCCGCGGTGCGACATTGGACCCGATCATCGAAGACTTCGCCGCGCGTGCCGCGCAGGCACGACTGTCAGCCTGCGCACAGCTACCGCTCGCCCACGCAGAACCGCTCTCGGTGCTGTGCTACGCGCCGGGCGAGCAGTACCGCGCGCACCGCGACTATCTGCCGCCCGGAACGATCGCCGCCGACCGTCCCACCGCCGGCAACCGCCAGCGCACCGTCTGCGTCTATCTCAACGACGTCGGCGCGGGTGGCGACACCGAGTTTCCGATCGCTGGCGTTCGCGTGCGTCCATGCCCCGGCACGCTGGTCTGCTTCGACAACCTGCATGCCGATGGCCGCCCGGACGCCGATTCGCTGCACGCCGGTCTGCCGGTCACGGCAGGCAGCAAATGGTTGGGGACGCTATGGTTCCGCCAGCAGCGCTATCGGCATTGGTGAACAGATTCATGCACAAGCCACTGCCGACGTGGTTTAAAATGTTGCAGCGCGACGTGATCGGACAGGATCTGCAAACGTCGCGTTTTTTGTTTCCCACGGCACGGGTGCATGCCCGGCTTCAGGGAAGGCACATCACGCAGCCCCGCGGAGCCTTCGATGCTTTTCGAAACCCTCGATACCACCGGCCACGAGCAGGTGATTTTCTGTCACAACCGCGATGCCGGACTCAAGGCGATCATCGCCCTGCACAGCACGCGCCTTGGGCCAGCGTTGGGTGGCGTGCGGATGCGCCCCTATGCCAGTAGCGAGGCGGCACTCAACGACGCGCTGCGGCTGAGCCGCACCATGACCTACAAGAACGCCCTGGCCGGCCTGAATGTCGGCGGCGGCAAGGCGGTCATCATCGGCGACCCTCGGACCGACAAGACCGAAGCGCTGTTCCGCGCCTTCGGCCGATTCGTCGACACCCTCGGCGGGCGCTATATCACCTCCGAGGACGTCGGCACCGACGTCAACGACATGGAGCAGATCTACCTGGAAAGCGAGTACGTCACCGGCGTGCACCAGGTGCACCGCGGCTCCGGCGACCCTGCCCCGTTTACGGCCTATGGTGCGCTGCAGGCGCTGATGGCCTCGCTCAACCGCAAGCTCGGCCACGAAGAAGTCGGCAAGGCCAGTATCGCGATCCAGGGGCTGGGCCATATCGGCATGGAGTTGGTGAAGCTGCTCAAGGAGCGCGGCGCAAAACTCTATGTGGCCGACCTGAATCAGGCGTTGGTCGACCGCGCCGTGGCCGAATACGGCGCAGAAGCGGTGCGCCCGGATGAAATCCATCAGGTATCGGCCGACGTATTTGCTCCCTGCGCGCTGGAAGGCGCCATCAACGAAGACACGCTGCCGCAACTCAAGGCCAAGATCATCTGCGGCACCGCGAACAATCAGCTTGCCAGCGCCGCCATCGGCGAAGAGCTGCATCGGCGCGGCATTTTGTATGCGCCCGATTACGTGGTGAATGCCGGCGGGGTGATGAATGTGTCGCTGGAGATCGACGGCTACAACCGCGAACGCGCGATGCGGCTGATCCGCAGCATCTATCACAACCTGGAAAAGGTTTTCGATCTGTCCACGCAGCTGGACGTTTCGCCGCAGCAGGCGGCCGATCAGATTGCCGAAGCGCGCATCGAAGCCATCAGCAAGCTCAAACTGCCGCTGGGCCGCACCGCACCGCGCTTCCTGCACAAGCTGCGCGGCGAGTGAAACCCTGTCCAGGCACGCGGCCTGGACAGGGACCACATGCCTCAGCCAGGCAAGGCGCCGATCAGAAATCGGCGCTGTATCGCAGGCTCAGCGCACGGTCGTCGCCGCGCTCGCCCACCCGCTGGTCGTAACCGAAACGCAGCTGGCTCTGCTGGCCAAGCGGTGCTGCAGCAGTGATGCCGAACAGACCACCCGAGCGTGCCGGTTGCATGCCACGCAGCGGTGCCCACGCATCCACCCCGACGAAGCTGGCATCCAGCGTCAAGCCATCGCTGCTCAGCGCTTGCTGCCATTCGGCGTAACCGCCCAACTGGATACCGCGCCAGTGATACGCCGAGCGCACGCCGGCAAGCGCCTGCGCGCGCGAGGACGTACTCGCGTTGGCACGCAGGCCGAAACCATCGCCGCCGCTTTCGCGGAAGCCATCGCTGCGCAAACGCACATAATCCAGGCCCATATACGGTGTCAGGCTCGCATGCGCACCGCCCAGGCGGTACCCGGTTTCCAGATTGCTGCTGAGGTAACTGCCGCTGTAGTCGCTGAAGGCGCTGCTGCGGTCTTCGCCCAGCTGCAGGGTGCGCTCGATCTGACGATTGACGTTGCCAAAGCCCATCTGGCCCAACGTGTACGCGGCGCCCAATGTCGTGCCCCAATACAGCTGCGCCTGCACCTGACGATCGCGCCCGCGTGCCCCATCCAGGTCGCCCAGGCTGCTGGAGCGCGTTTCGCCGAACGCAAACCCGGTGACCGCACCGGAGGCCAAACGCAGATCGTTGCCCATCATCCAGCCGGAGGTGGCAAAGCCCGAAGTGGTTGCACCGCCCTCGCCCGGCCCGCCAAGTGCCCGCTGCCAGTTGCCCAACAGACGCGGCTGTTGCGAGAGACCATCGAAATGCGCTGCCAGTGCGCGGCGACCCAGATCGATGGTGTCGAAGGTCATCGCCGCAGAGTCGGCATGCGCACGGCCGGATAGGCTGCGCAGCGAATCCGCGGCGGCCTTGGCCGTGGGCGATTGTTGCAAGGCGGCTGCAGCGCGAATGAAGCCGCCGCTGAGTGCGCCATTGCCCTGGAACTGCTGCGCATCGACCTGCTGGAACGCCTGCTCGACGCGGATGGCCGCATCCATCGATGCGGTGCCGATCGCGCCCAGCGACGCGGCGACCGCGGTGACATCCATGCGCTGCAGCGACACATACGCGGTGTTGGCGTCGTAGCTGCGCGTGGCGCTAAGAAAGGTCACCGCCGGCCCGCTGCTCAGCGTGTCGAATGTGCCCTGCAGACCATTGGTCGCCTGCAGTACTGCGTAGGTCGTGTTGTTGACGACGTAGTCGCGCCGACCGAGCAATTGCAGGTCGCCTGCGATGGTCGCCGTGCCCGCGACATTCAAACGGTCACCCACATTCACTGCCAGGCGACCGTTGCTGGCCTGGGTGTAGTTGCCGGCAATGGACGCGGTCGCACCGTTGACCTGCAAGGTCCCGGCGTTGTCGACCCGACCACCGATGCTGCCCGCGCCGACCAGGCGCGCGCCGTTGGCGATGCTCACGCGCGCACTCTGCAAGCTGGCGGTCTGCAGGGTGCCGCCGAGTACCTGGGTATCGCCGGTGAAGGTATTGGCCGCGCTGCTCAATACCAACGTGCCGGTGCCGCGCTTGGTCAGCCCGCCGGTGCCACTGATGTCGTTGGCCCAGGTCGAACGCAAGGTGGTGACATCGACATCCACCGTGCCCCAATCGAAGCGTGCCGGCCCCAACACCGCCTTGCCGACGTCGAGCAGGCCGTAGCCGAATACCGGGTCGACACCCGCGGCCCCCAAGTCGGTGGCAGTTCCCAGCAAGGTCTGGCGCACCAGATCATTGTTGAAATACGGAAATGCCTGCCACACCAGCGCGGCCGCACCGGAGACCAGCGGCGCTGCGAACGAGGTGCCGCTGCCGTAGAAATAACGGATGTTGCCGGCGGTGGCGTCCGGGTCGATGAACAGCGAGGTGCCCGGCGCGACCAGGCAGTAGCGCATCGCCACACCACAGGCGTTGGAGTACGACGCCAGTTGCGTCGGGTTGGCGGTATCCAGCGCGCCGACCACCAACCAACCGCGTTCCAGATCGGCCGCCGGCAGCGTTCCGTTCGGGCCAGGCTGACTGGGCAGCGCCGCCGTATCGGAAGGCTGCGAGCGCGATTCATTGCCCGACGCGAACACCACCAGCCCATCGTGACTGAGGATGAAAGGGCGGTATTCCTGCGCAATCTGATTGGTCACCGTCGGGTCGTTCCAATACAGGCCGCCCCACGAATTGTTCATGATGCGGACCCCGGCGCTGATCAGATCGTCATGCACCGGCCCCAGACCAAGCGGCCCGTCGACCTCGTTGCCGTCGCCGCTGCCGTCATCCTCCGGCGCACGGTCGCTGATGATGCGCGCAGACACCAGGCCCGCACCCGGCGCGATGCCGCCGGGCCATTGCCCGACCGCACGCCCGGCGGCCAGCTCGGCCACCACGGTCCCGTGCCCGACCACATCGCCCACCGCGGTGTTGTTAGTGCGTGGATCCACATAGATGAAGCTGTCGCTGACGCGCCCCTGCAACGCCGGATGATTGGCATTGATGCCGGTATCGATGACACCGATGCGATACCCCGCACCCGTAAAGCCAAGCGCCTGCGCCGCACGCGCGTTGGTCAGTGCCAGATGCGCATCGATCGCCGGCTCCGGCGTCGTTGGCGTCGTCACTGGCGGCGGCGGCGGTGAGGTCGGTGGCGGCGGCGGTGGTGGCGAGGTCACCGGCGGTGCGGCCGGGGTGCTTGGACGGATACCGCCCCCGCCACCGCCGCCGCCACAGGCGGACAACGCAACGGCCAGCGCCGAAGCCAGCACAGTTCTGGCGACGTCTTGCTTCTTCATTGGTGTTCTCCCCGAACCCATTCCATGGATGGGGCCCAAGCCGGGCCCGAATAACGCTTTGCTTACTTTAAATCGGAAAGCGGGCGCGTGGGGCGCGCGCTGGCGCGGCGCCGCCATGAGGCAGATAATCGTTTCACCTTAAACGGTATCTGCTCATGTCCGACATCGTCATCGTTGCTGCCAAACGTACTGCCATCGGCTCGTTCCTCGGCCAATTCAATGCGGTGCCGGCACCCACGCTCGCCGCGGCTGCTATCCAGGGCGCACTCGCGCAATCGGGCATCGCGCCTGCCGATATTTCCGAAGTCATCGTCGGCTGCGTGCTGCCGGCCAATCTGGGCCAGGCACCTGCGCGTCAGGCTGCGATCGCCGCAGGCATTCCTACCTCGACCGGCGCCACCACCATCAACAAGGTGTGCGGCTCGGGAATGAAGGCGATCATGTTGGGGCACGACCTGATCAAGGCCGGCTCGGCCAGCATCGTGGTGGCCGGCGGCATGGAGTCGATGAGCAATGCCCCGCATCTGCTGCCCAACTCGCGCACCGGCAACCGCTACGGCAATTTTCAGGCGGTCGATCACATGGCCTGGGACGGTCTGACAAATCCGTATGACGGCCAGGCCATGGGCGTGTTCGGCGAAGCCACTGCGGAGAAGTTCGGCTTCAGCCGCGCCGACCAGGATGCGTTCGCCATCGCCTCGGTGGAACGCGCGCAGGCGGCGCAGCGCAGCGGCGCGTTTGCCGACGAAATCGTGCCGGTGACGGTGGCCACGCGCAAGGGCGACGTCGTCGTCGACAGCGATGAGCAGCCGGGCAAGTCCGACGTGGCCAAGATTCCGACGCTGAAGCCAGCCTTCAAGAAAGACGGCAGCGTGACCGCGGCCAGTTCCTCGAGTATTTCCGATGGAGCGGCAATCACCGTGCTAATGAGCGCGGACGACGCGCAACGCCGTGGCGTGACGCCGCTGGCACGCATCGTTGGCCATGTCACCCACGCTCAGGAACCGGAGTGGTTCACCACCGCACCGGTCGCTGCGATCCAGTCGCTGGCCAGCAAGCTCGGCTGGCGATTGGACGATGTGGATCTGTTCGAAATCAACGAAGCCTTCGCCGTCGTGGCGATGGCACCGATCAGGCAACTCGGCATCGCGCACGATAAGGTCAATGTGCATGGCGGCGCCTGCGCATTGGGTCATCCGATCGGTGCATCCGGCGCGCGTTTGGTGGTGACATTGGTGAACGCGTTGCGCAGCCGCGGAGGCAAGCGCGGAATCGCCACGCTGTGCATCGGCGGCGGCGAAGCCACTGCCATTGCTATCGAATTGATTTAATTATCTTTAACGGCGATTTTGCAAAACTGAATGCGCGTGCGCTTGACACTCGTCTTGTGGCCGTCATCATGTCGGGGGCGCGCAATAGCGCGTTGCCTAATCTAACGACGAGGATTGAAACAATGACCATTAACAAGCTGCTGATCGCAATGGCTCTGGGCCTGGCCCTGACCGCTTGCTCGAAGCCGGAACAGGCTCAGGACGCTGCTGCTTCGGCTAACGAAGCTGCTGCCGACGCTCAGACCGCTGCTGACCAGGCTGCTGCCTCGGGCTCGCAGTCGGCTGACGCCGCTCAGGCTGCTGCCAACACCGCCGCTGCTTCGGCCGACACCGCTGCTGACGCTGCTCAGGCTGCTTCCGGCGCCGCGACCGACGCTGCTGCTGACCAGGCTGCCGACGCTGCCAAGACGGCTGAAGACACCGCCAAGGCTGCTAAGGACACCGCAGAAGAAGCCAAGAAGTAATCACTTCTTGACTCCAAGCGAGTTCGGAAAAAGCCGCTGGTTTCCAGCGGCTTTTTCTTTGCCTGCGATTCAAACCTCGCACGCCGTGCCCGCCGACAGGAACACGAACAACCTGCAAGATTGCGCCTGTCTCCCCGGCGGCTGAATGGCCGGCTGCGCATTGACGCAGACTGCATCGCCTCCTGCATAAGCTCCGGATTCCAACACCGGAACAGGAACAGGACCACCATGAAGACGATCCACATGCTGTCGTTGAGCGCCATCGCCGCCCTCACCCTTGCTGCCTGTCAGGGCCCGGACGCCGAGCAGGCCCGCCGCGATGCCGCTTCTGCCGCCAAGCACGCCGCCGCCGCGACCGAACAGGCCGCCGACCGCGCGGCAGTGGAAGCGAAGGCCGCCACCGCCGACGCACGCGTGGCTGCGCGCGAATTGGCCGCAGACGCCAGCCGCGCCACCGCCAATGCAGCCGATGCCACCGCCGACAAGACGCGCGAAATGGCCAACAAGGCCGAACAGAATGCCAACAAGCACGACGCCGACCACGCGCAGCACTGAGTCCGCCCCCCCTTTCGCAGCACCCGCAACGCGCCGGCCATGTGCCGGCGCGCTTGTCTCGGCCGACGGATGGCTCGTGTTGTCGAGGCCGGCAGGCTAGCATTCGCATATGTCCTCTTCTTTTACGTCGCGCCGCCGCAACCAGCTGGCGCTGATTTTTTCTGCGCTGATCTTCGTCGTCATCGGGATCGGCATCTTCGTCGGTGCCCGCCGTTCGCTGGCCGATGCCGCGCTGGTGTCGCACACCCATGAGGTGATCGGGCGGGTCGACGAGATCCAGGCGCGCCTGCTCGATGCCGAGTCGGCGCAGCGCGGCTTCCTGCTCACCGGCAACGACGCCTACCTGCTGGGCTACCAAACCAGTGTCGAACGTCTGCCGATCCTGCTGGACAACCTGCGCCGCTTGATCGTCGACAACCCCGCACAGGAGCAGCACCTGGCGCAGTTGCAACGGCTGGTGGAAACCCGCCTGCGGCAGATTCAGCACGTGCTCGACATTTATACGCAAAGTGGGCTGGAGCCGGCACGTGCCGACATCCGGCAGAGCGCCTTCCGCACCACCAGCGCGATCCGCGAGCTGGCATTGGCGATGGTGCAGCGCGAACAGGAGCTGCTGGCACAGCGCGCGCAAAGCAGCGAACAAAGCGCCAACCTGTTGCTTGCGCTGGCACTGGCCGGCATTCCGTTCGGGCTGGTGGTGGTGGGCATGGTCTATGCGCTGTTGATGCGCGAATTGCGCCACCGCGGGCAGGCCGAACAGCTGGCGGCGCAGGCCAATCGCGAGTTGGGCCAGAGCATCGACGCGTTGCAGCGCAGTACCGCCGATCTCAACCTGCTCAGCCGTTACACCGGGCTGCTGCAGAGCTGCATCAGTGCCGAAGAAGCGTTGATGGTCAGCAGCCGTACCCTGGCCAGCCTGCTGCCGGGCGTGGCGGGAAGCGTGTACCTGCTGCGCGCCTCGCAAGACCGCGCCGAGGCAATCAGCCACTGGGGCGAGCCGCTGGTGCGCAGCGCGCCGCATCTGTCGCCGGAGCAGTGCTGGGCGCTGCGCCGCGGCCAGCCGCACATCGTCCAAGACCTGGGTCGGGATGCACTGTGTGCGCATATCGAAGAACCCGCACACGATGCGTCGGTCACCACCGCCTGCCTGCCGATGTCGGCGCAAGGCACCCAGCTGGGGTTTCTGTTCCTGTCCGCAGCCGGCCCGGGGCCGATGCCGCGGCTGGAAATCGCCGAGGCGGCCGCCGAGCAGTTGTCGTTGGCGCTGAGCAACCTGCGCCTGCGCGAATCGCTGCGCCGGCAGTCGATCCGCGATGCGCTGACGGGGCTGTATAACCGCCGCTATCTGGAAGAATCGCTGAGCCACGAGTTGGCGCGCTGCGCACGGCGTGGGTTGCCGTTGTCGGTCTTGATGCTGGACGTGGACCATTTCAAGCAGTTCAACGACAGCCAGGGCCATGCCGGTGGCGACCTGTTGCTGGCAGCGGTGGGCGAATTGTTGCTGACCCGCCTGCGCGCCGAGGACGTGGCCTGTCGCTACGGCGGCGAGGAATTCACCGTCCTTCTGCCCGAAGCCGATGGCGAAGAAGCCATGCGCGTGGCCGAGCAGATCCGCGGTTACATCGCCGCACTGGCGGTCAGCGACGGTGCGCGCGCCTTGCCGAAGGTGACCGCCTCGATCGGCGTGGCCAGCTTCCCGGTCGATGGCGAACAGGGTGCGAGCCTGATCCAGAAAGCCGACGCTGCGCTGTATCGCGCCAAGCACGCGGGGCGCAACCGGGTGGAGCGACACGGTGCTGCGACGGACAATGCGGACTGAGAGCAGCGACCAAGACCACCGCGCGGCAGCCAGCCAGTCGCGGCCACGCCCGCGCCCGAAACCGGGATGTAGCACTCAAGACTGCGGCCCTGGTACGCCGCGCGCCCCCGCCCGACGGCTGCTCGCAGCGTTCGCCGACAGCTTCGGCACGCACACCGCCCATCGTGGATTGCGGAGTTCGTCACAAAAAAGATCCAGTTGCACAGCGATAGTCGGCCTCGACCCCTAAAGCGAGGCAGTCCGATGTCGATGTGGCGCGATCAAGGTCCCAACAAGAAAGACGGCGTTCCGGTCACCCCCGAGGTTGCTGCTGCCGATGGCAGGCTGTTCACTGCCGAGGCCAGCCCTGCACCGCCGGTGCCCGCCGCAACGCCCAGCGTCGTACCGGCAGCTGCGGCCACGCAGCGTCACAGCGAGGCGAAAGAGTCGCTGATTGCTGCCGACATCAGCATCGAAGGCAAGATCGAAGGCGCCGGCCATGTGCGTCTGGCCGGCCGCTTCAAGGGCGATGTCAACGTCAAGGGCGATCTGACCATCGAACGCGGCGCCAAGCTCAATGGCGGCGTGCGCGCCAACAAAGTGATCATCGCCGGCGAGCTGGAGGGCAACATCGAATCTGCCGCGCAGGTCGAACTGCAGACGTCCGGTGTGTTGGTCGGCGACGTCAAGGCCGGCAGTCTCACGGTGGCCTCCGGTGCGCGCATGCGCGGCCAGGCCGATTTCGGCTGGGGCGATGATGGCGGCAAGCCGGTCACGACCAGCAAGCCGGTGGTCAGCGGAGACAGCGACGCCACATGAGTGCACCTCGCCCGGGCACGCCCGGCGCCACGCGCAGCTGCCCGCACTGCAAGGCGACGATCCTGGAAAGCGCCAGCGTCTGCCCTGCGTGCAAGCACCACCTGCGCTTCGATTCGGCGGCTGCGCAACACGCGCAGCCGGTGCCGATCGTGCCGCTCAAGGTCGACGGCACCATCCGACACCCGGCCGACGGCGATCCGTGGGAATACACGGTGGTGGTGGTGGTGCGTAACGGTAAGGGCGAGGAGATCCGTCGCCACGTGGTCGATGTCGGCGCCATGCACGGCGGCGAAGAACGCGGCTTCACCCTGGCGGTGGAAGCGAGCGCAGTCCGTTCGCCTGGGCGGCGTACGCGGCATTAAGAGCCGCTAACAAAACGACTACGCAGCCGCCCGGCGGGCGCGGCCGGACGCACGTGGCCGGTGAGCTGAGCGGCGCGTGCCATGCCCGCATCTGTCGCCTCCGTTCGCCGTCCACGCCCGCCTGGCGGCTGCCCGCGTCGCGGCGGCACCTGCGGTGCGCGCGTGCTGCGCGAACGCACCGCCGTACGCGGTTCCCATTCTCAGGATCTGCACACCGGCTTGGCCAGAGTTGCCGCATGCGCAACGGCAACGACGAGACATCTCACACACGCGGCGATCTGGTGGTACTCGGGCCGGAGGGCCTGTATTGCCCGCAAGGCGATTTCCATATCGACCCGTGGCGGCCGGTGCCGCGCGCGGTGATTACGCATGGTCACGGCGACCACGCCCGCAGCGGCATGGGCGAGTACCACTGCACGCGCGAGAGCCTGTCCATCCTGCAATGGCGCCTGGGCGACCAGGTCTATCACACGCATGCGGATGGTGAAGCGTTTCAGCTGGGGCGTGCACGCGTGTCGCTGCATCCGGCCGGACACGTGCTGGGGTCGGCGCAGGTGCGCATCGAGGTGGATGGCGAGGTCTGGGTCGCCTCCGGCGACTACAAGCGCCAGCCCGATCCCACCTGCAAGCCGTTCGAAGTGGTGCCCTGCGACACCTTCATCACCGAGGCGACCTTCGGCCTGCCGGTGTATCGCTGGCCCGACACCTCCGAGGTCGCGGCCGATATTTCTGCCTGGCGCCGCGAATGCGCCGAACGCGGCGAAGCGGCCATCCTGTACTGCTATGCGCTGGGCAAGGCGCAACGCGTATTGGCCGAATTGCGCGCTTGGGAGACGCAGCCGGCATTGCTGCATGGTGCGGTCGCGGTGGGCGTGGAGGTCTATCGCCAGGCGGGCATCCCGATGCTGGACACCCAGCCGGTCAGCGAGCATGCGCGTGGCGCCGACTATGCCGGGCAGCTGGTCATCGCGCCGCCATCGGCGGCCGGCAGCGCCTGGATTCGCCGGTTCCGCAGCGCGCAGCAGGGCTTCGCCTCGGGCTGGATGCGTATCCGCGGCAATCGCCGTCGGCGCAATTACGACCGCGGCTTTGTGGTCTCCGACCATGCCGACTGGCCCGACTTGCTGCGCACCATCGAAGAAACCGGCGCACAGCGCGTCATTGCCACCCATGGCAATACCGATGCATTGATCCAACACTTGCGGGAGCGCGGCGTCGCAGCAGAAGCCTTCCGCACCGATTTCGGAGCCGAGGAATGAACCCGCTGCCCGCACGTCGTTATGTTCGCGCGCGTCCGCGCATCCGCCTGAGCGGTGCGCTCGTGTTCCGCCGTCATGCGTTGGCGTTTTGCGTGCATCGCAATGCGCCGGCGGCCACCATCGGTCCACCGCGACCGCTGCGGCGCCCACGCGCGCTTGCCGCGTTTACCCGACGCGCAATGGAGCTGCGTGCTGCCGACCGACGCGCGGCGCCACAGGCGCTAACGTGAAGCGTTTCGCGGCGTTGTACCGCACCCTGGACCGCAGCACCGGCACGCTCGACAAGCGCGCGGCGCTGGTCGCGTATTTCCGCGATGCGCCCGCGCTGGACGCGGCATGGGCGCTGTATCTGCTGGCCGGTGGCAAGGTGGCCAGCGCGCGCATGCGCATTGCCAGCAGCGGCGAGCTGCGCGAATGGATCACCGATACCGCCGGCATTGCCGACTGGCTGGTCGCCGACAGCTACGACCATGTCGGCGATCTGGCCGAAACCCTGGCCTTGCTGCTGGACGACCCGGTCGCCGAGGCGGCCGACCTGCCCCTGGCCCAGTGGATCGAACAGCGCCTACTGCCCATCGCAAATCAGGACGTGGAAGTGCGCAAGGCCTGCATCGTGCAGGCATGGCGCAGCCTGGCCTTCGACGAGCGTCTGGCATTCAACAAGCTGCTGACCGGCGCGCTGCGCGTGGGCGTGTCGCAGCGACTCGTGCAGCAGGCGCTGGCCGAATTGTCGGGTGTGGATATCGCGCGCATCGCGCAGCGCATGCTCGGCAGTTGGCGGCCGCATCCAACCTATCTTGCAGAGCTGTTGACCAGCGAAGAACTGCCTGGCGATCGCCAGCAGCCTTACCCGTTCTTCCTGGCATCGCCGCTGGAGGCGGAGGTCGAGACGCTGGGCGCCATCGATGACTGGCTGCTGGAATGGAAATGGGACGGCATTCGCCTGCAACTGATTCGCCGCGCCGGCGAAGCGGCGCTGTGGTCGCGCGGCGAAGAACGTCTGGATGGACGTTTTCCTGAAATCGAACACGCCGCAATGCAATTGCCGGACGGCACCGTCATCGATGGCGAGCTGCTGGCCTGGCAACCCGAACAGCCCCTGCCAATGCCGTTTACCGCGTTGCAGACGCGCATCCAGCGGCTCAAGCCCGGGCCCAAGACCTTAGCCGCCGCACCGGCGCGCGTGGTGGCCTACGACCTGCTGGAATTGGCAGGCGAAGACCTGCGCGAGCGCCCGCTACGGGAGCGGCGCGCACTGCTGGAAGGCGTGCTCTTCGCGCTCGCAGATCCGCGCATCGTCGCCTCGCCGCTGGTGCAGGTCAGCGATTGGCAGGCCGCAGCGCACGTGCGGGTGGAAGCGCGCGAACGCGGCGTGGAAGGGCTGATGCTCAAGCGCGCCAGTTCGATGTATCAGTCCGGTCGCCGTCGCGGTGACTGGTGGAAATGGAAGATCGACCCGTTGACCATCGACGCGGTGCTGTTGTACGCGCAAGCGGGCCACGGCCGACGCAGCACGCTCTACACCGACTACACCTTCGGGCTGTGGCATGAGGGCCAACTGGTGCCGATCGCCAAGGCGTATTCGGGCCTGGACGACAAGGAAATCCTGCAGCTGGATCGCTGGATCCGCGCCAACACCACCGAGCGTTTCGGCCCGGTGCGCGCGGTCACCGCGCATCATGTGTTCGAGCTGGGGTTTGAAGCGGTGAACCGCAGTGCGCGGCACAAATCCGGCATCGCGGTGCGCTTCCCGCGCATCCTGCGTTGGCGTCACGACAAGCCGATGGCCGAAGCCGACCACTTGAGTACCCTGCAGGCACTGGCACGGTGAGCGCCACCCAGCAAGCGCACGGCACGCCATTGCAGCAGTGGCGTGCCTGGTTCGCGCAGCGCGGCTGGGCGCCGCTGCCGTTTCAACGCGACGTGTGGAAGCGCTATCTCGATGGCGAATCCGGCCTGCTGCATACGCCTACCGGCAGCGGCAAGACACTGGCGGCATTTGGCGGGCCGTTACTGGAGGCATTGGCCGCGCGTGGGCGTGAATCTCCGCGCAAATCGGGCAAACCCGCCTCGCCTGCGCGCCGCCAGCCGCAACGCAATCTGCAAGTGCTGTGGATCACGCCATTGCGCGCACTGGCCGCCGACACCGCACGCGCGCTGCGCGAGCCGGTCGACGACTTGGGGCTGGATTGGCAGGTCGGCCTGCGTACCGGCGATGCCAGCGCGCGCGACAAGCGGCTGGCACGCAGCGGCAAGCTCGATGTGCTGGTCACCACGCCCGAATCGCTGGCGTTGCTGTTGTCGTATCCGGATACCGCGCCACAACTGTCGGCGCTGCGCTGCGTCATCGTCGACGAGTGGCACGAGCTGCTGGGCAACAAGCGCGGCGTATTGCTGCAATTGTGTCTTGCGCGCTTGCGCGGATGGACGCCGCAACTGCGCATCTGGGGGCTATCGGCAACGCTGGGTAATTTGCCGCAGGCACGCGATGTGCTGTTGCCACATCACCCCGAGGCGGCGCTGGTCTCCGGCGTCAAACCGCGCACCATGACGCTGGAAACCCTGCTGCCGCAAAGTGGCGAGCGGTTTCCGTGGGCGGGCCATCTTGGCCTGGCGCAACTGGCGCGCGTGCTGCAGAAGATCATGCAGCAGCGCACCAGCTTGGTGTTTACCAACACGCGTGCGCAGGCCGAGCTATGGCATCAAGCCTTGAGTGCGGTGTGGCCGGAGGATCTGGCCACACTGGCGCTGCATCACGGCTCGCTGGATCCAGCGTTACGCGCGGCCGCCGAACGCGGGCTGGCCGACGGCAGCCTGCGCTGCGTGGTGGCCACCTCCAGCCTGGATCTGGGCGTCGACTTCCCGGCCGTGGATCAGGTGCTGCAGGTCGGCAGCCCGAAAGGCATCGCACGTCTGCTGCAACGCGCCGGGCGCGCACGCCATCGTCCCGGCGAATCAGGCCACGTGGTGTGCGTACCTTCGCATGCGCTGGAGCTGGTCGAATATGCGGCGGCACGGCGCGCGCTGGTGCACGGCCATATCGAAGCGCGTCCACCGCCACGGTTATCGCTGGACGTGCTGGCGCAGCACTGTGTCACCCTCGCCCTCGGCGGCGGCTTCCACGCCGATGCGTTGTTCGAGGAAGTGCGCGGCACCGATGCCTTCGCCGCGCTGGAAAAAACCGCGTGGAACGCGGTGCTGGATTTCATCGTGCAAGGCGGCAGCGCGCTGGCGCATTACCCGGACTTCCACAAGGTGGTGCGCGACGACGACGGTCTGTACCGCGTGATCGACCGACGCGTCGCGCTGCGGCATCGGCTGTCCATCGGCACCATCACCAGCGACGGCAGCGTGCGCGTGCAGTTTCTGCGCGGCGGGCGGCTGGGCGCGGTGGAAGAACAATTCATCGGCCGTCTGCGCCGCGGCGACCGCTTCCAGTTCGCTGGCCGCCTGCTGGAACTGGTGCGCCTGGAAGACATGACCGCCTACGTGCGCGTGGCAAAGGGCGGCAGTGGCGTGGTGCCGAAATGGATGGGCGGGCGCATGCCGTTATCGTCGGCGCTGGGACGCGAGGTGGAAGCGGTGTTCGCCGATCCCGGCGATGCGCCGGAGATGCAGGCCCTGGCGCCGTTGCTGCACCTGCAAGCGTCGCTTTCTTCGCTGCCTGGGCCGGACCATCTGCTGGTGGAAAGCGTCAAGGCGCGCGACGGCCGCCACGTCTTCGTCTACCCGTTCGCCGGCAGGCAGGTCAACGAAGGCCTGGCCGCGTTGCTCGCGGCACGCTGGGGCCGGCGCCACCGCAATACCTTCAGCTTCGCTGCCAACGACTATGGCTTTGTGCTGTCGCCAGCGCAGGATGTCGACATCGATGCCGATGCGCTGCAGACCCTGCTGTCACCTGCGGGCCTGTTCGACGATCTGCGCGACAGCCTCAATCTGGGCGAACTGGCACGCCGGCAGTTCCGCGAAATCGCACGCGTGGCCGGATTGTTGTCGCCCTCGTTGCCTGGCCGGGCGCCGCGCAGCCTGCGCCAGCTGCAGGCCTCCAGCGGCCTGCTGTACGACGTATTGCAACGCTTCGACCCCGATCACCTGCTGCTCGCCCAGGCCGAACGCGAAGTGTTCGAAGGCCAGCTCGAACTTGCGCGGCTTGCGCATGCCCTGGAAGATTGCGCGCGACGTGAGCTACGCCTGCGCAAGCCGCGCAGCCTCACGCCCTTATCGTTTCCGCTCTGGGCCGAACGCGTGCGTGGGCAACTGAGTACCGAAGACTGGAAGGCCCGCGTATTGCGCGCTGCCGAACAACTGGAACGCAAGCATGGGCGATAGCGTGCAACTGCAGCTGGCCGGCGAAACCGTAGAATTGCTCGGCGAACGCGCATTGTATCGGCCGGCGCAACGCGCGCTATTGATCGCAGACCTGCATCTGGGTAAGGCCGACGTGTTTCGACGTGCCGGCATCGGCCTGCCGGCTGGCGGCACCGCGCACGATCTGGAGCGACTGGATGCGTTGCTGGCACAACGCGATGTCCAGGCGCTATGGATTTTGGGCGACCTGCTGCACGGACCCGCGCCGCGTGCCGCCTGGCATCGACGCTGGAGCGCATGGCGCGAACGGCATTGCGCGTTACGCGTTAAAGATGTCCAGGCGCTATGGATTTTGGGCGACCTGCTGCACGGACCCGCGCCGCGTGCCGCCTGGCATCGACGCTGGAGCGCATGGCGCGAACGGCATTGCGCGTTACGCGTGATCGCCATCCGCGGCAATCACGACCGCGCCCTGGCCGGTGCGGATCTGCACATCGAAGCGGCCGGCGAACAGGTCGAAGATGGCCCGTCGTTCGTGTTGCGTCATGACCCATTGCCGCATCCCACCGGCCATGTGCTGTGCGGGCATCTGCATCCATTGGCCAAGCTACCGGGGCTATCACGGCGCTGGCCAGCGTTCTGGTTGCGCGAGCGCGTCACCATCCTGCCGGCGTTCTCGCAGTTCACCGCAGGCATCGTGCCGACACTGGCCGAAGGCGAGCGCCTGGTTGCCTGCGTGGAAGGCGATGCGATGGCACTGCCGGTGCGTTAGCCGGCGCCGCGAAGCGCCGGCCGATGTTTCGCCCAAGAACGGTTAAAGATGTCCAGGCGCTATGGATTTTGGGCGACCTGCTGCACGGACCCGCGCCGCGTGCCGCCTGGCATCGACGCTGGAGCGCATGGCGCGAACGGCATTGCGCGTTACGCG
>NZ_QEYV01000033.1:0-126532 GCF_003992815.1 Xanthomonas sp. DAR33341 | reverse complement strand
GCGATGATCTGTGTCTCGGTGAACTTCGATGTGCGCATGGAACCTCCTGACTTGGAACGATGCCAGAAAGATCTACTTATGCGGTGTCTGCGGATCGGGGGAGCTTACGGGAAGACTTCAACTACCACGCTGCGCTCTACGCCGGCGACAACCATCCCTACCGCACGCCCACCAGCGGCGGTGCCGCCATCGGCGATGGCCTCAACACGCTGAGCAACTATCCCTTCAACGACTTCACCCGGGTCAAGTGGGACAAGTGCAACGGCACCGATTGCCTCACACCGAAGGGCTTCAGCTACATGCAGGTGCGGCTGGACAACGGGGTGCTGCTGGACGTCTACAACGCCCACCCCAATGCCGGTACCGAAACCGCCGACCTGGCCGCCCGCCGCGCCAACATCAGCCAGTTGTCGCAATTCATCGGCACCTGGTCGGCCGGTAACGCCGTGCTGGTGATGATGGACTCCAACACCCGCTACACCCGCAGCGAAGACAACATCCGCGAGCTGATCGCCAGCAACAACCTGATCGATCCGTGGGTGGAACTGATCAAGGGCACCGCCCCGGCGGCCGGCGCCGCACCATTGCTGTGCGGCACGCCGCCGACCAACACCTGCGAGGTGGTGGACAAGATCCTGTACCGCGCCGCGCCGCAGCTGACCCTGGCCGCCAACCGCTACCAGCTCGACCCAGGCAACTTCTACGACAGCGCCGGCAAGCCGCTGTCGGATCACTATCCGCTGTACACGCAATTCGGCTGGGCGGTGGGCGCCGATGTGCGCACCAGCGACAGCTTTGGCGGACCGCATGGCGTACCGTTCAACGACGTGGCCGTCGGCGCCCACCAGCGCCAACTGCGCAGCGTCACCCTGCGCGGCGCCGAACGCCTGGATGCGGTGGCCGCCAGCCTGGACAACGGCGCCACCCTGGCCCACGGCGGCAGCGGCGGAACCGCCACCAGCTTGGCCCTGCGCAGCGGCGAGACGCTCACCTCGGCCACCGTCACGCTTGGCCAGTACAACGGCCGCACCCGGTTGTTCTCGCTCAGCCTGACCACCAACCAGGGCCGCAGCATCGCCGCCGGCACCCCGGCCAGCGAACGCTATACCCTCACCGCCCCCACCGGCTGGCATATCGCCGGCTTCACCGGCCGCGCCGGCGATGAAATCGACAAGCTGGGTGTGATCTATCGAAAGGATTGAGCGCGGCGGATTTATCCATTGCAACGGAGCGGCGTCGGTTCGGCGCCGCTCTTTTGTGTGCGGCAATCACGACGAGGCTGCGGCCGGCATTCTTGCAGCTCGCGATGACGCACTTCTGCAATGCCGCGCAATTGCGTGTCACCCAACGACACATGCTCCACGCGTGCAGGCGCTTTCAATGGCGTGCGGTTCCGGCGTTACATCCAAGATCGCACAGTACCGCAGGCGCTGGCGTTTTTTGGGGACAGCTATGCGCTGACGGTTGGTGGTATTGGCGCGGCAAGGAAACGGGGTTTCAGCAGGTTGCGAACATTGTCAATCGTGGTTCTGTCTGCAGCGAGCTCCAGGCCGTCAAGCTAGGCAAGACGCTGGAGTGCGATCGGCCACAGCAATTGCGGCGATGGAACGCCTGGCGGTGCTGGACGATCCGGGACGATATGACTGACGTATCAGGAAGATTCCAACGATGAACTCGATTGTCCATCCGCTGCCGGCTGAAATAGCGATGATGTTCTGAGTACCAACGCGTGCGACTGCAAGCGTGAATGTTCTTCAGCATCCCCTCGATCACGCACGAGCGAGTGAGCGACCATCCATGCGATGCTGCGCGCAGGGGCTTCCCTGCGCGCAGCAAAACACGTCATCGTCCTCAGCCCTTGGCCGCCTCGCAGAGCTTGCGATTGAACCAGGTGGACTTGGCGATGGGCAGGTACGCATCCCAGTCGCTGGGCGGCAACATCGTGCTGTCCTTGTCCATCTCCGCCTGGAACGACGCCTCGTCGCGGCTGCGACCGGCCATGGTCTGGTCCAGTGCCGCCAGGCATTCTTGCGGTCGGTTCAGCCGCAGCAGAGTGAGCGCGCGGTCGTTGGCGAAACGGTCGCGATCAAGCCAGTTGAGGAACTCGCCGCACTCGCCCGCGAACGCCTGCATGCCGGCAAGTGCTTCGCTATAGCGCTTGCCACGATAATTCCGCAGGTACGCCTCACGTCGTCGGCTGCTGGCCGGGGAGGTGCAGCCGGCAGGCAACTGCAGATAGTCGCCTTCGAAGCTGGCGCGCATGCCGCAGTAATCGCGGCAGCTGTCTTGCGTCAGTGCGGCGATGCTGAAGCCACCTGCCACCGGCTTGAACGCGAGCTTGCACGGCGTGTCGCTGGCATCGCTCACTTCCGCCGTGTCGCCTTGCAGCGTGCCCTCCAGCGAACAGGTGTGGCCGTTGGCGCCCACGGCGAGAATCTCGAAGTGGCGCGCCCCACCCTTGTCGCCGACCTGCAGGCTGCCCCAACCTTGCTTGGTGCTGTATTCGCCAGGCGTCGGACCAGCCGCCATCGCGCCGAAAGCCGCCAGCCACATCAGTATTCCGCTCCATCCACATCGCCGTGCCATTGCTTCGTCCTGTGTTCGACCAAGCGGCAAGTGTGCGGCATCGCGGCGACGCCAGGCGAGTGTCGCGCTGGCGCTGGCTCGGCGGTACGTCCTACCGCCGCTGTCCCGAGCCGATTATCTCGCGTGGCAATCCGCGCACGCCCGTATGTTGCTATCGCCGCCGACGCGCGCACGCTCAGTGCATGGCTGCGGCGCTGCGCTCATGCTGCGATGTGAGTTCGCGTGCATCGGCTGCAGACCATCAAACCCAGCAGTGCGAGCACCGAGATCTCCTGCGCCGATCCACCCAGATGGTGATGTCGATAACACGCTCGCCCTGCCGCTGCTCGGCAAACATCGCCACACCCCATCAGCGCAGGCCCAACACCCGCCGCGCCGCAATGACGTGGCGGGTGCCTGGATGCGGATCAGGCCTCCAGCAGCGGCGACGGCGCGGCGCTCCTGTCGTCCTGTGCAATCAGGAAGGCCGCCCCAGCGCTGGTCGAGGCTACGTAGGCCAGCACGTCCATCGTCGTCTGGTAGGCCCAGATCGCAAAGCTGGTGATCAGTTCTGCCGCCACCGTCGCACCGGCGCTCGCCGCACCGCCCAGCACCTTGGTCAGGATGGTGACCAGCGCCATCGACAGCGCCCACCACCCGGCCATACTCAGCACCAGCCGCAGCAACGGCATGAACACGCCGGCTTCGTACACGGCCACCAACACCGTCAGCAGCGCGCCGGCCGACGCGGTCCGGTTGTTGCCGACCGTGGCGATCAACCCGTTGATCGCGCGCATGACGCTGGGATAGCCCTCGAGCAACCGGTAGACGCCAGGGCCGAGCCTGTCGGCATTGCCGATCAACGGCCCCAGACCAATCGCCAGGAAGCACCCGCCGGTCAGATCCCAGATCACCTTGACCAGCGCCAGATTCAGATCCTCGGTGGACAGGTCACCGCCCACAAACGCCTTGAGATGGTTGTCCAGTCCGGCCTGGGTGGGGTTGAACAGGAAACTGAAGCAGGTGGAAAAATCCGGGCTGTAGTTCCCGCTGCCCACGATCGCGTTATTGGCGTCCACCGCCACGAACGGCGCACCGCCGGCGATACCCAGGTTCAAGGCGCCATTGGACTGCAGCGACGGCACCAGATTGGCCGCGTTCTGCGCACTGCCGCCGGCATGCAAGGTACCGTCGGCGGCCAATTGCACGTAGCTGCCGTCGCTGCAGCGCAGCTGCACGATCGGCGAGCCGGCCGCACCTGGAATCGACAAGGTGAAGGTCTCCGCTGCGGCGCTGGACGCGGCGCTGGCGACGATCTGCTGGTTCGCGCCCACCTGCCAGAAACCGCCGGCCGCGGCGCTGAGCTTGATCTCGTCGCCGGTGGCGAACAGCCCCGCCATCGACACGAAGTTCTGGTCGATCGCAAACGCCGGTTCCGGGCGGGTCAGCGCGACCGGTTGCCCTTCGCGCACCACGGTGCTGGAGATCGCCGCCGACCCCCAGCTGTAAACGGCGACGAAGGATTTGGCGACATTCGGCCAGCTATCGCCGAAGGTGGCGTTGTTGGCCGTGATGTTCAATGCCTGACCGCTGACCAGCCCGGCGACCTTGGCAGTCACATCGCTGCGCCCGTAACTGGCCGCGATGATGTTCAGCGCAGCCGGATCCACCGGCGGCGTGTATGCAGGCGTGGACGCGGTGTAGTCGATGGTGAGCGTGCCGCCCTCCTGGATGATGGAAGATTGCGGCGCGTAGTCGGCGTATTGGAATACCACGCACAGCGTCTTTGCGTTACCGGGCCAGCCATCGCCGAACACCGCATTGGATGCCGGCAGGCTCACGTGGCGCTGCCTGACATTGGCCTGCAGGATACCGGTCACATCCTGCAGGCCCCAGAAGGCGCTGAGCACCTGCAGGTGCGGACGATACCTCAAGGCATAGGGGCTGCCTTCCACCACGATGTCGATGAACGGAACCTGCCCCGTGTAGCTGGCCACCACCACCAGGGTCTTGACGTTGTTCGGCCAGGTATCGGTAAAGGTCGCGTTGTTGGCAGTGATATCGAGCGTCTGGTCGCTCTGCTGCACCAGACCCTGCACCTTGGCGGTCACATCCACCGGACCGTAGCTCGCGCCCCAGATCGTGAGCACGGGCCCGGTGGCGGCGATATCGCCTGCCTGCGCGTCCGCCTGCGCGAACTCGGTCGCCCCGACGCTCAGCGTGGCCCCCTCCTTCGCCGCCACGGTGCGCGTTGCACCATCGTCGTAGCGGTAGACCACTGTCAGCACCTTGGCATGATTTGGCCAGGTGTCGGTAAAGGTCGCATTGTTGGCCGCCACCGATAGCGTCTGCGGGGCGGCACTGCGGTTGACCAATGCCGCCACCTGCGCGGTGACGTCCTTCAATCCATACGTTGCGGCCACGATGTTGAGAACGCCGCTGCTCGAAATGTTCATGCTTTTTTCCCGTGAGGTGATGGTCGGTACCAACCGTACCGGGCCTGCGCAAGCGAACCCGACAGAACGTCTCAGTCGTCCGGCATGCGGCGCACTGCATCACTCAAGCCAGGACTCGGAAGCAGGTCTGTCACGCTGCTCGATCCACTTCCCGATCCGGTTCAACAGGGACGACCAGTGTCGGGTTGGCTTCTCACGTGAACCTGCGCCCGTTCGTTTGGGTGACATCACCGGAAGCACCCCGATCGTGCCCGGACGGAGTACTGAACGTTCGTGATCACTTCTGCCCGGCCGAGCCATTCTGACGCCGTCCGTGATCGTGCCGATCGCCCTTTGGACCTCCGCGCACCTCCGGTTTGGTCCGGCTGTCATGGTTTCCCTGGTGATCGCGGCCAGTCAGGGCTTTGCGTGCTGCCGCTTTTTCGCTTCCCTGTGCGGCAAGCGCGGATTTCTGGACAACCACGCTCTGCTGCGCCACCACCGTTGCGCCATCACATTTGCGATGACGCTGGTCGGATGGATTCACCGGCTTGGTGACCAATCCCAAGGCGGGCTTCTTGCAGACGCTGCATACTAGTTCAACCATACATCACCTCGTCTTTGGTGAGAGATCCCGGAAGCAGCTGAAGTGGCGCAGTCGCACCGGAGACACGAAATGTCGGCCATCCGCTTGACGTTCGCGACATTCATTTGCTCAATACACCGGGCGCATATCAAGTCCACGAATGCACTACTTTTTTATGCGGCCTAATGACCTGGGTCCCCTTGTTGGACGTAATGTGGCCGGCTAATTACCTGTGCCCCTTTTGGCTCTGATCAGCACCGTCGGTGCACCCGGCGCACCCGGCGCAATAATCGGCAGCACCGACATGCAGCAACATACGGTCACCACTCGGGCGGATGCACGTCGGTCAGGCGGGTGGCGGATTGCATTTAGTTACTCTTCGTAAAATCAGGCTCATGGAGAAAGCGAACCTGACACTGTTACCCCGCATCGCTACGGCCAAGCCTTCGAGGGTAGCCTGACCCGCAAGCGCGAGCGCATCGAGACACTATTGCTGCTGCACGCACTGGCGATGTTCGCCTCATGGTTGGCAGGCATGGCCGCCGAAGCGATCGACGCAGCACAATCTCAACCCTTACCGGACCTCGCGCAGACTGTACTGCCTGATGCGGCTAGGCCAGGAAGCTTCATGTCGCGGATGGCTAGAACACCTGTCCACGCATGCTGGACGCACTACGCCACTTCTCGCCGGAAGCCAGTCAGAACCTGCGATTTTTAGCTTGAAAAAGTGTGCAAACCTCAGACCCTGACCCCTTTTTACTGGAAAATTTATTCATTTTTCTAAAATTTGGAGTGGTCGAATAGTCTAACTAGATAGATACCTTAATGCCGCCCTTGAAACTTACAAATCCAGGCTTCGGTATCATCGCAGCATCAAATGACGAGCCTGTAGCTGCCTTTTCAACCACGGCCATCTCCTCGCTACTAAGATTAAATTCGCGAATTTCTTTTTCATTTTCAACTGCGGATGCCTTGCGATAGCCGAGTGAAGGCTTTGCCTTATCCGGATAAATCTTCGACGCAATATTAATCTTCAACACATCTGACGACCAGCCGCGCCCGGACATTCTTTCAAGCCTAGATTTTAAGAACGAACTGAGGACAGGCCATGAATGATTACCATAGCGGGGATTATTAGCAATCCAAGGGTTCATTAACTCGGGGCGCCTAAAGTCATTTGGCTCTACGATAACCCCTTCACGTGCATTTCGATCAAAGACGAGACCCCAGACAAGTCCTGATGACTTGAACGTAGAACTAGTTTTCGCGTTCTCCAACTCAAGCTTCCTCTTAACGACAGAAGCGCAATACCACTGAATTCGGTGCGTGAAGGCTCCATGATCGCTTCCCACATAGTCTTTCGCCAGGTGCATTGATTTTATTGCCCCACCAAATTCATCATCACCTAAATTATTATAAAATGACACACATTTTCCAGCTTCGCTTATACCCTGAAACCCCTCCTTAATCTCCATTTCCGCCAGCACACTTGCCAACAGGTGCTTAGTTGCGTCTAGACCAGTTTCTTTACATGCGACTTCCAATTTTCGGCCATGCTCAAACGTTGAAAAGCTATTTAGCTTTATCTTATTTTTCCTGAACGACGTCCCAGTCCTGAGATTAAACAGATCAATCATAGCAGTGTCGAGCAGTTCCAACGCCTCGCAAAAAAGCTCATTTTCCGGGTTAAGAAAAGCTCCAACTCTTGCCAGATCGCGAATGTATTTAGCATCCTTAGGCGCAGGGAATTCACCCCGCTTAACCCCCCACCCATCCTTATAGATCAGGCTTCTAAATTCTTCCAACATACTGTCATAGGTTGCCATTCTTAGTCTCCTGATGCCTATTTTTTAGGAAGTCGTAAACGAAGCTTCTATCGCAAGCACCCAGTTCGATCCGCAAAACCGGATCACCACTATTCGCGCGTTCCAGAAACTCCCGACTGATCTCCGGCAACACCCAGTTAGTCAAAATCGCATCGATCATCCGTCCGCCCGATTCACTCTCGGTGCACCGCGAGACAACCAACTCCACCACCGAGTCGTCGTAGTCGAATGGAATCCTGTAGCGCTCTTCGATCCGCTGCTTGATGCGGTTCAACTGCAGTCGCACGATCTGTCCGAGCATGGCGTTACTGAGCGGGTAATACGGAATCGAGACCAGCCGCCCGAGCAATGCCGGCGGAAACACCTTCAACAACGGCTCGCGGATGGCCTTGGCCATGCCTTCCGGGTCGGGCATCAGGTCCGGGTCCTTGCACAGGCTGGCGATGAGGTCGGTGCCGGCGTTGCTGGTGAGGATGATGAGGGTGTTGCGGAAGTCGATGCGGCGGCCTTCGCCGTCTTCCATCCAGCCCTTGTCGAAGACCTGGAAGAACAGTTCGTGGACGTCGGGGTGGGCCTTCTCCACTTCATCCAGCAGCACCACTGAGTACGGCTTGCGTCGCACCGCTTCGGTCAGCACGCCGCCTTCGCCGTAGCCCACGTAGCCCGGCGGCGCGCCCTTGAGCGATGAGACGGTGTGCGCTTCCTGGTATTCGCTCATGTTGATGGTGATCAGGTTCTGCTCGCCGCCGTACAGCGTTTCGGCCAGGGCGAGTGCGGTTTCGGTCTTGCCCACGCCGGAGGTGCCGGCCAGCAGGAACACGCCGATCGGTTTGTCCGGGTTATCCAGGCCGGCGCGGCTGGTCTGTATGCGCTTGGCGATCATCTCCATGGCGTGGTCCTGGCCGATCACGCGCTTGGCCAGCAGTTCGGGCAGGCGCAGCACGGTGTCGATCTCGTTGCGCGCCATGCGCCCGACCGGGATGCCGGTCCAGTCGGCGACGACGGCAGCAACGGCCTGATGATCGACAGTGGGCAGGATCAGAGGCGATTCGCCTTGGAGCGCGCCTAGTTCCGCCTGCACCAGTTGCAGGCGCGCCAGCAGCGTGTCGCGATCAACCTGCACCGGTGCGTCGAGCACGGCGATGTCGCCAGACGCTGCCTGCGCGGTATCGGCCTCTGCTTCCAGTGCGCTGCCAGTGCCTTCTACGGGCGCATTGTCACTGCGCAATTGCGCGCGCAGCGACAACAGCTCGTCGACCAATGCCTTTTCTGCAACCCAACGCTGTTCCAACGCCTGCAGGCGGCCGTGCTCGCTTTCCAGCAGGCCAGCACACGCAGCGGCACGCTCCTCCACCACGATGCCGATCGCACGCTCGCGCTCGATGATCGCCTGCTCGGTGTCCAGCGATTCGATGCGTCGGCGGCTGTCGTCCACTTCCGCAGGCGTGGCATGCAGGCTCACCGCCACGCGCGCGCAGGCCGTGTCCAGCAGGCTCACCGACTTGTCCGGCAGCTGCCGCGCAGGGATGTAGCGGTGGCTGAGCTTGACCGCCGCTTCCAGCGCTTCGTCGAGGATCTGCACGCGGTGATGCTGTTCCATCATCGAAGCGACGCCGCGCATCATGCGTACCGCCTTGGCTTCGTCCGGTTCGTCCACCTGCACGGCCTGGAAGCGCCGCGTCAGCGCGGGGTCTTTTTCGATGTATTTCTTGTATTCGGCAAACGTGGTCGCGCCCACCGTGCGCAGCGTGCCGCGCGCCAGTGCCGGCTTGAGCAGGTTCGCCGCATCGCCGGTGCCTGCGGCACCACCGGCGCCGATGAGGGTGTGGGTTTCGTCGACGAACAAAATGATCGGCTTGGGGCTGGCCTGCACCTCGTCGATCACCGCGCGCAGGCGCTGTTCGAACTCGCCCTTCATGCTGGCGCCAGCCTGCAACAGACCGACATCGAGGGTGCGCAATTGCACGTCTTTCAGCGCGGGCGGCACGTCGCCGCGCGCGATGCGCTGCGCGAACCCTTCCACCACCGCGGTCTTGCCGACGCCGGCTTCGCCGACCAGGATCGGGTTGTTCTGGCGGCGGCGCATCAGGATGTCGACCACCTGGCGGATCTCGTCGTCGCGGCCGATGATCGGGTCCAGCTTGCCTTCGCGCGCCTGGGCGGTGAGGTCGGTGGTGAATTTCTTCAGCGCTTCCTGCTTGCCGAGTGCCGCAGGCGCGATGGCACCGCTGGTCTCCCCGGGTGCAGCGGCCTGACCAAGCGAAAATCCATCGCTGGGCAGCAAGCCATCTTCCGGCGAGCCGGCCACGATCTCGGCGAAGCGCTCGTTGAGCACTGCGGGCTTGAGCTTGTCGAACTCCTTGGAGATCGCCAGCAACGCGTGACGCAAGCCACGCACGCTCAACATACCGACCACCAGATAGCCGGTGCGTACTTGCGCTTCACCAAAACCGAGTGAGGCGTACACCCAACCGCGCTCCACCGCTTCTTCGACATTGGCCGATAGATCGGTCACGGCAGTGGAGCCGCGCGGCAAGCCATCCAGCGCGGCGGTGACATCGCGCGCAAGCGTGGACGGGTTGAGCTGAAAGTGCCTGATGATGCGGTGCAGGTCCGAGTCCTGCAGCTGCAGCAACTGATGCAGCCAATGCACCAACTCCACATACGGGTTGCCGCGCAGCTTGCAGAACACGGTGGCGCTTTCGATGCCGCGGTAGGCCAGCGGATTGAGCTTGCCGAACAGGGAACTGCGGGAGATCTCGGCCATGGTGCGTCCTTGAATCGAATAGATAGGTGGTGAGCGAATCAGTACGCGCTGCGCGTCACCCGGAGGGGTGCAGCACCACATCGTCGGCATCGGCAATGCTCCAGGCGCGGCGGCCCAGCCAGGTGTCCAGGCCCAGCCGGCTATTGCGCGCCAGGTGCGGCGTAGGGACCTCGTCGGCCTTGAGCGATAGCTGCAGTTCCCAGCCGAATTCGTCGCCCAGATAGCTGCGCACCGTGGCGGTGAGTTGCTTCAGCGCCTGGCCACCCGGCAGAAAGCGTTGAAACGCCAGGCGCGGCAGCGGCCCCAGGCGGATGCGCACGCGTTGCTGGGCTCCACGCACGTGTGCGCCCACCACGCTGTCCACGCCCAGCCGCGCGTTGCGCGGACCCAAACCAAGTTGCAGGTGCGCATCGGCCGGCAGGCGCATCCATTCGGCGACGAATTCCTGTACCTGCACCGGCCATTCGAACAACTGTTGCAGCAGGGCACGCAAGCCTTCCGGCGTGCGTGTGGCGGTGCCAAGACGGCCGGCGTAGTAACGACGTGCATCGTCCGGCAATGCATCGCGTTGGCGCAGGTGCGGGCTGGCGATGCCCACCAATGCATCCAGCCACGCACGGAACTGGTCGCTCGCCGGGCGCTCGGCCTGCACGCTGGGCTGTGCCTGCGCCCAGGCGCGGTAAAACAGGCTCAGCATGCGGTGGTGGAACACATCGGCAAACGCGGCGAAGGTGCCGTCCTTGGCTTGCTGCGCACGCTCGATGGCGTATTCGGTCAGGTGCAACGGCAACGGCGCATTCGGGCCGAACAGGCCTAAAAACAGACCGTACAGCGCGGCAGGCTGATCGTGCGTTGCCGGTGCGTAGCGGTGCAGCGCATGGGGTGCGAATGCCAGTGATGGCGCATGCCGCAGCCGCAGCACATCGTCGCTGGCGCGCGCCGATTCGCCCAGGCGCGGCTGCTGCGGATGGCAGCGTTCGATCGCGCGCAAGGCCGCGAATGGGCTGAAATCCTGTGGCCGGGCCTGCAGCGCCTGTGCCAGCGCGGCAGCCGCGGCGCTCACAGGCGCGGGCGCGTGCCGGGCTGGGCTGGCCATCGGGCCACCTCGTTGCGTTCGGTGGTACGCAGCACGGTTTCGGTAAAGGAATTCACCGAGACATAGCGCGCGAAGAAGTGCCGCAGCACCGAAGCCAGCAGAAACGCGCCAGTGCCTTCGAAGGCGGCGTCCTCGCAGGTCAGCGTGATCTCCAGGCCGCGGCCGAAGGTGATCGGACCCGGCACCGGAATGCGCCGCACGATCGGTGTGCCGCTCACCTGCTTGACGCCTTCGATCTGCCGCTGCGCGGATGCGTCGAACGGGTCGCAATACAGGGTGAGGATCTCGCGTAGCGCAGCGGCGCCGTCGGGGCCATCTTCGAACAGCGACAGATAATTGAGCTGCAATTGACTGAGCAGGCGCCACGCAGTCTGCCCATCCGACAACGCCGGGCGCGGCTTGGTCGGCCCGGCCACGCAGCGCACGCTCCGTACCGGCACGCCGCTGTCCATGGTGAAATCGGTGGCGCCCTTGCCTACCGGCATATGCAGCGGCAGATCGCGGTTGCTGCACCACAGTTGCAGCCCAAGCTGCCGCAGGCGCGTGCTGTGGGCCTGATCGTCGGCATCGACCAGGCTGACGAAGACTTCGCTGCCCACATAGCTCGACCGCGCGCCATCGCGGCGCTGACGTGCCGATAGCATGCGCGGTTCACGGCGCATGCTGTAGAACGCGCCATGCCGTGCATGCCAGGTGCGTGCGTCGCCACCATAGAACGGGGTGAAGCATTGCTCGGGCTCCTGACGATCGCCGAAGCCTTCGACCTCGCCCAGGTGATGGATCTCGAAATCCATCGGCCGGGTGCGGTCGGCCAGCACGTGGTACTCGTGCAACCCGGCCTGCAGATGGATGCGATCGGCGCGGCGCGGGAACAGATTGATCGCCGGGGTGCAGAACAATTTGAAGTGCTCGGCGTCTACTGCCGCAGCCAGGCTGGGCAGGCTGCGTTGCAGCAACACCACCACCTCGAAGCTGCTGCCGTGCAACCGCCGCAATGGCGCGCGCAGCCCGGCGAGCTCTGCGAACAAAAAGCGCTCCGGGCAGGCGAAATACTCCTGCAGCAGGCGATAGCCACTGAACGAACGGCCGTCGTACGGAATCAATGCGTCGTCGTCGGCAAAGCCGCGCATCTGCACGGCATCGGCGTCCAGCGTCACCTCCAGCGTGCCACCGCGGGCATCGCTGCCACGCACCACCACGGCGGTGGTATCGGCATGCAGTTGTTCGTACAACCGCTTGGGCAGGCCGTCGGCGCCGGCCAGAAACAGCGGCAGCCGATCCAGCGCCAGCGCGTGCGTCTGCGCACCACCCACCAGCTCGAAGCGCAGCCGCACGCCGGCACGCACCACGCGCCCGGGCGGCAAAGCGATGCCGGCAGCGGCCAAGGCGGCTGGCGATTCCAGATACTTGGCCTCGGCCAGTTGCAACGGCCACAAGGTCACCGGATGCGCGGTGCGGAATTCGCAGGCGGTGCGCTCGCCGGGGCCGACCAGGCTGCGCAGCGCGCTGTGCCGCGACACGACGACGCCTGCTGCCAGCCCGCTGTCTTTCAGGTCCGGCTGCAATTGCACCACCGCCATCGACGGCAGCGGCGCTAGATAATGCGGGTAGACCATCTCCAGCAGGTGCTGGGTGAACACCGGGTACTGCGCGTCCAGCTTGAGTTGCACACGCGCGGCCAGAAACGCGAAGCCTTCCAGCAGCCGCTCGACATACGGGTCGGCGCATTCGAACGCGTCCAGGCCGAGCCGGCCGGCGATCTTGGGATACTCGCGCGCAAACTCCGCGCCCATGTCGCGCACGTGCTGCAACTCGCGGGTGTAGTACGGCAGCAGGCGCGGGTCCATGAGGTCAGCCGTTCCCTTCGACGACATCGAGCCGGCCTGTTTCCAGATCCAGTGCAGTCTTCAGATACAGGTTCAGTGGCAGCGGCTGCGCCCACATCTCCGATTCGATGGTGAACAGCAGCGAGCGCCGGTCCATGCGTGCGGCATCGGCATGCACGCTCACCCGCAGCGTCTCGGGAATCAGCCGCGGCTCGAAGGCCAGAATCGCCTGGCGAATGCGCTGTTGCAGCGCGGTCGCATCGATGCCGCTCACTGCGACGCCGGCCAGATCCGGGATGCCGTAATTCAGTACCGAGCTGCGCACCTGCGGATGCGCTTCCAGCGGGCGGCTGGTTTCCAGGTTCACGGCATTGAGCAACCACGACAGATCGCGAATGACGCACTCACGCAGGCGCGTGGCCGAAATCACGCATTGCTCGCGGCTCTCTTCGCGCTGACTGGGCGCTGCATCGGTGAGCCGGTCCAGCAGCGAAGGCTGCAAGCGTTCGGTGGTGGTGAGTTCGGCCATTGAAATCAGCCCGCGTCGAACCGCACATCGCGCACATCCAGCAGCGCAATCTCGCGCGACTCGGTGCTCCACATGCGCTGGCCCAGGCCGATCTCGCCTTGTGCGACATGGGTCCATTCGGTGCGGCGCGCCAGTTGCAGCTCGCCGGCATCCAGGTGCTCGCTGCCGGGGTAACGCACCGGCAGGTAGCCGAAGGCCTGGCCGCCGTTGCGCCACAGCACGCTCACCGGCGCCCACACGGTGTCGCGCAGATCCAGCGGCGCCTGCATGCGCAGCTGCTGGATCTGGCTGAGCGGGGCCCATGCATAGCCGCTGTCGAGCATGAGCTCGATACAGGGCCCGAAACGGGTGTCGGCATCTGCGAGCCATTGGAAGCGTTCGCCATCGAGCACGCCGGCACTGGCTGGTGCCCGTTCGAAGGCCTGCGCCCGCAACGCCGCTGCTTGTTCGCCATGCCCTTGCGCCGCCAGTTGCAGCGCCTGCAGATGCATTGCCAGCCACCCGGCCGGCTCACCCATCACGCGCGGTAACCGCTTACCGGCAAACACCTCGGCGCGCGTCTGCTCGCCCTGCAATACCGCCAGATAGGTGTGGACCAAGGGCTGCGTGGTGGCATCCAGTTCACCGCAAGCACGCAGCTGATCTGCGGCGCGCGACCACTGGCCGAGGACGGCCAGCAACTGAAACAGAAACACGCGCTGCGCTGCATCGGCCGGTTGCCGGCGCACCTGCTGGATCAGTTGCTGCAACGCCTGCGCCGGCTCGCCTTGGGCAAGCAGGGTCTGTGCGGTGGCATCCATCGCGCGGTTCCTTATCGAAGAAGGTGGCGGCGCCATGCGCGGCACCGCCAGTTATCGCATGACCGCCATCGGAGGCAGCCAACGTCACAGCGCCAACATCCGCTTGGCGCAGAGCAGCGTCTACACGCGCGCTGCGTGCCGCACCGCGTCGCCAAACGCACCTGCGTGGCGAAGGCGTCGTGGTTGCCTGCGTTCGCGTTAGGCCTTGGTCACACCCTGGATGTCGTAGGTGAATTCCTTCGCGCCACCCTGGGAGGCACCCTTGTCGTCCTGCGGCTGGAAGCCGTACTTGAACTTGCCGAAGTGCAGCGTCACGTTTTCGGTGAGGCGGTCTTCGCCACCGGAACCGCCGGTCGACAGCGAGGTAATCAGTACGCCTTCGCTCAACTCCAGGGTGAGAAAGTCGCTCTGCTCGCCGGTGGCGTTGGTGACGTACAGCCAGGCGTTTTCCACGCGCGCACCGGTGCACACCGCATCGAGCAATGCATTGGAGCAGCCATCCACGTACTTGGTGATGGAGATGTCCTGGACATGCGCCTTGCCACCGCTGGCCGAGCCGCCACCGGTGTGCAGGTCGCCGGAATTACTGGCGCCCCACGACCAGGCCAGGATCGGGATCTCGCCCTTGTGCTTCTTGTGGTTGGACGCGCCTTCGATCTTGACCTTGCCGCTGCCGAACTTGATATGCATGTCGAACGCCATGGAACCGCTCCTTCAATGAGAGTGACAACACGAGGTGGCGCGACGCGAAGACGTCCTCGCCATGACGCAGATGCGTCGGATCAGGCCTTGGCGGCCGAGGGCAACCGCGAGACCAACCGCAACGACACGGTCAGGCCCTCCAGCTGGTAATGCGGCTTGAGGAAGAACTTGGAGCTGTAGTAGCCCGGCGCGCCTTCCACTTCTTCCACCACCACCTCGGCGGCAGCCAGCGGCTTGCGCGCCTTGGTTTCTTCGCTGGAGTTGGACGGGTCGCCGTCGATGTATTGCGTCACCCAGCGCGTCAGCCAGCTCTGCATCTGCTCGCGATCGGAGAACGAACCGATCTTGTCGCGCACGATGCACTTGAGGTAATGCGCAAAGCGGCAGCACGCAAACATGTAGGGCAGGCGCGCGCCCAACGCTGCGTTGGCGGTGGCATCCGGGTCGTCGTATTCGTCGGGCTTGTTGAGCGACTGCGCGCTGATGAAGGCGGCCATGTCCGAGTTCTTGCGATGTACCAGCGGCATGAGGCCCATCTTGTCCAGTTCGGCGGAGCGACGGTCGGTGATCGCCACTTCGGTCGGGCACTTCATGTCCACGCCACCGTCGTCGGTGGGAAAGGTATGCGTGGGCAACCCTTCCACTGCGCCGCCGGACTCGATACCGCGAATGCGCGAGCACCAGCCGTACTGCTTGAACGAGCGGTTGATGTTCACCGCCATCGCATAGGCGGCGTTCTGCCAGGTGTACTTGTTGGAATCCGCGCCGGCGGTGTCTTCCTCGAAATCGAAGTCTTCCACCGGGCTGGTGGCCGCGCCGTAAGGTAGACGCGAGAGCGTGCGCGGCATGGCCAGACCGATGTACTTGGAGTCTTCGGATTCGCGCAGCGAGCGCCATGCAGCGTAATCGGGCGTGGAAAAAATCTTGGCCAGATCGCGCGGATTGGAGAGCTCGCTCCAGTTGTCCATGCCCATCAATTTGGGCGCGGCGGCGGCAATGAACGGTGCGTGCGCGGCAGCGGCCACCTGCGCAATGCCGTTGAGCAGTTCCACATCCGGCGGACTCTGGTCGAAGTAATAATCGCCGACCAGGCACCCATACGGCTCGCCGCCGAGCTGGCCATATTCCTGTTCGTAGACTTTCTTGAAGATGGGGCTCTGATCCCACGCGGTACCCTTGTAGCGTTTGAGTACCTTGCCCAACTCTTTCTTGCTGATATTCAGCACGCGGATCTTGAGCTGCTGGTCGGTCTCGGTGTTGTTGACCAGATAATGCAGGCCGCGCCAGGCGCCTTCGAGCTGTTGCAGATCGGCGTGATGCAGGATCTGGTTGAGCTGTTCGGTGAGCGTGCGGTCGATCTCGGCGATGTAGGCCTTGATGGTCTGCGATACGTCTTCGCCAACCACATCGCTTCGGTTGAGCACCTGCTCGGCGAGCGTGCGCACCGCCGATTCCACTTCTTCCTTGGCGCGCTCGCTCTTGGGACGGAACTCGCGATTGAGCAGCGCGGCAAAGTCGCCCCGCTCGGTTGTTTCGGTGCTACGGGTGGCCAGTGCGGCTTCGGTCGCGGACATGGCTCAGGTTCCTTCCGGTTCGGACGCGGGCTTGGCGGCCGACACCAGCGACTGCAGCAACGCCGGATCGCGGATGGCGTTGGCGATCAGCTGCTCTGCACCGGCCTTGCCGTCCATGTAGGTGTCCAGGTTGGCCAACTGCGTGCGCGCTTCCAGCAATTTGGCCAACGGCGCAACCTTGCGCGCGATGGCGGCCGGCGAAAAGTCGTCCATGCTTTCGAAGGTGATATCCACCGCCAGCTCGCCTTCGCCGGTGAGCGTGTTGGGCACCTTGAATTGCGCGCGCGGGCGCATCGACTGCAGACGGCTGTCGAAGTTGTCGACGTCGATCTCCAGTGCCTTGCGCTCATCCAGCGAGGGCAGCTCACCGGCGTTGGCGCCGGACAGATCCGACATCACCCCCATCACGAACGGAATCTGCACCTTCTTCTGCGCGCCGTAGACCTCCACGTCGTATTCGATCTGCACCCGTGGCGCCCGATTGCGGGCGATGAACTTCTGACTGCTGGCCATGCCTGATCTCCGATTGAGCTTGCCCGTTGCGCCAGCGTGCGGTGCACGTGCGCTGCGATGTGGCTTGGATGTCGCCGGCCCAGCCGAATGCCTGCAGCCTGCGTGCGACGCCGCTGCCGCGGGCTAGCCCGCAACCGCCGCGCACCACGCGGACCGAAGCGGCAGGCCGTGCGATGACGCTTTCTCAGCGCTGCGGCGAGGATAGGAATGCGCCTGTGGGCTCACCCGACAAATCGTCTCAATCGCCGCGATCGTGCAGACGCAGGCGCGGATGCGTGATCCAGCGCGTACTTTGTGAAAGAGGCGTGATGGGTTGGCGCTGCTTTTCTCGGTTGACCAGGGGACAGGCCCCGGGGAGTGGGCCGCAGGCAGCATCCGCATGAGCAGCAGCAGTCATTACAGCGCCATCGTTCCACGCGTATCCACGGCCGCGGAGGCGCACACGCCGCTGATGATCGATCTGCTGGCCTATATCGAGCAGCACATCGGCGAAGCGGAGCTGGGTACCGAGTCGTTGCAGCAAGCGTTCGCGTTATCGCGTGCATCGCTGTACCGCTTGTTTCAGTCGCGTGGAGGCGTGGCCAGCTATATCCGCGAACAGCGGCTAAGCACAGCGCACCGCTACCTGCAGGCCTACCCGGACTGCAGCCTGACCTGGTTGCTCTACGAAATGGGCTTTGCGTCCGAGCGCCAGTTTCAGCGTGCGTTTCAGCAGCGCTTCGGCATGCCGCCCATGCAGTGGCGTCGCCAGTGCCGCGCAGCACCGCATCTTCCTGCGCCACGGCGTGGTCACTACGTGCCGATGTGGCGCTTCATGCGCGAACTGAGTCAGCACGTACAACCCGAGTACGCGTCCACCCGCGGCGGCGCGGCCACGCCCACGCACGGCTCTCCGCTGGTGCATACCGAAGCACTGCGCCGGCTCGCCCGACCGGCACCGCGCTTTGCGGCACAACCGGAGCCGATGGAGAGCGAAGCACTTTGAGTTGCGTGGGAGCGCACCTGGGCGCGACGTGGATTACCTGGACGCCACAGCGCGCCCGGATACGCGCCTAGGCGAGACAAGGCAGTGGTCTCGGCATCAGCGAATGACCAGTACCGGAATCGCACTGTGGGTCAGCACTTCCACCGTCTGGCTGCCGAGCAGCATGCGCTGCATGCCGCGGCGGCCGTGCGAGGTCATGATGATCAGATCGCTCTTGCAGTCCTTGGCGGTCTGCACGATGCCCTCGGCCGCGAAGCGATCCAGCACATGCCGCGGCGTGGCCTTGATGTTGGCAGCGGCGGCCAACTCCAACGCCGGACGCAGGATCTTTTCAGCGGTCGCTTCGCGCTCGGCGCGGTATTCCGGGCTGGCCTCGTAGCCCACGCTCCAGCCCATTGCGTCGTACATGCCCATCGCCCACGGCTCGGACACGGTGACGATATCCACTTTGGCACCGGTCGCCTTGGCCAGCTCCAGGCCTTGAAACAGGCCGCGATGCGAGAGCTCGGATGCATCGATGGCGATCAGGATTCGTTTGTACATGATGACCTCCCGGATGGACCGGCAGCCTCGCCGGCGACTTGAGATTGACAGCACTCCGCAACGCAGACCTTGAGATGGATCAATCTTGCAGGTGACGGACTGTAGCGCTCGAAGCGGCTCAGCTGGTTGACGAGCGACCATCCCCGGCGCCAGTAACGCGTTCGATACTGCCCTGTTCGCGTATGCGCTGCATCGCACCGGCCGCGTCCGCCTGGCAGCTGCGCGATCGCTTTTGTAGCGGCTCTTCTTCGTTGCGTTCAGTCGGTGGGCGGCTCATCGGCAAGCCGGGGTGCGCGCACGCGCGCCGGATTGCCCACGGCGATCGCACCGGCCGGCACATCGCGCGTGACCACCGCACCGGCACCGATTACCGCATCGTCGCCGATGCTGACGCCCGGCAGGATGATCGCCCCGCCCCCAATCCACACATTGCGCCCGACGCGGATTGGCCGTCCGAACTCCAGTCCGCTGGCACGTCCGGCGGCATCGCGCGGATGGTCGGCAGCGTAGAACTGCACCGCTGGCCCCACCTGCGTGCCATCGCCGATGTACACCTGGCAGATATCCAGGATCACGCAATTGAAGTTGAGGAACACACCCGCGCCCAGATGGATGTTGTAGCCGTAATCGCAATGAAACGGCGGACGGATCACCGCATTCGCGCCCACTTCGGCGAGCCGCTCGACCAGCAATGCATGCCGCTGTGTGGATGGCTGCGCGCCAGTGGCGTTGTAGCGCTCCATCCACACCGCAGCTGCCGCCTGATCGGCCTGCAGCTGCGCATCGGCGGCGTTGTAGAGTTCGCCTGCCAGCATTTTCTGTTTTTCGGTCTGCATGCCGCCGGGTACCTATGCAATGAACTGCTGACAGGGTGGCATGGATGTAGCGCGGTATGCATCGAGCGATGCACCAATGGCCCCGATTGCCGGCTCAAAGTGGCTTAGGGAACCTCGCGATCTGGCCATGAGCTAAAGCTGCTGGCGCGCTCACCACCGGGGTGGAAGCGCCCAATGGAGATTTCGAGCACCGGCCTTGCCCGCGTGCGGCTATCTGGCCATTCCATTGCTTGCCGCATCCGTTGCAAGGCCGCGGCGCCAGCATCGATACTCCTGACCGTGCCCTTCCGGCACGACCACGGTCAAGGATGACGTCATGACACGATGTGTAGCCGCTTGCGTTGCGTTGTTGCTATGGGCATGCCTGAGCACCCCTGCGAGTGCGACTTCGTCGCTCTCGTTCGAAGGCGGCGCGACACGCGCGTGCCGCCCTTTACCCTGGTCGTGCTCGCGAACAGGTCGACACTGAGCGTGAACGGCAAGCAGATCAACGCAAGCTTCGGCTGGGAAATGTAAGCGCGCAACAGAGCAGCGCAGGCCACGCCTCATCCATCGATCATCTGTCGCAGATGATCACGCGATCTCGCTCGACGTGAGGTGCAGCAGCGGCCGGTTCCGCTTGCTGCATGCACAGTGCAACCGCACTACGCCCTGCTGCTGAAGAAAACGTAATCGCAGACGAGTGCAAACCTGACTAGACCACAGTCAGATTGGCGTAGGCCATCACCAGCCACTTGGCGCCGACCTCGTCGAACTGCACCTGCACGCGCGCATGCGCGCCAGCGCCTTCGTAATCGACGACCACGCCGCCGCCGAACTTGGGGTGTTCGACGTTGGCGCCGAGCTTGATCGGTGCCGTTTCCACGATGCCATGCACCGGGCCGCCGCGCGCCGCGCCCAGCGATGCGGTGCGCGAAACCTGCACCTTCGGGCGCACTTCGTTGAGCAGGTCGCGCGGAATCTCACGCAGGAAGCGCGAGGGCACGTTGTAATTGTCCTGGCCGTGGATACGGCGCGATTCGGCGTAGCACAGCACCAGCTTCTGCCGCGCGCGGGTGATGCCCACGTACGCCAGGCGACGCTCTTCTTCCAGCCGCCCGCTCTCTTCCAGCGAGCGCGCACTCGGAAACAGGCCGTCTTCCAGGCCGACCAGGAACACAATCGGAAATTCCAGGCCCTTGGCCGAATGCAGCGTCATCAGCTGCACACCTTCTTCGCCAGCCTGCGCCTGGCCTTCGCCGGCCTCCAGCGAGGCGTAAGCCAGGAAGGCGACCAGCTCGGTCATGCCCTGGCTGTCTTCATCGTCCGGGCGGGTGAAGCGCGAGGCGACCGACACCAGTTCGTCCAGGTTCTCGGTACGCGATTCCGAATCCAGCCCGCCGCGGCTTTCCTTGGCCCAATGCTCGCGCAGGCCCGAGCGCATCAGCACATGGTCGATGCGTTCGGCCAGTTCCATCTCGCCGGTTTCGGCATGCAGCTGGCCGATCAGGCTGAGGAAGGTGGCCAGGGCATTGCGTGCGCGCGCGGCCAGCGTGTTCTGCTGCGTGCACAGCATCGCCGCTTCCCACAACGACAGCGCACTGGCACGTGCCAGCCGGCGCACCTCATCCAGCGTCCGGTCGCCAATGCCGCGCGTGGGCGTGTTGACCGCGCGTTCGAACGCAGCGTCGTCGCTGCGATTGGTCAGCAGGCGCAAGTAAGCCAACGCGTCCTTGATTTCGGCACGTTCGAAGAAGCGCATGCCGCCATACACGCGGTACGGCAACTGCTCGGAAATCAGCGCTTCTTCCAGCGCGCGCGATTGCGCGTTGCTGCGGTAGAGCACCGCCACTTCGCCATAACTGCCGCCGTCGCGCACCCACTGCCGTGCACGCTCGACCACATAGCGCGCTTCGTCCACTTCGTTGTAGGCCGCATACAGATCGATCGGGTCGCCATTGCCTGAATCGGTCCACAGCTGTTTGCCGATACGGTCCGGGTTGTGCGCAATCACCGCATTGGCAGCGCCCAGAATATTCGCGCTGGAACGGTAGTTCTGCTCCAGCCGCACGGTCTGCGCACCGGGGAAATCCTTCAGAAAGCGCTGGACGTTTTCGACCTTGGCGCCGCGCCAGCCGTAGATGGCCTGGTCGTCGTCGCCGACCACGAACACATTGCCCGATTCGCCGGCCAGCACGCGCACGAAGGCGTACTGGATGGCGTTGGTGTCCTGGAACTCGTCCACCAGAATCTCGCGGAAGCGCGCGCGGTAATGCGCCAGCAATGCCGGCGTGTCGCGCAGCAACTCATGCGCGCGCAGCAGCAACTCGGCGAAATCCAGCAGCCCGGAGCGGTCGCAGCGTTCCTGGTAGGCCGCATACACCTGCCGGCGCACCTCGGTCCAATCGTCGTTGGGCTCGGGCTGGATATGCTGCGGACGGCGGCCCTCATCCTTCTGCTCGTTGATCCACCAGCTCATCTGCTTGGGAGGATACTTGCTCTCGTCCAGCTCCAGCGCCTGCACCACGCGCTTGACGAGCCGCAGCTGGTCGTCGCTGTCCATGACCTGGAAGCCTTCCGGCAGCCGCGCATCCTGCCAATGCAGACGCAACAGGCGATGTGCCAGCCCGTGAAATGTACCGATCCACATCCCGCGGCTGCCATTGCGCAGCTGCAGGTCGGTACGGTGACGCATTTCGCCGGCGGCCTTGTTGGTGAAGGTCACCGCGAAGATGCCGTGGTTGGGCACGCCCTGGACTTCATTGAGCCAGGCGATGCGATGGATCAGCACGCGCGTCTTGCCGGAGCCGGCGCCGGCCAGCACGAGGTAGTGCCCCGGCGGCGCAGAAACGGCCTCGCGCTGGGCGGGGTTTAAATGATCGAGTAAATGAGAGACATCCACCGGCACATTTTACCGGTTGTGGCGTCGTTGCGGCTGAGATTGCGATGAAGCGGTTGGGTAAGCCCCTCTCCCATCGGCAGAGGGGTTGGAGTGAGGGTACGGGGCGAAGCAGTCGGTGCATCACTTCCGAAGGCGCGTGGCGGCGCGTTTGTCACTGCAGGCACTGGCACATGCCTGAGGCTCCCTCATCCGGCGCGAGGCGCCCCCTTCTCCCGGGGGAGAAGGGAACAATGGGCCCCTCACCGCCCCAGCAATGCCAACACATCCCGCGCAATCGCCGCTGCCTGCTCACGCAACTCCGGCACTGCCAGGCTCTCCCACAGCGACCCGATCCGCAGGCTGCCTATCACCCGCAACCGCGGATTGGCGTGCCCCTCGGCATCGATCAGACAGCCATCGGCAGCGGTATCCACCCCGATCCCATGCGACCCGGCCACCGCAATGCCCTGTCCCAGCAGCTGCTGCAGCAGCGGGTTGCGCATCGCCTGCACGCGCATTTCCACGCCGGTGGCGTTGACCAGCGTCTGCACATCCAGCTGCAAGGCATGCCCAGCACTCGCGCCGGCACTGAGCCGCACGCAGGCGCCTGCCTGGAACGCCACATCCAGCCGCGCGCGATGCAGCTGCAACTGTCCGCGCGCGCGCATCGCCTGCAGTTGCGCATGCACCGGCGCGGCGATGCGGTGACGATGCACATCCCAATAGCGCACCACGTGGCGCAGGAAGCGGCGTTGGTCGGCAACCGACAGCGTTTGCCACAAGACCTGATTCAGCGGGCGCACACGCTCCATCACGCCCTGCCAGGACAGGCCTTGCGCCATCGCCACCCGCGCATGCTGCCGCAAGCTGCGCATGCGCGCACGCAGCGACAGCGCCAGCAACGGCTGCGGATCGAAGTCCGCCGCAACGCAGTGCGCCTGCGGCAACGGCAGCAGCCCATGCCGCGACACCACGTGCACCGCCCCGCGATGCGCCTGCGCGGCCAACGTCACCACCGTGTCGGCCATGCTCAGTCCCGAGCCGACGACGCACACCGCCGCGTCCTGCGGCAACGCGGCGACCGCCTCGGTATCCCAGGCTTCCAGCCGCTGGGTTGCCGACAGGCCGGTGGCTCCGCGCAGCGGCAACGGCCGCAACGCATTGCCCACCGCCAGCACCACGCTGGTGGCGTGCAGGGTCTGGCCATCGTCGAGCTGCAACAGCGCGCCATCGGCATCGGCGTGCAGCGTCTGCACGCGGGCGCTGTGCACGGTGAGCGTCGCCGGGCTCTGCACACGCGCGGTCTGCAGGCGATCGCGCAGGTAGGGCGCGTAGTGCCGGCGCCCCACGAAAGCCTGCGGCAGCCGTGCGTCTTCCAGCTCCGGGCAGCAGGCGTGCGCACGCAGATAATCGACGAAATCCTGCGGTGCCTCCACCAACGCACTCATCCGCGCGGCGGGCACATTGAGCAGATGTTCCGGCCGCGCGGTGGAGTAGGCCACGCCCTCGCCCAGCACCGCGTGCGGCTCGATCACCACGATCTGCACCGGCGCCACGGCCTGACGCAACAGCTGCAGCGCCACCAGCACCCCAGATGCGCCACCGCCAACGATGGCGATCACTGCATCGCCGGGATCACGCAATTCATTCATCCGGCAATTGTAGGCGATGCGTCGCGTCGCACCGGTGACAGCGGCCATGCCGCCGCGATGGCCGGGATAGCCCCGCGTACGCGCGCCGGCGCGACGCAGCCGTCCAACAAAGCGGTCACCGGACGCGTCCATTCGAGCGCGGGCGCGTTTGCATGCAGCGCGATCTTGCCGCCCCAGACGCGCCCCACTTCACCTCCCACCGCAGGCATCGCGCTGCGCCACAACGGGCACTGCGCGCGCATGGACCGCGCACGCCCTACATCAACGCATCGGCCAGCCGCGCAATGCCCTCGCGACTGCGGCGCCAGGCCGGGCGGCGACGCCACTGTTCCAACGTCAGTTGCCGCGCGTTGGCCAGATAGTCCTGCTCGATCTCGCGCAACCGCTGCACCACGCCATTGTCGTAGCAGAGCATGCCGATCTCGGCGTTGAGCGCGAACGAGCGGATGTCCAGATTGATCGAGCCCACCAGCGCGATGTCTTCATCCATGCTCAGGTGCTTGGCATGCAGAAAGTGCGGGCGATACAGCGCAATCTTCACCCCGCAACGCAGCAGCTCTTCGAAATAGGCCTCCTGCGCCCACGCGGCCAAGCGTTGGTTGTTGTGCTCGGACAGGATCAACTGCACATCCACTCCCGAGACTGCGGCGATGCGCAATGCGCTCAGCAAGGCTTCGTCGGGCACGAAGTACGGCGTGACCAGCACCACCTTGCGCCGCGCCAGATGGATCACCGCATTGATCGCATCGCGCGCATTTTCGAACGGATACGCCGGCCCGCTGGGCAGCAATTGCGTGGCGATATTGGCCTCGCACACCGGTGCATCGGGCCACACGTCCAGCCGCTCTCCGGTTTCGGTGAACCAGTCGCTGGCGAAGACCGCTTCCAGATGATTGACCACCGGCCCGCGCACGCGTGCCACCAACTCGCGATTGGGCACGCCATCAATGAAGCCGGCCTCGGCCAGATTCTGCGAACCGACAAACGCCACGCGGTTGTCGAGCACCGCAATCTTGCGATGGTTGCGCAGATCCATGCGGCCGCTGCGACGCCAGCGCAGGCCGCCCGGCAATACCGCCAGCACCTGCACGCCACCGTCCTGCAGGCGCTTGCGGTAGCGACGCAGGCCGCGCTTGGCGCCCACCGCATCCAGCAGCACGCGACAACGCACGCCCCGCGCGCTGGCGCGTTCCAGCGCCACGACCACCGCCTCGCCCACCGCATCGTCGAACATCAGGTAGTACAGCAAGTGCACACGTTTGTCGGCCGCGTCGATCGCCGCGATCAGGGCCTGCAACGACTGCGCATAGTCGTCGAGCAATTCCACCGCGTTGCCCAGCGTGGGCATGAAATCGCCTTCGCGTTCGATCAACGGCACCACTTCGGCACTGCTGGTGTCTGCCTGGGGCATCCAGCGCAACGCATGCAAGGGCAGTTGTTGTTCGCGAATCACCTGAGAGGCGGTGGCTTGCCGCTCCACCCGCAGCCGCGACAACCACGGGTGGCCGAACAACAGATACAGCGGCAGGCCGACCACCGGTACGAAGCCGATCAGCAGCAGCCAGCTGCGCGCCGCACCCGGCGTGGTGCGGGCGGGAATCCAGAGCAGCGCGGCCAGGCGGATCGCCCAGTCCAGTGCCAGCAGCCAAGTGCCTGTGACCCAATCGGGCAGCATCAGTGGTCCGTCTTCATCAGGAACCCGATTCTGACTTGGCCGCGCGTAAACGCAACGGCGGCTGCGCACAGGCAGCGGGGCAATAGCGAAACGGCCCGCCCTGGGCATCGGCAGGCTGCACGCGTTCGGCGCAGACCTGCCGCAACGTCTGCACGAAGGCCGACTGCATCCGGGTGGGATACCAGTCGCTGCGCGTGGTCATGCCGATCTGCCGGCGCAGCAGCGGCCCGGCGCTGCCGATCTCCTCCAGCAGGCCGGCGCGGCGCTCGAACAGGAACTGGTCGCGCGACATCAAGGTCAACCAGTCGCCCTCCAGCAGCAGGCCACGCACGGTCAGTTCGGCGCCGCATTCGATGCGCACCGGCGGCGGCTCCAGCTGGTGGTCGCCGAACAGCTGCTCCCAGCGCGCGCGCACCGGCGTGCCGGCGGCGGCGATCACCCAGGGATAATCGCGCAGTTGCGCAAACGCGTAGCCCTGCCCGGCCAAGGGGTGGCCGCTACGCGCCACGATCACCGGTTCGTCGTCGAACAGCGGCTCCTGCAGCACATCGCGTACCGGCAACGGGTCGCGCAGCGCACCGATCAACAGATCCAGGCCACCCTCGCGCAGATGCGCCAGCAATTGCTCGTACGGGCCCTCCACCACCTGGACGCTGGCGCCCGGGTGCGCATGCGCAAACCGCGCCAGCACCTGCGGCAACAGAATCGCGCGCGCCAGCGGCATCACCCCCAGGGTGAGGCGGCCGGCGTGCTGCGAACGCAATGCGGCCACCTCGTCCAGACCGGCGCGCAACTCGGCCAGCGCCAGCCGCACCTGCCGCAACAGCCGCAGCGCCACCGGCGTGGGCTGCATGGTCTTGCCGCGGCGTACCGTCAGCGGCACTTCGATCACATCGGCCAGCGCTTGCACCGCGCGATAGATCGCCGGCTGCGAAACGCCGGCGCGCACCGCCGCCAACGCGTAACTGCCTGCCACATCCACAGCCACCAGGGCCTGCAGCTGGCCCAGCGACACCCGCCGCTCCAGGCCAGCGCGCGCCGGCAGGCGCAGCGCGCGACGCGCGACCCCGATCCCCCGGCCCAGATGCGCCAGCGCCCGCTCGATACGCGGCACCAGCAACCCGGCAGCCTCGGTGGCCGACATGCCGCCTGGGTGCCGGTCGAACAGGCGCACGCCCAGTTGCTGCTCCAATCGCGCCACGGCCTGGGTCAGGGCCGGCTGCGACAAATTCACCCGCGGCGCCGCCGCGCTGACGCTTCCGGCCTGGTGCACCACGACCAGCGCGTAAAGGTGACGCAGATTCGGTTCCGGGCTCGGCTGCATGCTCTAACTATAAGCAAAACCAATATGCATACCTCAAATGAATCTTGAGCCAGCTCGCTCTGCCCGGCCAGACTCGGCGTACTCTTAACGAGGATGGATGGATGAGCCAGGTCGTTACCCGGATCGAGCGTACGCCGTTGGCCATCGTCGACGGGCTGGCGCAGGCCGGCGTGGCGACCGTGCACGAAGCGCAGGCCCGCAGCGGCCTGCTGCACCATCGGCTACGTCCCATCTACACCGGCTGCCGCATCGCCGGCACCGCGGTCACCGTGTCGATTCCGCCCGGCGACAACTGGATGATGCATGTAGCCATCGAGCAACTGCATGCAGGCGATGTGCTGGTGGTCGCGCCAACCAGCGACTGTTGCGACGGCTACTTCGGCGACCTGCTGGCCACCTCGGCGCAGGCGCGCGGATGTCGCGGCCTGATCATCGATGCCGGCGTGCGCGATGTGCGCGATCTCACCGCCATGCAGTTCCCTGCCTGGAGCCGCGCCATCTGCGCGCAGGGCACCATCAAGGAGACGCTCGGCTCGGTCAACGTGCCGCTGGTGTGCGCCGGGCAACTGATCCAGCCCGGCGATGTGGTGGTGGCCGACGACGATGGCGTCTGCGTGGTGCCGCGTGCCACCGCTGTCGATGTGCTGACCGAAGCGCAGGCGCGCGAGGCACGCGAACTGCTCAAGCGCGAACGTCTGGCACGCGGCGAACTGGGCCTGGACATCTATGCGATGCGCGAACGTTTGGCCGCCAAAGGCCTGCGTTATGTCTGAGCGCGTGCGCGCGATGTGGATGCGCGGCGGCACCTCCAAGGGTGGATTCTTTCTGGCCGACGAGTTGCCCGCCGACACCGCCGCGCGCGACGCGTTTTTACTGCGCGCCTACGGCTCGCCGGATGCGCGCCAGATCGACGGCATGGGCGGCGCGGACCCGCTGACTTCCAAGGTCGCCGTGGTATCGCGCTCCACGCATGCCGATGCCGACGTGGACTATCTGTTCCTGCAGGTGGCGGTAGAACATGCGCAGGTCAGCGATGCCCAGAACTGCGGCAACATGCTGGCCGGCGTTGCCCCGTTCGCGCTGGAACGCGGCTTGCTGCCCACACGCAATGGCCAGACCCAGGTGCGCATCTTCATGCGTAACACCGGCACCCTGGCCACCGCCACCGTGCAGACGCCCGATGGCCAGGTGCGTTACGACGGCGATGCCCGCATCGACGGCGTCCCCGGCACGGCCGCGCCGATCGCGCTGGCATTCGCCGATATCGCCGGTGCTTCGTGCGGCGCGCTGCTGCCGAGCGGGCATGCGGTGGACACGCTCGACGGTGTGCAGGTCACGCTGATCGACAACGGCATGCCCTGCGTGGTGCTACGCGCCAGCGATGTCGGCATCAGCGGTTACGAAGACCGCGCCACGCTCGACGCCGATGCTGCGCTACGGGCGCGCCTGGAAACGCTGCGTCTGCAGGCAGGTCCGTTGATGCAGCTCGGCGATGTGCGCGACGCCACGGTGCCGAAAATGATGCTGGTCGCCGCCCCGCGCGCCGGTGGTGCGATCAGCGCGCGCTCGTTCATCCCGCACCGCTGCCATGCCTCCATTGGCGTGCTGGGTGCGGTCACCGTCGCTACCGCCTGTCTGTTGCCCGGCTCGCCCGCACACGCGCTGGCGCAGGTGCCCGGCGGGCGCAGCCAGCGGCTGGACGTCGAACACCCCAGCGGCGCAAGCAGCTGCCTGATCGATCTCGATGCGCAGGGCGCCGTGGTCGGTGCCGCGGTGGTGCGCACCGCGCGCAAATTGTTCGATGGTGAGCTGTATGGCTGAGTATTCCGCTGCGTCGCCAAGCTGCGGCAACCGCCATCGCAGCGGCACGTGCGCGTGTGTGCCGTTCGAGCAAGCCATTGCTACGCAGTGCGCCGCGATCCGCGCCCATCTGCACATCGGGACCACCACATCCGCCGCGACCTGCAGCGTCCGTGCACCCGGCCGCCCCACCTTGCGCACAGGCAATCGCTGGCGCGCCGCTTCCGCTGCAACACACACACCATCGCCATGATCATCGACTGCCACGGCCACTACACCACCGCACCCGCCGCGCACGATGCGTTCCGCAAGGCGCAGATTGCGCATTACAACGATGCGCACGCACCTGTGCCGGTGTATCCGTATATCTGCGACGATGCGCTGCGCGAAAGTGTCGAGCTGCACCAACTGCGCCTGCTGCGCGAGCGCGGTGCCGACATGACGATTTTTTCGCCACGCGCCAGCACCATGGCGCATCACATCGGCGACGAAGCGGTGAGCCAGGTGTGGACGCGCCATTGCAACGACCTGATCGCACGCGTGGTACAGCTGTATCCACAGACCTTCATCGGCGTATGCCAGTTGCCGCAGTCGCCGGGCGTGCCGATCGCGCACGCGATCGCCGAACTGGAACGCTGCGTCAACGAACTGGGATTCGTCGGCTGCAATCTCAATCCCGACCCGTCCGGCGGGCACTGGAATGGTGTGCCGCTGACCGACCGCGCCTGGTATCCCTTCTTCGAAAAAATGGTTGAACTCGACGTCCCGGCGATGGTGCATGTCTCCGGCAGTTGCAATGCCAATTTCCATGCCACCGGCGCGCATTACCTCAATGCCGATACCACGGCCTTCATGCAGTTTCTCGAAGGCGATTTATTCACCGATTTTCCGCAGCTGCGCTTCATCATTCCGCACGGCGGCGGTGCCGTGCCGTATCACTGGGGCCGTTTCCGCGGCCTGGCCGACATGCTGGGCAAGCCTGCGCTGTCTACGCACGTGATGCGCAATGTGTTCTTCGACACCTGTGTGTATCACCAGCCCGGTATCGACCTGTTGTTCGAGGTGATCGACATCGACAACATCCTTTTTGGCTCGGAAATGGTGGGCGCAGTGCGCGGCATCGATCCGCAAACCGGCCACTACTTCGACGACACCAAACGCTACATCGATGCGCTGGCGATTTCCGACGCCGACAAGCGCAAGGTATTCGAAGGCAATGCGCGGCGGGTGTACCCACGGCTGGATGCGCAATTGCGTGCGCGTGGGCTGTGATCCCCTTCTCCCTCCGGGAGAAGGTGCCCGTAGGGCGGATGAGGGTACGGGCGAAGCCTCGTGCACTCAGAATAATTGCGTAGGCTTCGCCCCGTACCCTCACCCCAACCCCTCTCCCGAGGGGAGAGGGGCTTTGTCACGCACCTTTGTCTCTCTTGGGCTTGGCTGGCAACCCGATAGTGGAAATCACACTGCCATCGGCGCCTACACGCATCAAGACCATTCCCCAACCCCACAAACGCAAACACCCGCCTTGCGGCGGGTGTTTGCTTGGATGCAGATCGCGTAATCGGTGGATTACTTGATCTTGCCTTCCTTGTACATCACGTGCTTACGCACGACCGGGTCGTACTTCATCATTTCCATCTTCCCCGGCGTGTTCTTCTTGTTCTTGTCCGTGGTGTAGAAGTGGCCGGTAGCGGCCGAGGAAATCATACGAATCTTGTCACGCTTGCCTTTTGCCATGACTGCTTACTCCTCAGACCTTTTCGCCGCGCGCACGCAGCTCTTTCAGAACGGCATCGATGCCGTTCTTGTCGATGGTGCGCAGTGCATGCGCGGAAACACGGAGCTTCACCCAGCGGTTTTCGCTGGCAACCCAGAAGCGACGCTCGTGCAGGTTGGGCAGGAAGCGGCGACGGGTTCTGTTGTTTGCGTGGGAGACGTTGTTACCCGTCTGCACACGCTTGCCGGAGACTTGGCATACGCGGGACATTACGCACCTCGATAAATGAATTGCCACCCATAGCCTGGGGAGCGGCGGCCCCGACAGCGCCAGGGCTGTCACGCAACGTTGGGAATCAAGAACTTACGCTGGAACAGGCCGGCAACCCCATTGCGCTGGGTACCGCCATCCGGAGCGATCCGGGCACAGCGAGCCGCGCATTATGCACGGCTTTCCTATGTGCCGCAAGCACTTAGCGGACCCAGGACCGGGCCGGGCCACGCATCGGACCCAAGCCTGCCTGGTCGCGGACGATTGCAGGTCTGGCTCACTGCCTGATCGCCCGACCATCCGCATGGCGGCGTACACGGCCAACCACGCCGTGCACCCGCGTGACGCCCGCTACTCAGGCGCTCCACGCTCCCGACGGGGCGCCCGCTGCCGATGCAACCAGCGATACAGCACCGGCAACACCAGCAGGGTGAGCAGGGTGGAGGAGACGATGCCGCCGATCACCACCGTGGCGAGCGGGCGCTGCACTTCGGCACCGGCACCGACGTTGAAGGCCATCGGCACAAAGCCCAGCGCGGCCACCAGGGCGGTCATCAGCACCGGTCGCAACCGCGCCAGCGCGCCTTCGCGCAATGCCCGCTCCAGCGGCATGCCGTCAGCGCGCAGGCTGCGCACGAGGGCGATCATCACCAGGCCGTTGAGCACCGCCACGCCCGACAACGCAATAAAGCCTACGCCGGCGGAAATCGACAAGGCCAGCCCGCGCAGGGCCAAGGCCAGCACGCCGCCGGTCAGCGCCAGCGGCACGCCGCTGAACACCACCAGCGCATCGCGCAGCGAGCCGAAGGACCAATACAGCAGCGCGAAGATCAACACCAAGGTGCCCGGCACCACCCAGGCCAGGCGCTGGCTGGCGGAGATCAGCTGCTCGAAGGTGCCGCCGTAGCCGATCCAGTACCCGGTGGGCAGCTTGACCTGCGTCTGCACGCGCTGCCGCACCTCGGCCACGAAGCTCCCCAGATCGCGATCGCGCACGTTCGCGGTGATCACGATGCGGCGCTTGCCGTCTTCGCGGTTGATCTGGTTGGGCCCCAGCACGGTGTCGATCTTGGCGACCTCGCGCAGCGGCACGGTGATCGGCTCGCCACTGCGCCAGCCTGCCGCGCGGCTGGACTCGTCCGCATCGGCACGCTCGCCATCGCCACGCAGCGGGATCGGCAGATCGGCCAGCGCAGTGGGGTCCTGGCGCAGAGATTCCGGCAGGCGCACCACGATGTCGAAGCGCCGGTCGCCTTCGAACAATTGTCCGGCCTCCTGTCCGCCCACTGCCGCGGCCACGGTGTCCTGCACCACACCGGGATTGAGCCCGTAGCCGGCCAGCGCGGCGCGATCGGGTACCACCGCCAGCATCGGCAGGCCGGTGGCCTGTTCCAGGCTCACATCGGCCGCGCCCGGCACCGCGCTGGCGATTTCCTGCACGCGCTGCCCGAGCCTGACCAGCGTGTCCAGATCGTCGCCGTACACCTTGATCGCCACATCCGCACGCACGCCGGAAATCAGCTCGTTCATGCGCATCTGGATCGGCTGGGTGAACTCGTAATTGTTTCCCGGCAACTGCTTCACCGCCTCCTCGATTTCGGCCAGCAACTGCGCCTTGCGCTTGCGCGGATCCGGCCACTGCGCGCGCGGATGCATGATCAGGAACGTGTCGGCGACCGATGGCGGCATCGGGTCGGTGGCCACTTCGGCAGTACCGAGCTTGCCGAACACATGCGCCACCTCCGGAAACTGCTTGATGCGCTTTTCCAGCGTGGATTGCATGGTGATGGCCTGTTCCAGGCTGGTGCCGGGAATGCGCAAGGCATGCAGCGCAACATCGCCTTCGTCCAGGTTGGGGATGAACTCGCTCCCCAGACGCGTGGCCAGTACCGCGCACAGCGCCACCGTCGCAAGCGCTGCAATGCCCACCCAGCGGCTGTGCCGAAGCGCCCGATCGAGCAATGGCGCATAGACGCCGCGCGCCCAGCGCATCGCGCGGTTTTCGTGCTCGGCCACCTTGCCGCCGAGCAGCAACGCAATCGCTGCGGGCACGAAGGTCAGCGACAGCAGCATCGCGCCGGTCAGTGCCAGCACCACGGTGATCGCCATCGGGTGGAACATCTTGCCTTCGATACCGGTGAGCGCGAACACCGGCAGATACACCGCAGTGATGATGCCCAGGCCGAACAGGCTGGGGCGGATCACCTCGGCAGTGGCTTCGGCAGTGAGCTCGAAACGCTCGTCGCGTTCGAGTACGCGCCCGAGCCGACGTTGCGCGTCGCCAAAGCGGCGCAGGCAGTTCTCCACGATGATCACCGCGCCATCGACGATCAAACCGAAATCCAGCGCGCCAAGACTCATCAGATTGCCGGACACGCCACCACGCACCATGCCGGTGAGCGTGAACAGCATCGCCAACGGAATCACAGCAGCCGTGATCAACGCTGCGCGCACATTGCCCAGCAACAGGAACAACACCACGATCACCAGCAACGCGCCTTCGATCAGGTTCTTGGCGACGGTGACGATGGTCCGGTCCACCAACGCGGTGCGGTCGTACACCGGCACCGCCTGCACACCCGCCGGCAAGCTGGCGTTGGCCACTTCCAGCCGCTGCGCAGCGGCCTGCGCCACGGTACGACTATTGGCGCCGACGAGCATGAAGACCGTGCCGAGCACCACTTCGCTCCCGTCCTGGGTGGCGGCACCGGTGCGCAACTCGCGTCCCTCGCCAACCTGCGCCACATCGCGCACGCGGATCGGCACGCCGGCGCGCCGATCCAGCACAACCGCGCCGATCTGCGCGATGTCGTCCACCTGCCCCGGCACCCGCACCAGAAACTGTTGGCCGTTACGTTCGATATAGCCGGCGCCGATGTTGCGGTTGTTGGACTCGACCGCTCGGGCAACGTCGTCCAGGGTAAATCCCAACGCGACCAGGTGCGCCGGATCGGGCGTGATATGGATCTGCCGCGCATACCCGCCGATGGTGTTGACCTCGGTGACGCCCGGCACGTTGCGTAGCTGCGGGCGCACCACCCAATCCTGCAAGGTGCGCAGATCGGTCGCAGTCCATGCACTGCCATCGGGCTTGCGCGCATTCGGCTTGGCCTCGACCGTGTACATGAAGATCTCGCCCAGGCCGGTAGCGATCGGTCCCAGCTGCGGCTCCAGATCGGCGGGCAATTGCGACTTGACCTGCTGCAGACGTTCGGCCACCTGTTGCCGCGCGAAATACAGATCGGTGCCATCGGCGAAGACCGCGGTGACCTGCGACAAGCCATAGCGCGACAGCGAGCGCGTGGATTCCAGACCCGGCAAGCCCGCCAGCACCGTCTCCAACGGAAACGTTATCCTCTGCTCGGATTCCAGCGGCGAATAGCCCGGCGCTGCGGTATTGACCTGCACCTGGACGTTGGTGATGTCGGGTGTTGCATCGATCGGCAAGCGCGAAAAACTCCACGCCCCGATCGCAATCAGCACGCCCGTCAACGCCAGCATCAACCATCGCTGCGCGATCGCAAACCGGATGATGTTGGTCAGCATGGCACGCCCCTCCGTGCACACCCGGCACCGCACCGCGCCGGTCGGTGCCCTCGCCCTGCCCCCGACCGAGCGCGCCGCCTCCCTACCGCGCAGCCGCGCAACACGCCAAAGAAGCCACCACCCACGCACCAGCGTTGCTGTTGCTGTTGCTGTTGCTGTTGCTGTTGCTGTTGCTGTTGCTGTTGCTGTTGCTGTTGCTGTTGCTGTTGCTGTTGCTGTTGCTGTTGCTGTTGATGTTGATGTTGCTGTTGATGTTGATGTTGATGATGTTGGCTTTCGGGGCCCCATACCGCAGCGGCAAGGCCGGCAGAGACAACCCGCAGGGCGGCGCGCATGGATGCGCGAGGTTTTTGTAAGGGACATGGACGTCCCTTACAAAAATTTCTGCCGGACTTGCGCACCCGCAGCGCCGCAGGCGCGGAGGGCGCGAGGACGGGGTGTGCTTTCTTTTTGGTTACTTTTTCTTTGCACAAGCAAAGAAAAAGTGACTCGTGCCCGACAGGGCGCGAAAGCCTTTGCTCTAGCCCGACAGGGTTCAAAGGCCTTTGCTCTAGGTCGGAAGGGCGCGAACACCTTGAACGTGGCACATCCCCCTGCACCAAACAAACGCCCCCACTTAACGACGCAATGCCGCCCACCCCAACGCGCTCAATGATCATGCGAAGCCCCCGACTTTTCGATATCGGCCTTCACCAGGTAACTCTGCTCCACCACCACCGCATCACCTGCCACCAGGCCCGATACCACTTCCACCTGCTGCGCATCGCGCGCGCCCAGCTTTACCGGGCGCACTTCGTAGACATCGCCCACCCGCACAAACACCACATCCCAGTCGCGGAACCGCTGCAACGCACCCACTGGCACCACCATCGCCGCCGGTTGCTGCGCCACCGTGACCCGCGCCTTCACCGCAGATCCCGGCCGCCACAACCCATCGCTGTTGCGCAACACTGCGCGCGCCACGGTGCTCTGGCTCGCCGTAGCGGTGCCAGGCAACACCCGCTCCAAGGCGGTCTGCGCCACCACACCATCGCTGATACGCGTGACCGCCACCGGTGCGCCGGCGGTGATATGCCCGGCGTCGGCGCCGAAGATGTGCAGATCCACCCACAAGGTGGACAGGTCGGCGATTTCGAACAGTGCCTGACCTTCGCCTGCGTTGCTGCCGAGGCTGGCATTGCGGGCAAGCACGACGCCGCTGATCGGTGCGCTCACCGAATAGGTGGTCAGGCTCAGATTGCTCTCCACCGTGGCCAGCACCTGACCGGCACGCACCCGGTCGCCCACGTTGACGCGCAGGCTGCGTACCGGCCCGGGAAAACGCGCGGTCGCCTGCGCTTGCGCGCCTTCTGCCGGCGTCAGTAGCCCCTGCACTTCGTGCTGGTCGGCAATGCTGCCGGCGCCGACGGCGGCCACACGAATGCCTGCGTCCTGCGCGACCTTCGCCGCGATGGTGGTGCGTCCCTCGTAGCTGGGATAGCGCCAGCGATGGGCCTTGCCCTGCACGGTGGCACGCACTTCCACATCGAACGAATGCGGCTCGACGACCGTGCTGTCGGCCAGCAGGCTGCCGTCGTCGCGCGGCCGCAATTGGTGCACTTCATTGATGCCGCCGAGCCGCTTCAGATGCACCTCCACCTTGCCGGCGGTGGCCGGCAACGGTTTGCCATTGCGGTACAGCCAGGCCTGGTACGTAGGCGGCGTGCCTTCTTCGGCGATGGCCAGCTCCACGCTGTCGCCGTCCTGGCTAAGCAACCGCCCGCCGTGCGTGCCGGTCTGGGCTTCATCACCGTGCGCATCGGCGCCCGCCTCGCCTTCGGCGGCACGCCCGGTGCGGTCATCGTGCGCGGCGTCGCTGTTGCGGCCGCAGCCGCCGAGCGCCAGCGCCAGGAGCAGCGGCGCAATCATGAAACGTGTCATCGACGGTGGTCCTGGTTGGCGCCGACGCGTTGGGTCGGGCGAACGAATGGAGGTGGCTGCATCGAAGGCGCGCCTGGCGTGGGTATTGCTTGGCGAGCACTGGGCGCGGATGCGGATGCGGATGCGGATGCGGCAGATTCAAGCGGGCACGTGCACACGGCACGACAACGCAATACGGAAACCGCGTTCATGGCGTCACCTGCGCAGCAGGATCGCGTACGAACGGCTGCCCGGTCAGGCGCTGGATTTCGATCAACGCGGTCTGCGCTTCCGACGCAGCAGCCAGTTGCTGCCGACGTGCCTCGCTGCGTTGCGCCTGCAGCTGCGCCCAGTCCAGATAACTGGTGGCGCCAGCACGATAGGCGCGCTCGGCGGCGGTATCGGCGCGTGCGAGCGCGGGCAGTACATCCTCGCGCATGCGCGTCACTTCCAGCTGCGCAGCGCGGTAGCGGCCATGCGCATCGGCCAGGGTTGCGTAGAGCACCAACGCCTGCGATTGGCGTTCGATATCCAGCAACGCCAGCTCGGCTTCGGCAGCGCGAATCTCCGGTTGCGCGCGTGCAGCGCTACCCAATGGCAGCCAGACGCTGCCGAGCAACGCAGTGGCGTCATTGCCTTCGAGCCGGCGCACGCCCACCTGCCAGTCCAGATCCGGGCGCGCCTGGCTGCGCGCCAGCCGCACACGGGCTTCGCGCACGCGCTGCTCGCCGTTCAAGCGCGCCAGTTCCGGCGTGGCATCGAGCAGTTGTGCCAGCACCTCGAACTCGGGAATCGCCGGCAGCTGCAACGGGTCGCCGGTGATCGCGCCGAACTGCGGCGTGCGCTCGCCCCACAGCACGGCCAACTGGCGGCGTGCCGCGTGCAGTTCCTGCTGGGCGCGGTCGCGTTCGAGTTCTGCGCGCGCCTGCAGCGCCTGGGCGGTCAGCAGCACCGATTCGGGCGATGCGCCGGCCTGCAGCCGTTGGCGCGCAGCGCTGACGGTGCGCTGGCGCTGGATCAGCAGTTCCAGCGCCGCCGCGTGCCGCTGCGCGGCCATGCCGATGGCCAGGTAACGCCGCGCCACCTCGGCCAAGACGTCGAGCCGGGCCAGGGCGCGTTGCGGTGCCAGCGCATCGAGACGCGCTTGCGCCAGGGTGCGGCGCGCGTCGAGCTTGCCGCCGCGTTCCAGCACGCCGGCCAGGGTGACGGTGAGTTCGGCCTGGTCCAGCGCGTGGGTGGGACCGGTGCCGAAGACGTTTTCCAGTTCGGCGCCGACGCGCAACGGCGGACGCAGCGCGTCGCGCTCGGCTTCGGCGGTGAGGGCTGCGCGTTGGCCATCGGCCAGGCGCACATCGGGGTGCTGGCGGGCGACGCGCGCAATGGCGTCGTCCAGCGTCAGCGCGGGTTTGGGCGGCAGGTCCTGCGCCTTGGCGCACGGCACCACCGCGAAGACGGCAAGCGCCGTCAGTCGCAACCACATGAGGGTGTCTCCGGAATCGGGATCGATGGACAGGCCGGCAGCTGCCGGCGATGCATCAGGCCGCGATCGGAGGACGCAATCCGGTCTCGCTCAGATGCGAGCGGTAGGCGGTGGTCAGCACGGGCGGCTGCCCGTGCGTGCGCGCAGGCAACGGACCCCAGGCCAACGCCGGCAGCATGGCCGGGCTGTGCCCGTGGCAGTAGCCGCTGTGCATCAAGGCATGCAGCAAACCCGCACCGTCGCGCTCGCCGGCATCGCCTTCGTCGGCGCCGTCATGGCCATGCGGTGCGGTGTCGTCCAGGTGCGCCTGGTCGTGCGCCAGCGTATGCACATCGCCCAGTGCGCAGGCGACCGGTGCGACCAGTACGCCCATGACCAGCACCAGCAACGCCATCAGGCGCAGCAAGGGAGGCAATCGACGGGCGCGGCGGAGCAGCATGGGCGCAGCGTATAGAGGCCGGGGGAGTTACACAATCGCATGCACGGTCTGGCGCGCAGCATCGTAGAGCGGAACTGGCCGCGACGCCGTCCGGGTCAGCGCGATGGCACTCTGCCTACATCCTGGTTGTTCGCAGACAGCGACCGGGCAGGCGAAAAGCGGCCGACGATGACCTGGAACTGGGATCGAGGCCAGAACGGCGCCAGGAGCGGGACGGCAGCGCGGCCGGGTCCGCTCCTACAGGGAGCGGACCGTTGGCCAGGGTCAGGGCGCGGCGGCGCTGGGCTTGTTGGACGTTGCCGGGCGCGCCTTGCTTTCGGCGATGAAGGCGCGCACCTGCTGCTCCAGCACCGGCAGGGTGACCGAGCCCTGGCGCAGCACCACATCGTGGAAGGCCTTGATGTCGAAGCGGTCACCCAGCTCCTTTTCTGCCTCGGCGCGCAGCTTGACGATGGTGATCTCGCCCAGCTTGTAGCTCAGCGCCTGGCCGGGCCAGGAGATGTAGCGGTCCACTTCGGTGGTGACTTCGTGCTCGCTGAGCGCGGTGCGGTCGCGCAGATAGGCCAGCGCCTGCTCGCGGCTCCAGCCGTCATGGTGCACCCCGGTGTCGATCACCAACCGGCAGGCGCGCCACATCTCGTAGGTGAGCCGGCCGAATTCTTCGTATGGGGTTTCGTAGATGCCCATCTCCTGGCCGAGCTTTTCGGTGTACAGCGCCCAACCTTCGCCGTAGGCGGAAATGTAGTTCTCGCGCCGGAACGCCGGTTGCTCGCCCTGCTCCAGCGCCAGCGACCCCTGCAGCGAGTGACCGGGCGAGGACTCGTGCAGGGTCAGCGCCGGCAGGTTGTACAGCGGCCGCGACGGCAGGTTGTAGGTGTTGACCCAGTAGGTGGTGGCACCGCCGCGGCCGGCGGTCCAGAACGGGGCGATATCGTCGGGCACCGGCTTGATGGTGAAGCGCCCGCGCGGCAGCGTGCCGATGAACTTGCCCACCTGCCCGTCCACGCGCTTGGAAATCCATGCGGCGCGATCGAGCAACTCCTGCGGAGTCTTGGCGTAGAACTGCGGGTCGGTGCGCAGGAAGGCCAGGAACTGCGCGAAGCTGCCCTTGAAACCCACCTGCTGGATGATGGCGTTCATCTGGGTCTGGATGCGCGCCACTTCGTCCAGGCCGATCTGGTGGATCTGCTCGGGCGTCAGTTCCAGCGTGGTGTATTCGCGGATCTGCTGGCGATAGAACGCCTTGCCGTCGGGCAATGCTTCGGCCGCCAGCGTGGTGCGTGCCTTGGGCATGTAGTCGTTGCGGAAGAACGTCAGCAGCTTGCTGTACGCCGGAAGGACGGCGGTGCGCAACGCGGCCTTGGCCTGTTCGCGCAGTTGCGCCTGCTCGGCCGCCGGGATCTGCGCAGGCAGTTGCTTGAACGGCGCGTAGAAGGTCGATTCGGTGGGGTCTTTGACATCGGCCACGGTGGCGATGGAGACATCGCGCCCGTCGAGCACGGCACGCGGCACGCTGAATCCGCGTGCCAGGCCGGCGCGCATGTTGACCGTCTGCTGCTCGAAATAGCGCGGTACATCGTTCAGGCGCGCGATGTAGGCGCGGTACTCGGCCGCGGTCTTCATCGGCCGCTGCGCCATGAAACCCAGATTCGACCAGAACGAGCTATCCGAATTGAACGGCATTTCGTACAGGCGCAGACGCACTTCGGCCGCCAGGTTCTCCACCTGCGGGCGGTAGATGGCGAAGTTGATCTGGTTGGCGGGCGAGAGCTGCTTGGGGTCGATGCCGTCGAGCTGCTTGAGTACGCCGTCCCACACGGCCAGACGCGCCTGCTGCGCGGTTGCGCTGACATCGGGCAGATGGGTGTTGTCGCCGGTGGTGTCGCTGTCTTCGTCGGCCTGGCCGGTCTCGGCCTGGCGCCAGGCCCACTCTTTCTCGTAGATGGCGCGGAAGCGCGCGTCGGCCGTTGCCTCGGCGGTGAGCGTGGCCGGGGCGGGTGGGGTGGCGGCCTGCGCCGAGGTGGCGGCAAAGCCTGCGCCCAGCAGGGCGAGCGAGAGTGCGGCGGCGAGCGGAGAGGTCACGTGCGGAAAGCCTGATCTGGAGCGAACGCTCGATCATGGCAGCCGCCGGCCGCGCTGCCATGGGCCGGAAGTCCCAACACGGGCTGGTGCAGGGGCATGGCCGGAGTGTCGGTGCTGCCCCCATCCGCCCTGCGGGCACCTTCCCCCGCAGGCGGGGGAAGTGACTTGGTGTGCTCGTCGAGGCAGGGGTTGGTGTGCTTGTCGAGCGCGGGGGAAGGGGCTGGTGTGCTTATCCAGCGAAGGCAGGCGCTGAGCTTGTCGGGAGCGCTGCTCGCTCCCTCTCCCGCCCGCGGGAGAGGGTTGGGGTGAGGGCGCTTCGAGAACGAACGGCTCAGCCCTTACGCACCACCACCAGATGCCGCTCGCCCTCCAGGCCGGGCACCTGCAACGGGTGCACCTCGCCCACGGTCCAGCCGGCCGGCAATGCGGCGATTTCCTCGTGCGGGTACACACCCTTCATCGCCAACAAACTGCCGCCCGGCCGCAGCAGGTGGCCGCCGACGGCGATGATGCCGGCCAACGTGTCCAGCGCGCGCGCGGTGAGGTGGTCGTAGGCGGCCGGCTCGGCCAGCGCTTCGGCACGGGATTCGGCCACGCGCGCGTTGCCCAGCTCCAGATGGCGCAAGGCCTCGCGCATGAAGCGCGCCTTCTTGCCGTTGCTTTCCACCAGCGTCACCTGCAGCTGCGGGCGGGTGATGGCGAGCGGGATGCCGGGCAGGCCCGGGCCGGTGCCCAGGTCGGCCAGGGCGCCGCTGGCGATGTAGGGCTGCATGGCCAACGAATCGAGCAGATGGCGGGTGACCATCTCGCGCGGGTCGCGCACGGCGGTCAGGTTGTAGGTCTTGTTCCAGCGCACCAGCAAGGCCAGGTAGCGCAGCAGCGGTGCGGCGAAGGCCGCATCCAGGGATTGGGCCTGCAGGCCGCGCTCGAGCGCGGCGGAGACATCGGGGGCGAGTGCGGCATCGTTCATGGCGCGATTATCGCAGCTGGGCTGGCGGGCATGCGCGGACCGATCTCGGCATCGCGGCTGGAGATGGCGTGGTTGCCTCCGCAGGCCGTTCCCCTGCCACGTACTGTCCGTCCGCGCCGTGGCTACCTGTGCTGAACCACCCACAGTGACGCTGCAACACGCGACACAAAACGGACATGTCCTGGCCACAGCATGGTCGTGTCTGCTTGCCTGCCGTTTGTCCATGCCCGTGATCGACCCGCCTGCCGCCTCACCCCTGCCTGATTGCGCTGCCACGCTTGTGCCACCGGATCCGAGCCGGCGGCGCATCCTCATCGCCGGCGCCAGCCTGGCTGCGGCGGGGCTGCTGAGCCCGTTCGCACGCGCCAGCGGCAGTGCCGATCCCTTCACGCTGGGCGTGGCGGCCGGCGACCCGTTGGCCGATGGCTTTGTGATCTGGACGCGGCTGGCACCCCGCCCGCTGGACCCGGACGGACGCGGCGGCCTGCGCGCAGCGGTGCCGGTGCGCTGGCAGGTGGCCAGCGACCCGCAGATGCGCACCGTCGTGCGCCAGGGCGAGACCATCGCCAGCCCCGTCTGGGGCCACGCAGTGCACGTGGAGCTCACCGGTTTGATGGCCGATCGCCCCTACTGGTACTGCTTTCAGGCCCTGGGTGCACGCAGCCCGATCGGCAGCGCGCGCACCCTGCCGGCAGCGCATCAGACGCCGGACGCAGCGCGGTTCGGGTTTGTTTCCTGCTCGCACTGGGAACTGGGGTATTTCAGCGCCTACCGCCACCTCGCCGCCGAGCAGCCGGACCTGGTGTTCTTCCTGGGCGATTACATCTACGAGTACAGCAACCACGGCGAGGCGACGAACAAGATCGTGCGCCCGCACGGCAGCGGCGAATGCCTGGATCTGGCCGGCTACCGCAATCGCTATGCGCTGTACCGCACCGACCCGGACCTGCAGGCGCTGCATGCCGGCAGCGCCTGCGCGGCGACCTGGGACGATCACGAGGTACAGAACGATTACGCCAATCGCTGGTCGCAGGACCCGTCGATTCCGGTCGATACCTTTCTGGCCCGGCGCGCTGCCGCCTACCGCGCCTTCTACGAACATTTCCCGCTGCGTGCGCGGCATCGCCCGCACGGCGCGGACATGCGCATCTACCGCTCGTTCGATTACGGCCAGCTGGCGCGTTTCTACGTGCTCGATGGCCGCCAGTACCGCAGCGAGCAACCCTGCCCGCAGGCCAATGGCTGGCGCGGCGGCCATGTGGTGGCCGACAGTTGCCGCGAGCGCACCGACCCGCGGCGCACCATGCTCGGCTGGGAACAGGAGCGCTGGCTGCATGGCGGCTTCGCGCAGTCGCCCGCCCGCTGGAACGTGATTGCGCAGGATCTGCTGGTGGCACCGATGCGACAGGCGGGGCGCGACGGCGTGGTCGGGCACTGGACCGACGGTTGGGACGGCTACCCGGCCACGCGCGAACGCATGCTCGATGCGATTGCGAAGACGCGCCTGCGCAACCCGGTGTTCTGGGGCGGCGACATCCACTCGTACTGGGTCACCGACCTGAAGGCCGATCCGGCCGACGACGCGTCGGCAACGCTGGCCACCGAATTCGTCGGCACTTCGATCACCTCCGACGGCCAGAGCAACGACGAACTGCATGCGACCATGGCAGCCAACCCGCATGTGCATTACGTGGACGGGCAAACGCGCGGCTATGTGTCGGTGACGCTCACGCCGGGCCGGATGGAAACGCGGCTGCAGGGCATCTCCGATCGGCGCGACCGCAACGCCACGGTGTCGACCACCAAGCGCTTCGTGGTGGAGGACGGCAGGCCCGGCGCAGTGGAGGCGTGATCCATTGCGGCAGCGGCGGACGCACTGCCCCCGAGATGCGGCGCGCGGCATCCCTGATTGCGGCGCACTGTGCGGCCCATCGCGTTAACGCGGCCAGGCGTGGTCACGGACACGTAGCGGTAAGACGGCGGCGCTACACCTGCATGCAGCCGCAGCTGCCTGAAGGACACGCATGACCGCCTCCGATCCCGCCCGTCGCCGCGTCCTGCAAGGCTTGGGTGCCGGTGTGTTGCTGCCGGCCACTGCCGGTTGGCCCACGCGCAGCCTGGCCGCGCCGTCGGGACGACCCACCATCACCGACGGCGTGCAGAGCGGCGATGTGCTGGACGACCGCGCGATGCTGTGGAGCCGTGCCGATCGCCCAGCGCGGTTGCGGGTGGAATGGGACACGCGTCCAAGCCTGCGTCAGGCGCGGCGCGTGGACGGCACGATCGCGTCGGCGGCGCACGACTTCACCGCACGTGCGGACCTGAGCGGCCTGCCGCGCGACCAGGACATCTTCTATCGCGTGCGCTTCGAAGATGCCGACAGCGGCGTGTTGAGCGCGCCCGTCCACGGCCATCTGCGCAGTGCACCGCAGGCGCGCGGCGATGTGCGCTTTGTCTGGAGCGGCGACACGGTCGGCCAGGGCTTCGGCATCAACCCGGACATCGGCGGCATGCGTATCTACAGCGCGATGCGCGAGCGCAATCCGGATTTCTTCCTGCACAGCGGCGATACCATCTACGCCGACAGCCCGATCCCCGCCGAGCTGACGGTGGAAGACGGCAAGCGCTGGCGCAATCTCACCACCGCGGCCAAAAGCAAGGTGGCCGAAACGCTGGACGAATTTCGCGGCAACTATCGTTACAACCTGCTCGATGAGCACGTGCGCCGCTTCAACGCCGAGGTGTCGCAGCTCTGGCAATGGGACGACCATGAAACCACCAACAATTGGTCGCCCGGCAAGCAACTGGATGCGCGCTACCAGGTGCGCGACATCGATGTGCTGGCCAGGCGCGCCCGCCAGGCCTTCCTGGAATATGCGCCGATGCGCGGCGTGCGCGCCGATGGCAACGGGCGCATCTACCGCAAGATTGCCTATGGCCCCTTGCTGGATGTGTTCGTGCTGGACATGCGCAGTGACCGCGGCGCCAACAGCGACAACCTGCAACCGCAGCCCGGCCCCGATGCCGCGTTTCTCGGGCCGGAGCAATTGGCGTGGTTGCAACGCGAACTGGCCGGCTCGCGTGCGCAATGGAAGGTGATTGCTGCCGACATGCCGATCGGCCTGCAGGTGCCCGATGGCGAAGATGCGAACGGGCGCCCGCGCTGGGAAGCGATCGCCAATGGCGACCCCGGCGTGCCGCGTGGCCGCGAACAGGAAATCGCCACGCTGTTGCGCTTCATCAGCCGCGCACGCATCCGCAATACGGTGTGGCTCACCGCCGACGTGCATTACTGCGCGGCGCACTACTACCACCCCGATCGCGCAGCGTTTCAGCAGTTCGAACCGTTCTGGGAATTTGTCGGCGGCCCGCTCAATGCCGGCAGTTTCGGGCCCAATGCACTGGATGCCACGTTCGGCCCGAGCGTGGTGTTTCAAAAAGCGCCACCTGCGCCCAACGCCTCGCCGCTGGCCGGCTACCAGTTCTTTGGCGAAGTGGACATCGACGGCCGCAGCGGCGTGCTCACTGTGACGCTGCGCGACCTGGATGGGGTGGCGCAGTTCCGTCAACCGATTCTGCCGCACGGGGTGACGTAGAGGCCCACGCAGCGGACCGGTTACGCGCCCGGCAACGGATAGAACGCCAGCGCCGCGCGGCATTCCGGTGCCGCCCACCATTCGTGCAGCTGCCACTGCGCGGCCTGGCCAAGTTCCGGATCGCACCACTGCAGGTGCAGCGCGTCGTCGGGCGCGAGCGCATATGCCAGCCGGTGCAAGCCGAACGACAGGCCATGCCCATGGGCCTTGAGCAAGGCTTCCTTGGCGCACCACAGCCGAAAGAACAACGCGTGTTGTGCGTCCGGCGCCAGCGCAGCGAGCAAGGCGATTTCGTCGGGATGAAAGAAGCGTTGCGCGATCTCCAGCACACGTGGACGCGCACGAATGCGCTCCAGATCCACGCCCAGTCGCACGCCTTCGCCCAGCCCCACCAGCAGATACTCGCCGCTATGGCTCCAGCCGGTATCGCGGTCGGGCAGCGCCGGCTGCAGCGAGGGACGCCCGCGTGCATCGCGCTGCAATGGCACCGACGCCGGGTCGATACCCAACGCCGGGCCGAGCAGCTGACGCGCCTGCGGCTCGCCACGTTCGCCGGGGCGGTGCGGGCGTAGCCATAGCTGCACCGGGCCAACCCGCCAGCTCGCATGCACTGTCACGCGCCGTGCACCAAACCGAACAGTCGGCCACACCGTTCATCGCGTTCGACAGCTGCTTCACGTGCGGCTGCGTTGAATGGCGCCCATGCACCACTTCCGGTGCACGCGAACAAGGAGATCGGCAACATGGGCATCATCATCTGGTTGATCGTCGGCGGCATCGTGGGTTGGCTGGCCAGCATCATCATGCGCCGCGACGCGCAGCAGGGCATCATCCTCAATGTGGTGGTAGGCATCGTGGGCGCGCTGATCGCCGGTTTCCTGTTTGGTGGCGGCATCAACCAGGCCATTACGCTATGGACCTTCGTGTGGTCGCTGGTGGGTGCGGTGATTTTGCTGGCCATCGTCAACCTGGTGACCCGCGGCCGCCTGCGCTAACGCATCGCCTCACAGCTGTCGCATCACGCAACGCCCGGGCCTGCCCGGGCGTTGTCGTCTCAGCCTTTGGCGGCGATGCGATCGGCCGGATGGTGCACGCCGTCTTCCACCGGCACGGCAATGTTCAAGGCATACGGATTGACGCCTTCCAGGCAGCCGACGTTATAGCCGTATTCGTTGGGATTGGAGCGGCGCCGGTGATGCGTATAGATGCCGCACACGCCGCAGAAATAATGCGCTGCCGTCTGCGTATTGAACTGATACAGCTGCAGCACGTCTTCGCCCTGCACGACATGCAGGCCATCGAGGGTGACCGACGCGACGATGGCGCCGCGCCGGCGGCACATCGAGCAATCGCAGCGGCGTGGATCGAGCAGGCCATGCGGCAGATCCAGATCGATTTGCACTGCACCGCAGTGGCAACTCAGGCGATGCACCGGCCCCAGCGTGACATCGCCCACCTTGTGCGTGCTACGACGCAGATGCCGCTCGCTCATGCGCCGACCTCCGCCAGCCGCACCCACGCCGGTGCATGGTCACTGGGGCGCTCCCAGGTCCGCGGCTCGCGGTCGATGCCCGATTCCACCGTGCGCGTGCGCAAGGCATCCGACACCAGCGTCAGGTCGATACGCAGGCCCAGATTGCGGCGGAAACCGGCCTGGCGGTAATCCCACCAACTGAAGTGTTCGGCGTCCTGGTTGTGCAACCGGAAGGCGTCGTGCAAGCCCAGCGCCAGCAGTTTGTCCAACGCGGCACGTTCGTCGGTCGAGGTGAGGATGTGGTGCTCGTTCCACACCGTTGCGTCGTGCACGTCGCGCGCATCCGGTGCGATGTTGAAGTCGCCCAGCACCACCAGCTGCGGATACCGCTGCAGCTCCTGCGCGATCCAGTCGTGCGCTGCGGCGAGCCAGCGCAGTTTGTAGGCGTACTTGTCGGTGCCCACGTCCTGGCCGTTGACCACGTACAGGTTGATGATGCGCACGCCATCGACAGTGGCGGCGATGACGCGCTGCTGCACATCGTCCAGCCCAGGAATGCCCATCTGCACATCAATTGCCGGCGAGCGCGACAGGATCGCCACGCCGTTATAGGTTTTCTGCCCGCAGAACACGCTGCGGTAGCCCAGTGCCGCCAGCGCTGCATCGGGGAACTTGTGGTCTTCCAGCTTGGTTTCCTGGATGCCCACCACATCCGGCGCAAACGCAGCGAGCCACTGTTGCAGGTGCGGCAGGCGCACATTGAGCGAGTTGACGTTCCAGGAGGCAATCTTCATGGCGCGGACCGTGGTTCAAACCACCAATGGTACCGCGCCATGTGTCGCACTCAGGACGGTGAGCCATGCGTCCCCGCGCTGAGGCATTCCGCCGCGCGCTGCAGGTGTGTATTTGGGGAGGCACGTGCACCGTCCTGGCACCTGCGTCATCGGTGCCGCCCCATGAGCTGGCGTACCGGATCAGCGCAACTGACGCGCTTGCCGCCGAACGGCAGCGAGGGGCAAGCACCGACGCGCAGGCCCTGCCGGTCGTGCGACCGACGCCTGTGAGCCAGGGCACGAGGCAGGCACCTGTACCGGACAGGTACCATCAATTCAATCACTTACCGTGAAGCAATCCGATCGGTCGAAGTAGGTAAGCTAGCCCGACCCCTATGACACCGCTGGCCATGTCGTCATCCGCTGCAGTCGCGTTGCCACCGCAATCGCCTGCCTTCCCCAGTCTGAGCCTCAACGAGCGCGACATGCTCGACCGCCTGCGTCTGGCCGGCGTGCTCACCCGTGCCGACCTCAGCCGTGGTACCGGGCTGACCGTGCAGACCGCGGTGCGCCTGATCGAAGGTCTGCACGCGCGCGGCATGGTGCAAATGGGCGAGGCGGTGACGCGCCACGGACGTGGCAAGCCCGGGGTGGCGGTGTCGCTGAATCCGGCGCATGGGCACACGCTGGGTATCTCCATCGCCACCGATGCGCTGACCCTGGCGCTGGTGGATTTTTCCGGCGCCCTGCTCGCCTGCAGCGAGGTCGGGCTGACCGACACCACCTTGTACGGGGTGCTCACCCAACTGCAGGCCGCCGATGCGGCGCTGCTGGCACGTGTGGACACGGCCGGCGCACGCCTGGGCATCGGCGTGGCGCTGGGCGGGTTCTTCACCGGCGAGGATGCCTTCATCCATCCGCCCGAACCGCTGCGCGCCCTGGGCCAGATCGCACTGTGTCCGTGGCTGGCCGAGGCGTTCGGGCAACCGGTCTGGATGGATAACGACGGCAGCGTTGCCGCCGCCGGCGAAGCGATGCTGGGCGTTGGCCAGCGCCATCGCGACTTTGCCTATCTGTCCGTGGGGTACGGCCTGGGCGGCGGCCTGGTTATCGACGGCCAGGTGATGCGGGGGGCACGTGGCAACGCCGGCGCGTTCGCCGACATTTTGCCGGCGCGGCAGCTGGAACGGGCCACCCTGGAATTGCTGCGCGAACTGCTGGCCGAAGACGGCCTGGCGTTTGCCGATGTACGCAGCCTGCTGGCGGCCTACGATCCGGCCTGGCCGGCGATCGAGCGCTGGATTGCCCGCAGCGCACCGGGGATCGCGTTGATCGTCTCGGCCATCACTGCCGTGTGCGACCCCGACGCCATCGTATTCGGCGGTCGCCTGCCGGGCGATCTGGCGCAACGCCTGATCGCCGCAGTGCAGATCGCCACCCTGCCACGCGGCGAGCAGGCGCGCCTGCCGGTACTGCTCCCGGCCGAAGCACCTGCCGATGCCTGCGCGCTTGGCGCGGCCACCTTGCCGTTGAAGGCGCGTTATTTCGGTTGAGCGAGGCGCTGCCACGCATGGCAGGCGCGGCTAGCGTTCTTGCGGCGAAGACAGATGCGCACTCTGGTGAGCCGAAGCGGTGCTGTCATCTCCTAGTTGCCGCAGATGGCGGCAGCAATCGTCGAACAGCTCCACGGCCAAACTTCGTGCCTGTTGCTGCTGCTGTTGGGTCAGCGCGTCCAACACCTCCTCTTCGGCCTGCAGCGGCGTAGTTGCATCCAGCGGCTGCCCCGGCGGCTGGCGTGCTGCCAGTCGCCACGCGGCCGCATAGACCGGGTCGGGCGCATGCAGCAGAGGCGATTCCACCACTTGCGCCAAGGTCGCGATGGCATCGCGGTGACCTGCCAATGCCAGCGCTTCCAGGTCGCTCACGATGACAGCCACCTCGCGCTCCGCATCCGGCGACAACGTCGGCTGCGTGCCTGCAGGCGCAGCCGCCACGGCACGCTGCATCAGGTCGGCCGCGCGTTGTGCCAGCAGATAGCGCTGGGCATCCACATCGCCACGCGCGGCAGCTGTACGTAGCATCGCCTCGATCTGCAAGGGCGTGTCTGCCACGCATCCGGGACGACCAGACAATCCTGCAACACTCACCGCACCGCGCGCGATCTGCGCAGCCTGTTCGTGCTGGCGTTCGCGGCAGGCGAGTTGCTGCATGGCGGTATCGAACAAGCTGGGCGATGCGCTGTTGGATGGCTGGCGCGATCGGGCGGCGCCCGATGGCGCGCTTGGCGTCATGGGTCGATCCTGGATGCGCTGCGCGTCCGGTGCGTGCAACGCGTGCAGCGACCATGTAAACGCCAGCATCAGCACGATCGCAGCAACCGTGCCCGGCCATGGCCAGGTCGATCGATCGCCTGCCCCATGCGTCGTTTGCAGTCGGCGTGTCATCGCGCCCGGCGCCTCAACGCAGCGCCGCTTCCAGCGCGGCGCGATCGAAGCGCACCGGATTGGCCTGACGCAATTGCTCCAATGCGTTGGCAGCCGCTTGGTCGCGCAATTGCACCTCGATCTGTCCGCGTGCGCTGTCCAGGGTTGCCGGTCGCCGCGCATCGACACGGATCAGGTGGTAACCCTCCGGGCCACGTACCGGCGCCGACACCTGCCCCACCGCCAGGTCCTGCACCGGCGCGACAAACGCGTCCGCCACATTGCGCAGAAACATCGGCGACAGTTCGCCGCCCTCGGCCGCAGTACTGGCATCGTCGGACTGCCGCATCGCCAGTTCGGCAAACGGTGTGCCGGACTCCAGCTGTTGCTTGAGGCGCTGCGCCCGGGCAAGCGCCTGAGCATCGGTCAGGGGCGTCCCACGCCGCGCCTCGCCCTGCGGCTTCAACGCCACGAACACATGGCTCAAGTGCACTTCATCGTAATCGTGTGGATGCGCATCGAATTGCGCCTTGATCTGCGCAGCATCGATCTGCGCGCTTTCGCGCGCACGCGTCTGCACGGCCTTGGCCAGGATCGCATCGGTCGCCTGACGTATACGCGCGGCCACGACCGGGTCGTCCTGCAAATGCGCACGCCGGGCCTGCTCCACCAGCAACAGGCGATCGGCGAATTCGCGCACAAATTCCGGGTCGGCCGCACTGGCCGGATTGAAATCCTGTGGCAAGCCGGCCAGCGCAAGCGCGCGGTACTCCTGCGCATCGAGCGATTGTTTGCCGATCTGCAGCACCGTTGCCTGGTTGCTGCGGACATCGGATGCGGCAGTGGCGGCCTGCGCCGCTGCCACGCAGAAGATCAGGCTCGCCGCTAGCGCGGCAGGCAACACACGTGGGGAAACCATGAGACAACCTCCGTTAGACAAGAACCGACGGCGGTCAGCGCCGCCGTCGGGTTCGGCCCGTGGGCCAACCAGAGGCATCCGTTATTCGTGCTTGCCGCGCGCACGCAGATAAGCGATGGCGCCCTTCGGGTCATCGGTGGTGATCAGGCGGAAGTCCTCGTCGCGCGTAATGAAATCCAGACTGCCGCGATTGTCGGCGGTGTCGCGGCCACCGGAGTAGGAGAAATACAGGTCCGACAAGGCGTAGCAGCACGCGCCGCTGTTCTGATAGAACTTGCCGGCATACGGACCGTCGGGAATGGCCTGGAATACGCCGACGCGATAACCGCGCTCACGAATGAAGTCGGCATCGCTTTGCAACAAGCCACCGAGCTGCTTAACGTTGATCTCCATCGTCTGCTGGCCGTCGTTCATCCACGCCGAGATCGTCTGGCGCACGTTGATCTTGCCGAGCATGTTGGTGGTGAACACCGGAATGCCGACCATGCCGCTACCGTCGGCACGGTAGGCATCGCGACTGGTGTATAGCGTTGCATTGACCTTGGCGGCGACATAGCTGCCGGACGCCACCCCGAACGCGCCTTCGGCTGCCCTGCGGACGGCACGCACCGTGGCCGCATCCTTGATGTCGAACACCATCGGAGTGCGCAGGTTGTGCTGCTTGTAATAGGCGAACACGTCATCGACGCGCGGCACGTGATAGCCGGTAATGGTGGTGCGGTTCGGGCTCAACAGAAAGAGCGCGCTGACCTGCGACCAGGGCGTCACCAGGACTGATGGGTTCACGCCCTGGTTGGTGATGGGGTCGTATTTGACGCCGGGGTGCTGCTGCCACACCGTGGTGGTACGGCCAAGGTTGTAGTCGTGCAACAGGACCGGCACACCGTCGCTGGTGAGCTTGACGTCCAACTCCACGCCATCCATGCACTGGTCGTTGGCAGCCTGCAACGCGCCGCGCGAGTTCTCCGGCAGATCGGCGATCCCGGCGTATTTCCCCCCATAGGCCGCGATGCGCCAGAACCGTGGTCTTGTCGGCGCCATTGAACAGGATGGCATTCATTTTATTTGCGGTGGAGTCGTTACAGGCTGCCATCGCCAACTGTGGCAGGGCTGCCAATAGCGCAAGCGTTCCAACGAGCCTGCATGCACGGGCCAGCGGATGGGTCTTACAAGAAGTCGTCATGTCTCTCGTATCCAGAAGGAAGGAAGGTGCAGCACCAGTGACGAGGACCGATGAGTCGACACCATCGATGCATTCGCCGGACCGCGCCCTCACTCGACCGACCAAAGACGGAGAGCGAGGGCGAGCCGGCCGTGATCGGCGGTCGACTCGGCGGGAAATTTAGTCACTTTCGATGACTTAATTTCTGCGGGCAGATGGCGGTTTGCTACCAACACGCAGCGATGGCGCACGCAGCGAACGACATGTCGAACATGGGCATGCAATGCCGAGTGTCTGGCGTTTCTCAGCACAAAGAATGCGAAGACCAGGTGGCAGAAGCGGCACGATGCGCACGGCCTACACGGTGCAGCGCACCCGTGCTCGGGCATCACGACGAAGGCGCGGCTGCGCGGGCCAGGACCGCGGCGGTACCGTCGCGCGATCGTCCGGCTGCAGCATCACCAACGAAGCCGCCTCGCCCAAACGCAAAACGCCGGCACTGGGCCGGCGTCTGCGATCACACCAACAATGACGCTAATCGATCAGTGACCGGACGCACCACTGGCACCCAGGCCGGTTTCGGCACGGATCTGCTGCGCCTTGAAGGCGGCGCGTTCGTTGGCTGCCTGCGGGCTGCGATCCAGCACGGAGAACAACCAGATGCCCACAAAGCCAATCGTCATCGAGAACAGCGCCGGCGAGGTGTACGGGAACGGCGCCGAGCCGGCCGCGTTGCCCAGCGTGTCCACCCACACCGACGGCGACAGGATCGTCAGCACCAGCGAAGAGATCAGGCCGAGGAAACCGCCGATCACTGCGCCACGGGTGGTGCAGTTCTTCCACAACAACGACAGGATCAGCACCGGGAAGTTGGCCGAGGCCGCGATGGCGAACGCCAGCGACACCATGAAGGCCACATTCTGCTTCTCGAACACGATGCCCAGCAGCACCGCGATCACGCCCAGCACCAGGGTGGTGGCACGCGAGACCTTGAGCTCCGAGCCCGGCGCCGGGTTGCCCTTCTTGATCACCGTGGCGTACAGGTCATGCGACACCGCCGAGGCGCCGGACAGGGTCAGGCCCGCCACCACCGCCAGGATGGTGGCGAAGGCCACTGCCGAGATGAAGCCCATGAACACGTTGCCGCCCACGGCGTTACCGACCAGCACCGCCGCCATGTTGGCCGCACCCTTGCCGCCATGGATGGTGCCGGTGGCAACATCGGCGAACTGTGGGTTGGTCAGCACCAGTGCGATCGCACCGAAGCCGATGATGAAGATCAGGATGTAGAAGTAGCCGATCCAGGTGGTGGCCCACAGCACCGACTTACGCGCCTGCTTGGCATCGGGAACGGTGAAGAAGCGCATCAGGATGTGCGGCAGGCCGGCGGTACCGAACATCAGCGCCATGCCGAAGGAAATCGCCGAAATCGGGTCCTTGACGAAACCGCCCGGTCCCATGATCGACAGGCCTGCTTTTGCCGCATCCTCGGGCGAAGCGCCACCGCTGGCCGCGACCGCGGTTTTGACCCGCACGCCTTCGGCAAACAGCGCCTCGAAGCTGAAGTTGAAATGCCACATGATCGCCACGGCCATGAAGGTCACGCCGGTCAGCAGCAGCACGGCCTTGATGATCTGCACCCAGGTCGTTGCGGTCATGCCGCCGAACAACACGTAGATCATCATCAGCACGCCGACCAGGGTCACCGCCACCCAGTAGTCCAGGCCGAACAGCAACTTGATCAGCGCACCGGCACCGACCATCTGTGCGATCAGATAGAACAGCACCACCACCAACGTGCCCGACGCCGCAAAGCTGCGGATCGCCGTCGGCGCGAAGCGGTAACCGGCCACGTCGGCAAACGTGTACTTGCCGAGGTTGCGCAGGCGTTCGGCCATCAGGAAGGTCAGGATCGGCCAGCCCACCAAAAAACCGATCGCATAGATCAGGCCGTCGTAGCCGTTGGCCATCACCGCAGCGGTGATGCCCAGGAACGAGGCCGCCGACATGAAGTCGCCTGCGATCGCCAGGCCGTTCTGGAAACCGGTGATGCCACCGCCAGCGGTATAGAAGTCAGCGGCCGACTTGGTCTTGGCCGCTGCCCATTTGGTGATCCACAGGGTGGCCAGCACGAAGAAGCCGAACATGCCGATCGCCACCCAGTTGGTGGGCTGCTTGTCGACCTGACCCAGGTCGCCGCCGGCTGCCAGTGCGATGCCGGCGGGCATCAGGCCGGCCAGAATCAGGAGAAGGCGCGAAATCTTGCTCATTTGCGGGCTTCCTCCAGGATCTGCGCGGTCAGCTGGTCGTAAGTGCTGTTGGCGCGACGCACGTAGATGGCGGTGATGACGATGGTGAATACCATCACCCCGATCGCGATCGGGATGCCGATCGAGGTCACGCCGGCACCGATCGGCTTGGCGAGGAATTCCTTGTCGAAGGCAATCAGGCCGATGTAGCCGTAATAGGCCAGCAACATCAGTACGGTAAGCGTCCAGCCCAGCGTGTTGCGCTGACGCTTGAGTGCGTGGTACTTCGGATTGGCATCGATCTTGGCGATCAACGCGTCATTCGAGACGGTCATGGTCTGTCTCCTGATAGAGCGCTGGTAAGACATAAGGCGGCGATGCCCGCTCCACCGCAGTGGAGCAGGCCGCCAGTGGCAGAACGCTAGAAGCTGTACTTGGTGGTGAACTGCAACCGCGAGATGTCGCCGCTGTCGCCGTTTTCGGCTTCGCGACGGCCGTACATCAGCTCGGCGCCGACATCCACCTTCGGCAACGGCGAATAGAACACGTTGGCGCGAACGCTTTGCTGGGACTTGCTGGCGAGCCCACCGGTATTGGCCAGCGAATGGTCGTAATTCACGCGCGAGTACATGAGGGTGCTGCGCAGCTTGGCGTTGTAGTCGTGGCGCCACGCCACCCAACCGGCGACCGTGGTGACGGTCTGGATATTGCCGTCGATGTCGATTTCCACATCCGAGCCGTTACCCAGGCCCAGATAGCGTCCCAGGCCCTCGCCGTAGCTGAGCTGGTAACGCAGATCGTTTTTGGAGTTGATGATCCAGCGACCGCCGCCGGCGATGGCGCCGCCGAAGTCGGTGTCGTTGGTCAGCGCGCTGCGGGTGCGGTACTGACGCGCAATGGCCGACAGCCCGAACGTGCCCCAGGTGCCCTTCCAGTTGTAACGCGCGGTCAGGTCCGGCATCGCACCGTGATCCGAGGCCAGGATGGTGTTGCCGCCCTGGTACGGGGTGGTCAGCGTCTCGGGGTTTTCGGCCGACACGCTGAAGGCGCCGCGGGTGTAGCGGATCTGGGTCTGACGGCTGAACAACGCACCGTCGGTCGGTCCGACGATGTCGGCGGCCTCGGGCAGGATCGTGGAATCGATGAAGTTGGACCAGGTCTGGCCGGCCAGCCAGTTGTTCCAGCTCACGTAGGCGTGGCGCAAGGTGCCGCCGTACAGATTGTTGACCTGGTTGGCCAGCGCGTTGCCGAAGAAATCCAGTTCGATGAAGCCGGTGATCTTGTCGCCGTTCTCGGTAACCGTGTCCACGCCCAGGTTGAAGCGCGAGAACTTGGCATGGAAGTCGGTGTCGGTGCTCGAGGCCTGGCCACCGACCGGCGTCTGGGTCGGGATGTACAGGTAACGCCCCACCGCACCTTCAGGCAACGCGCCGTCGGAGGTACGGGTGGTCATGAAGTCGGCCTTGATGAAACCACCGTAACGGAACGTTGTCCCCGCCGCTGCGTTCGGTGTGATGCTGGTCAGCTGGATCGGTCGCTTGCCCGCCGGCACCGCAGGCGCGGCCGGTGCCTGCGCCTGCGCGGCACGCACCTCGGTCACCTGGGTCTGCGTCTGGGCGATCTGGCCCTGCTGTTGTTGCTGTGCAGAGACCAACAGCTGGACCTGACGCTCGAGCTCGGCAATACGGGCTTCCAGCGCCTTTTCCTTGGCCGTTTGCGCGAACGCCACGCCTGGCAGGATGCTGGCCACAAACAAGGCAGCCGCCAACGGATGGCGCACCAGCGGTGCAGTACGGTGTCTCATGAACCCTCTCCCCAATGAAGGCCTCGCGCTTGATGGCGATGCTGTGCGGAGCGTGAGGCAGTCCGCGCTTCGGAGCCTATTCGCCTTTGGTCGTAGCTGCAACGCAGCATTCCGCAAGATGACCGATGGTCGCACCGCAGCACGCCTGGCATGTGCGTTGGCGCACTCACCCCGGTTACGACCATGGTCTAAGGCGCCGTTGACCGCCGGGACAGAATGGATGCGGCACACTGATTGTCTACCGAGGGCAGCCGCAACGCCCTCTTCCGACAAGTTCATCGCAAGTGAGGGTGCCATGGCTGATGTTTATCCCGTCGATCCCGCGTTCGCCGCCGATGCGCGCGTGACGCGCGAGCAGTACGCCGCGCTGTACCGCGAATCGATCCAACACCCCGAGCAGTTCTGGGGCAAGGCCGCGCAGCGGCTCGAGTGGTTCAAGCAACCCACCCAGATCAAGGACGTCAGCTACGCGCTGGACGACTTCCATATCCGCTGGTTCGGCGATGGCGAGCTCAATGCCAGCGTCAACTGCCTGGACCGCCAGCTGGCCACGCGCGGCGACAAGACCGCGCTGCTGTTCGAACCCGACAGCCCGGACGCAGCGTCGTACCCGGTGACCTACCGCGAGTTGTACGAGCGCGTCTGCAAGCTGGGCAATGCGCTGCGCAACCTGGGCGTCAAGAAGGGCGACCGGGTCACCATCTATCTGCCGATGATCGTCGATGCTGCCGTGGCCATGCTCGCCTGCGCGCGCATCGGTGCGGTGCACTCGGTGGTGTTCGGCGGCTTTGCCGCCAACTCGATCGCCGACCGCGTGATCGATTGCCAGAGCAAGCTGATCATCACCGCCGACGAAGGCCTGCGTGGCGGCAAGAAGATTCCGCTCAAGGCCAATGTCGATGCAGCGCTGAAGATTCCCGGCACCAATACGGTGGAAACCGTGCTGGTGGTGCGTCATACCGGCGGCGCAGTGGAGATGCAGGCACCGCGCGACCGCTGGTTCCATGATGTGGTCGACGGCCAGCCGGCCGCGTGCGAACCCGAGCGCATGAACGCCGAAGACCCGCTCTTCATCCTCTACACCTCCGGCTCCACCGGCAAACCCAAGGGCGTGCTGCACACCACCGCCGGCTATCTGTTGTTTGCCAGTTACACGCATGAAGTAGTGTTCGACCTGCGCGAGGACGACATCTATTGGTGCACTGCGGACGTGGGCTGGGTCACCGGCCACAGCTACATCGTCTACGGCCCGCTCGCCAATGGCGCCACCGCGGTGATGTTCGAAGGTGTGCCCAATTACCCGAACGTGTCGCGCTTCTGGGAAGTGATCGACAAGCATCAGGTCACCATCTTCTACACCGCACCTACTGCGATTCGCGCGTTGATGCGCGACGGTGCGGACCCGGTCAAAAAGACCTCGCGCAGGAGCCTGCGCCTGCTCGGCAGCGTCGGCGAGCCGATCAATCCGGAAGCCTGGCGCTGGTATTACGAGGTGGTCGGCGACAGCCGTTGCCCGATCGTGGATACGTGGTGGCAGACCGAAACCGGCGGCATCCTGATCTCGCCGCTGGCCGGCGCGGTCGATCTCAAGCCGGGCTCGGCCACCTTGCCGTTCTTCGGCGTGCAGCCGGCGCTGGTCGATGCCGAAGGCAAGATTCTGGAAGGCGCCACCGAAGGCAACCTGGTGCTGCTCGATTCCTGGCCGGGCCAGATGCGTAGCGTGTATGGCGACCACCAGCGTTTCATCGACACCTACTTCCGCACCTATCCGGGCAGCTACTTCACCGGCGACGGCTGCCGCCGCGATGCCGACGGCTACTACTGGATCACCGGCCGCGTGGACGATGTGATCAACGTCTCCGGGCACCGCATCGGCACCGCCGAAGTGGAAAGCGCGCTGGTCTCGCACCCCAAGGTCGCCGAAGCGGCCGTGGTGGGCTTCCCGCATGACGTCAAGGGCCAGGGCATCTATGCCTACGTCACCCTGATCGCGGGGCAGACCCCGAGCGAGGACCTGCACAAGGAATTGGTCAGCTGGGTGCGCAAGGAGATCGGCCCGATCGCCTCGCCCGATCACCTGCAGTGGGCGCCCGGCCTGCCCAAGACCCGCTCGGGCAAGATCATGCGCCGCATCCTGCGCAAGATCGCCGAAAACGCCCCTGACCAGTTGGGCGATACCTCCACGCTGGCAGATCCGTCGGTGGTGGATTCGCTGGTCAATGAGCGTCTGGCGCGCTGACGGGCTGGGAATGGGGAATCGGGAGCAGGGAATCGGTAGAGCGATTCCCTGGTTGCTGATAGTGCAATTGGGATGGGGACTGGTTGGAAGCGAATCTCCTCTCCGCGCTGCCATCGGCATCAACTGATTTCCTTCAACGCCGTCCCACTCAGTTCGTTCTTATCTTCTTTTGCTGTCGTTTGCTGTCTGTGCCTTCGTTAGTTGTTGCTTGCTTGCCTGCTTCTGGCCTCGCGTTTGATTTTGCGATTCCCGATTCCCCACTCCCGATTCCCGGCCCCACCATGACCACCCTGCTAATCGCCGACGACCATCCCCTGTTCCGCGAAGCCTTGCGCGGGGCGGTGCAGCGTGTGATGCCGGGGGTAGAACTGTTCGAAGCCGATAACGTGGATGCGCTGTATAGCCTGGCCGATGCGCAGCCGGACGCCGATCTGTTGCTGATGGATCTCAACATGCCCGGCGCACAGGGGTTCAGCGCGTTGGTGCACATGCGCTCGCTGCATCCGCAGTTGCCGGTGGTGGTGGTCTCCGCACGCGAAGAACCCACCGTGATGCGGCGCGCGATCGACCACGGCGCGTTCGGCTTCATTCCCAAATCCGCCGATTCGGACACCATCGGGCGGGCGCTGGCCACCGTGCTCGATGGCGAGCGCTGGATCCCGGCCGAAGCGCAAAACCTGCCGCCCACCGACAGCGAGGAACGCGAGGTTGGCCAGCGTCTGCGCGATCTCACGCCACAGCAATTTCGCGTGCTGCAGATGCTGGGCGCTGGACGCCTCAACAAACAGATCGCCTACGACCTGGGCGTGTCCGAAGCCACCATCAAGGCGCATGTCACCGCGATCTTGCGCAAGCTCGGCGTCACCAATCGCACCCAGGCAGTGCTGATGGCCGGCAGGCTCGCCATCGATGCCGACGGCATCGTGCTGCCGCCGCCGGAAGAAGACTGACGCGTGCAGGTGTAGGTCTGCGTGCGTTGGGGTTGATCGGTGACGCTTGGTCGCGTCATGGCGCGCTCCTGCCTGTGATCCCGCTACCTCGGCCGTCATCGGTGGTGGGCAATCGACGGACTTGCCATGCAACGCAGCGTGGCGCCAACGTAGGAACGCACCTGGGCGCGATGCGCGTTCTCGGCAGCGTTTCATTTGCAGAAGACAACCGATGCGCGTTGGCGCCTACGATCGTGATGGGCGTTGCAGGTAACGCTTCGTCGCGCCCGGGTGCGCTCCTACGCTTGCTGCTTGTCGGGTTCATTCCGGTGCGCGCACGAACAGGATGTTCAGATCGCGCATCGGCACGAAGTTGGCCTGTTTGAACTGGAAGGTCAGCGGGTCGATCTTTTTCAGTTCGCCATCGAAGCACAGGCTCAGGATGTCGCTGGCCGCCTGCTTGCGGATGGTCAGCTGGAAGTCCTTGATCGGGCCGTTCCAGTTTTTGCCGGTCGTGAGCACATAACGCAGGTTGGCCCATCCCAACCCGTAGTTGCCTTCACGACGCTGCATGCTGGCTTTGGTGGCCGGCTCGATGCAGGTGTCTTTCGCGTACGACTCCAGCAGGTAACTGCTGGGCTGCGGGACGCCGGTAGACAGGCTGGGTGTGTAGGTGTGACGGATCTGCACGCTTGCCTTGGCAGGAAACTTCTGCTGCCAGACGAAGTAGGCATTGAGCGTGAAGCGCGGCTGCCCATCGCCATCGACCCAGCGCGCGGGCAGCGGCTTGCGCCCCTTCGGTCGCGTGGCCGATTCGGTGAAGGCGGCGACATCGTCCTGGGTCCAGCCGGTGGCGGCGAACGCCGTGGAGATGTCGCTACCGTCATCCAGCAGCACCACCAGCTTGCGCGTGGTGGCAACCGGGTTGCCGTCGGCCCAGAGTTTGAAATCGGTCAGCGCATTGTGGTCGGCCATTCCGAAGTACATCGGCGGCATCGGGAAGGCCACCGGCACGCTCAGGTCGCGCTCGCTGGCGTTGGTGAACACATAGTCCACTTGCACGCGTTCCTCGCTGAGCAGCAGCGCTTCGCGATCCATGCTGATGTCGGGCTGATGCAGCAGGCGGATGGTGCCGTTGTCGTCCCCGAAACTGCTGTCATTGGCCTGTGCAGCACTGCAGGCAAGCAATGCCAGCACACACAGCCGGACGGAAAACGCCATTGCGCGCATGAGGTGATCCTTGTAAGGCCGGCACGGGACCCACGCGCCTGGCCATACAGCATGCCACGCGCGGGCACGGCTGGATGTTGGACAGCGCGTCGCGCGACGCGTGCGGCAATCGCGCTGCGTCTGACATTTTTGCGGTTCTGTCGTGCTTGCTGGTGGCGTCCGCCTCGACCGCAGATCCTCTCGCTCGCCTTGATGGCGGTGTTGTCGCGGGGTCCGCTCAGCGTACTGGGTGGTTTGACGTGCGCCTGCGCTCACAACCTCATCCCATCCCTGCGTGCGCTTGTGCATCCACGCTGATGCTGCATGCACGCTCCCACGATGCACTGATTGCGCAAATGCCAATCGCGACACCACCCATCAGTGACAAGCCCAAGCGCGGGGGCGTGATCGCATCCACAACCGCATCCCGTGCGACATCGCAGTTGTCGATATCACCATTGACCATGAGCTGATGCCTGGGCAAGGCTCGAGCACCGCGGACGCTTTGGAGCTGGCATGGCGCGACGTTTCCCCTGGCTCTGGATGGGCCTGCTGGTGGCCTGTGCATTGATTGCGATGCTGGCGTGGCAGAACCGGCAGCTGCGCGTGCAGCAGCAGTGGCTGCAGACGCGCATCAGCGCGCCATATGACGGCATGTACGTACCGCGTATCGAAGCGACCGATGGCGATGGCCGGCGGCACCTGCTCGGTGCGCCGCATGGGCCGGCGCAGGTGCTGTTCTTCTTTACCACCACCTGCCCGTACTGCCAGCGCTCGGCACCGACCGTGCTGCGGGCAGCGCGGGAGCTGCAGGCCAACCTTCCTGGCCGGCCGCAGCTGTTGGGCGTGTGCCATTGCGATACCGCGCAGGCCGCGCGCTACGCACATGTGCACGGTTTCGATTTCCCGGTGGTCACGTTGACCGATCGTCGCGCGTTGATGCTGTTCCGCGCACGCAACGTGCCGCTGCTGATGGCCATCGATGCGGAGGGGCGCGTGCGTCATTCGCATCTTGGCGTTTTCGATACCACGGAGCGGGTGCAGGACCTCGTTGCCGCCTTGCGCCGCACGGACGCGCCAGCGGCTTTTGCAACGGTGAAGGAGTAATGCATGAAGAAGCGTTGGGTAAGCTTGCGTAGTGCGTTGGTGGCAGCGACCTTTCTGGCCAGCACCGGCTTCGGTGCCTTCCAGGTGATGGCGGTCGATAACGCACAGCCGAAAGTCGAATCGTGTAGTGCATGGGCCTGCAAAGCCGAGTGTCCGGAATTCGGCGGCGACCTGGGCCAGGGCAACGTCTGCTACTGCTGCGGTTAACTGCGATCGATAGAGCGATTGCGTCGCTATCAGATGGAGCAGGCCGGCGTATGGAATCGGCATGTAGCACATACACATTCCGATTCCTCGCGCCGTCCGCATCCCGTTGACGCGGTGCGCGACGTCGATGGTCGCTGTTACGCCTGACGGCGAGGTCTCCCCGGGCCTCGCCGTTTGACTGCAGCGCTGCGTGGCGCGCCGCGTCCTTACGTCAGCGCGCGATAGCGGAAATCGCGCAAGACCACTTCGCCTTGCTGCGCGGCATACACGCCCAATTGCAGGCTCAGAAACCCGCCGAACACGTTGTGATGGAATCCGGACACTTCCATGCGGGTGGGGTGCCGCGTCCACTGCTGGCCTGCATCGACCGAATACTCGAACCCTACGACCTGGTGATCGTTGGTCAGCCGCACGCGAATGCGTCGATGCGTATTGGGTGCGCGTGCCCACACCAGTTCCTCCGAGTATTCGTAGGTTTTCATGGTGTCGGCAGTGAAGCCGATGCCGACGAAGGCCTTATGGTTATAGAACAACACGATGCCGCCTTCGGCATCGCCGACCAGTTCCAGCGTCACCTCTGCCATGTAGGCGCGGTCGGGCACGCCGCAGGTCAGTGGCGTGCTGTCGATCGGCGAGCTGCCCGCACAGGCCAGCGTCAGTGCCTTGTTCGCGCGCCGCACCCGCGCCTGCTCGCCGGGCCTGGGCGCATGCAGGCTCCATTGCGTACCGAACCTGTCGCCGGAGAAATCGTCGGACAACGCCAACCCCGTCGCCGGCGCCATGCTGCCGGCAGGCACGCGTGCCGGGGTGCGCAATGGTTTGGACAGATCGCCGCCAATGGCGCGAAACCAGCCGTCGGCCGTCCACTCGATCGGCTCCAGCAAGGTCTGCCGCCCCAGCGTGCGAAAGCCGTTTTCGTAGCCGTGATAGACCATCCACCAGTCGCCGCGCGGCCCTTCCACCAGCGTGGCATGCCCGCGCGACCACCACGGCTCCTGGTCCGATTGGGTGCGCACCAGCGGATTGCGCGGGCAATGCTCCCACGGCCCATGCACCGAGCGCGAACGCGCGGCGATGACCATGTGCCCGGTCACCGGCCCGGCAGTGCCGCCAACGGCGGTGACCAGGTACAGCCACCCATCGTGCCAGGTCAGCTTGGGGCCTTCGGGCGCGAAATTCTCCACGACCCAGTGGTCGGGATAGCGCCACGGCGCATAGGCCGGTTCCAGCTGCCCGTCGGTGGCCAGGCCGTCATCGCGCAGGCGCACCTTGCGGATGCCGTTGACGAACAGATAGCGCTTGCCGTCTTCGCCGACCACGTGACCGGGATCGATGCAGCCGGCGATCTTCAGATCGATCGGTGCGCTCCACGGCCCGCGGATGTCGTCGGCCCAGATCACGAAGATCGACCAGCCGGTGTCGTCCGGATTGGCCGGGATGTAGATGTAGTAGCGATCGTGGTGCTTGCACAGGTCCAGCGCCCAGATCGTGCCCAGCCCCTGATGCAACGCCGGGCCGATCGGGGTCCAGTTGACCAGATCGGTGGAATGCCACAGCACGATGCCCGGGTAGGAAAAGAACGACGAAAACGTCATGTAGTAGTCGTCGCCATCCTTGAGGATGGTGGGGTCGGGGTGATCGCCGGCCACGATGGGATTGAGATACGTGCCGTTGCCCAGATCCGCCTTGCGCTGCCCCTCCACGCCGCGCGCCCACTGCGGCGTGCCCGCGCGCTGCGTCGCCGACGCCTGGGCCGCAGCCGCCAGCGGCGCGACCAGTGCGCCGGCGGCCAGCCCCTTGAACACATCCCGCCGTGTCGTGTCTGCCATGCATCAGCTTCGTCGAAGAAGGCAGGTATCTAGCCGCACCGGCTTGCATGCCGCAACCGCCAGCAGGGCGTTATAGGAACTGGTCATGCCATCTGCGAAATCCGACATAGCGCCGCCCGCCTAACCGACCATGCGCACGCCCAGACCAGGGCGATGCTGCACTGCAGCGTGATCTGTTCATTGATGATTGCCATATTCATATGCGAACAGTCCGGCACCTACCGGATGGTGGACGTTGCAATGCTCAGCTTCTGTTCTACGGATTCTCCAGGCACCCGCTCATGCGCCCTGCTCGCGGAGCGGCGCGCATGAGCAGCGTGGCGCGGCAGCGGCTGGGAGGCACCGACGTGCAGCTTTCCGCACTGGGCTTCGGTGCTGCCCCGATCGGCAACCTGTATACGGAAGTGGATGAAGCGGACGCACTGGCAGCGGTCGCAGGCGCGTTCGAGGCCGGCATTCGTCATTTCGATACCGCGCCTTATTACGGCTACGGGCTGAGCGAAGCGCGCCTGGGTCGTGGGCTGGCCGGCGTGCCGCGCGCGGACTACACGTTGTCGACCAAGGTTGGCCGTTGCGTCTACGACGACGCCCACGCCGCTGCCGGCCGCGATGGTTTTGCGGTGGCCGGGCGGCGTGCCGAGTTCGACTACAGCGCCGACGGTGTGCGGCGCGCGTTCGCCTCCAGCCTGGGACGCCTGGGCACCGACTACATCGACGTGCTGCTGCTGCACGACATCGGTGCGCTGACCCACGGCGACAACCACGCCAACGTCCTGCGCCAGGCCTTGGAGGAGGCCTTGCCGGCGATGGCGGAGTTGAAGGCGGCCGGCGCGTGCGGGGCGATCGGGCTGGGCGTCAACGAGCAGGACGTGGCACTGGAGGTGTTGCCGCGCTTTCCGCTCGACTGCGTGATGCTGGCCGGCCGCTACACCCTGCTGGAACAGCACGGCGCGCGCGCGCTGCTGCAGCAGGCGCAGCAACGCAATGTGGCGATCCTGTCGGCTGGCCCGTACAGCTCTGGCCTGCTCAGCGACGCACGCGGCCCCGGCGCCACCTATAACTACGCCCCGGTCGACACCGCCACGCTGCAGCATGCGCAGCGGCTGTACGCGGCCTGCGCGGCGTTTGGGGTGGATATCGGTGCGGCCGCATTGCAGTTCCCGCTGGCGCACCCGGCAGTGACCACGGTGGTGGCCGGCATGCGCAGCGTGGCCGAAGTGCGCTCGGCTGCCACGCGGCTTGCGGCCCCGGTGCCATCCGCATTGTGGCAACGCCTGTGCGATGAGGGTCTGCTCGCTGCGGAGTTGCCCACGCCATGAGCCGGGTCGACGCGCACCTGCATTTCTGGCACTTGGCCCGTGGCGATTACCACTGGCTGACGCCCGAGCTGGCGCCGCTGTACCGCGACTTCGGCCCCGATGACGTCAGCGCTGCGCTGGACGCGGCCGCTGTCGATCAGGTGGTGGTGGTGCAGGCGGCCGCCACCGAGGCGGAAACCTGCTACCTGTTCGAGCTGGCCCGCGACGATGCGCGCATTGCCGGCGTGGTGGGCTGGGTGGACTTCGCTGCGCCCGATGCCGCTGCACGCATCGGCGCACTGGTGCGCGCCGGCGGCGGCGTGCTCAAGGGCCTGCGCCCGATGGTGCAGGACATCGCCGACGTGCACTGGCTGGCCAGCCCCGCATTGGATGCCGCCTTCGATGCGCTGCTGGCGCATGACCTGGCCTTCGATGCGTTGATCCGTGCCGTGCACGTACCGGCACTGCAGGCGCGCTTGAAGCGCCATCCGGCATTGCGTGTGGTGCTCGATCACGGCGGCAAACCGCAGATTGCGGCCGGCGAATTCGTTGCCTGGGCCGCCGGCATGGCCGCCCTGGCGCAGCATCCCAATCTGCATTGCAAACTCTCCGGGCTGCTGACCGAAGCCGCGCGCGGCGCTGGCATCGACGCGCTGGAGCCGTATGTGGCCCACCTGTTCGCCCGCTTCGGCGCGCAGCGGCTGCTATGGGGCAGCGACTGGCCGGTGCTGCGCTTGCGCGCCGATTACGCGCAATGGTTCGCGCTCGCCCAGCAACTCGTCACCCGGCATGCCGCCGAGCACGCGGCAGCCATCTTCGGCGACAACGCACTCACGTTCTATCGTCTGCCACGGCCGGCGGCCCCCACCCACGGAACCTCATCGGTATGACTGTCTCGATTCCCACCACTCCCAATAACCGCCTGCAGGGCAAGCGTTGCCTGATCACCGCCGCCGGCGCCGGCATCGGGCGCGAAAGCGCGCTGGCCTGCGCACGCGCCGGTGCACAGGTGATCGCCACCGACATCGACGCCGCGGCCTTGCAAGCGCTGGCCGCCGAATCCGATGCCATCACCACCCAGCTGCTCGACGTCACCGACGCCGCGGCGATCAACGCATTGATCGCCGCACACGGCCCGTTCGATGTGCTGTTCAACTGCGCCGGCTTCGTGCATCAGGGCAGCATTCTCGACTGCGACGAGCCGGCGTGGCGCCGCTCGTTCTCGATCAACGTCGATGCGATGTACTACACCTGCAAGGCGGTGTTGCCGGGCATGCTCGAACGCGGCCGCGGCAGCATCATCAACATGTCCTCGGTGGCTTCCAGCATCAAGGGCGTGCCGAACCGCTTCGTGTACGGGGTGACCAAGGCCGCGGTGATCGGCCTGAGCAAGGCGATCGCGGCCGACTACGTGGCGCAGGGCGTACGTTGCAACGCGATCTGCCCGGGCACCATCAAGACGCCGTCGCTGGGCGAGCGCGTCAAGGCCCTGGGTGGCGACGAACAGGCGGTGTGGAAGAGCTTCACCGACCGTCAGCCGATGGGCCGCCTGGGCGACCCACGCGAGATTGCGCAGCTGGTGGTGTACCTGGCTTCGGACGAATCCTCCTTCACCACCGGCCAGACCCACATCATCGATGGCGGCTGGTCCAACTGAGTGCGGCAACGACGCATGCTGCGATCTGTCGCATGTGCCCGCCTCGAGATGCGCACACCGTCCCTACCCACCCGATGCATGCGCGCTAGGTTTGCTAGCCGCTCCCCTTCTCATCTGCAAAGGAAGACCGCATGAAACTCGTACGCATTGGCGCCGAAGGCCACGAACGCCCTGGCCTGATCGATCGCCAAGGCCGCATCCGCGACCTCAGCGGTGTGATCGACGATGTGGCCGGCGAACACATCACCGCCGCCGGCCTGGAAAAACTGCGCGCACTGGATGTGGCCACGCTGCCGTTGATCGAAGGCGAGGTGCGTTACGGCGCTGCGGTGGGCCGCATCGGTAAATTCATCTGCGTTGGCTTGAACTACGCCGACCACGCCGCCGAATCGGGCATGGAAGTGCCCAAGATGCCGATTCTTTTCATGAAAGCCACCACGGCGGTGTGCGGCCCCAACGACACGGTGATCATCCCGCGCGGCTCGGTGAAGAGCGACTGGGAAGTGGAGCTGGGCGTGGTGATCGGCGACGTGGCGCGCGATGTATCGGTGGAGCAAGCGCTGAACCATGTGGCTGGCTACGCCGTGATCAACGACCTGTCCGAGCGCGAATTCCAGCTCGAACATGGCGGCCAGTGGGTCAAGGGCAAGAGCGCGGACACGTTCGGTCCGATCGGCCCGTGGCTGGTCACCCGCGACGAAATCGCCGACCCGCAGAACCTGTCGATGTGGCTGGAGGTCAACGGCCACCGCTACCAGAACGGCAGCACGCGCACGATGGTGTTCGGCGTGGCCGAGCTGGTCAGCCACATCAGCCGCTACATGACGCTGATGCCGGGCGATGTGATCAGCACCGGTACGCCGCCGGGCGTGGGCCTGGGCCAGAAGCCGCCGGTCTACCTCAAGCCGGGCGATGTGATGGAACTGGAGATCGAAGGCCTGGGTCGTCAGCGTCAGCCGGTCGTGGCGCATCCGCGCGATGGGGGTTGAGGCTTTACGTGTGGAAGAATTGAGGTCGTACTGCAGTGTATTGCGTCCACCTCCAAGAATTTTTCTTGCGCGAAAGCCGAAGTACTCACGCAACTCGAATCGCGCGACAACGCAAAGCCCCTCTCCCATCGGGGCGCCAAGGCACAGCTTGCGCGCCATTGGCGCGCGTGCCTTGAAGCGCCCGCGTTGCTGGCGCGGGCCGGGGCGCGGAGCGGGGGTTAGGTTGAGGGTACGTAGCCACGGAGTCGCGCAACTCGACCTCATGCCGTCTGTGGTTTGGTCTGACATTTCGACGCGCGTACTGACGCAGCACAAGCACATTGTTTTACCCAGCGTGTCGCCGTATTGAATGTCCAACGCTGTAGCACGTCCATCGCAACGCACAGTTGGTCGTGCAATCGATGCATTGGGCTGAGTTGCAAACGCATGAGTCACTGCAGCGCCTCAACGCACTCGGCGCTACGCGTTCGTACCCTCACCCCAACCCTCTCCCGGTGGGAGGGGCTCAAGCGCAGCTCCCCGTTTTCGTATTTCTTCATCGCTTCGTATTTCGTCATCGCTTCATTCCAGCCATTTTTCTTTCATCCGTTTTATTTTCCGCCTTCCATCGCCAGGACTTTCATGAGCACCATCGTCGCCCTCGATACCCACGACGTCCGCTTCCCCACCTCGCGCGAGCTGGATGGATCGGATGCGATGAATCCCGATCCCGATTACTCGGCGGCCTACGTCGTGCTGCGCACCGATGCGGCCGATGACCTGGCCGGTTACGGCCTGGTGTTCACCATCGGCCGCGGTAACGACGTACAGACCGCTGCGGTGGCGGCACTGGCCGAGCATGTGGTCGGCCTGCGCGTAGAAGACGTCATCGCCGATCTGGGCGCATTCGCGCGCCGGCTCACCAACGACTCGCAGCTGCGCTGGCTCGGCCCGGAGAAGGGCGTGATGCACATGGCCATCGGCGCGGTGATCAACGCCGCGTGGGATCTGGCCGCACGCGCGGCGAAAAAGCCGCTGTGGCGCTTCATCGCCGAACTCACGCCCGAGCAGTTGGTCGACACCATCGACTTCCGCTACCTCACCGACGCGCTCACCCGCGACGAGGCGCTGACGATCCTGCGCGCTGCGCAGCCGCAGCGCGCGCAGCGCATCGCCACGCTGATTGAGCAAGGCTACCCCGCCTACACCACCTCGCCCGGCTGGCTCGGCTACTCGGACGAGAAGCTGGTGCGGCTGGCCAAGGAAGCGGTGGCCGACGGCTTCCGCACCATCAAGCTCAAGGTCGGCGCCAACGTGCGCGACGACATTCGTCGCTGCCGCCTCGCGCGCGAAGCCATTGGCCCGGACATCGCCATGGCAGTCGATGCCAATCAGCGCTGGGACGTGGGCCCGGCGATCGACTGGATGCGCCAGCTGGCCGAATTCGACATCGCCTGGATCGAAGAACCCACCAGCCCGGACGACGTGCTCGGCCATGCCGCCATCCGTCAGGGCATCGCTCCGGTGCCGGTCTCCACGGGCGAGCACACGCAGAACCGGGTGGTGTTCAAGCAGTTGCTGCAGGCCGGTGCGGTGGACCTGATCCAGATCGATGCCGCGCGCGTGGGCGGGGTCAACGAAAATCTCGCCATCCTGCTGCTGGCCGCCAAGTTCAACGTGCGCGTCTTCCCGCATGCCGGCGGTGTGGGTCTGTGCGAGTTGGTACAGCATCTGGCGATGGCCGATTTCGTGGCCATCACCGGCGAGATGGAAGACCGCGCAATCGAATTCGTCGACCACCTGCACCAGCACTTCCTGGACCCGGTACGCATCCGGCACGGCCGCTATCTCGCCCCGGAAGCCGCTGGTTTCTCCGCAGAAATGCATGCCGCCTCGATTGCGGAGTTCAGCTATCCGGGCGGGCGGTTCTGGGTGGAGGATCTGGCGGCCAGCGCGAAAGGCTGAGCCTACGGCCCCTCATCCGCCCTGCGGGCACCTTCTCCCGCGCGCGGGAGAAGGAAGTCGTGGTTCGTCCGGGACGGCGGGGTGATCGGTCTCCGACGTCGCGGAAAGCCAACCGCCGACCGCGGCGCACTGCAGATGCCCGGCGATGGGTCCATCCCCAAGATGCCCGAGCCAAACCGAATCACGCCTTTCTCCCACCTGCGCCTCTCCCACCTGCGCCAGATCACGCCCTTCTCCCACGTGAGCCGGATCACGCCCTTCTCCCGCCTGCGGGAGAAGGTGCCCGCAGGGCGGATGAGGGCGCGGCCTAGCGCTGCGCGGCGATCGCCTCGCCCAGCGCAAAGATCCGTCCGGCCTGCCGCCATTTCTCTCCCTGCTTACTGCCAGGCAGCGGCTTCTGAAACCGCCACATCAACTGCTCCCACGCCTGGATGCGCGGGTCGGCTGCATCGCGTGCGGCCTTGACGGCCGGATCGTAGTCCTCGCGCACCTCCATCAGCATCACCAGCCGGTCGCCGCTGCGAAAGATCTCCAATTCCAGAATGCCGGCCTGCTGCAGCGAGGCCACTACCTCCGGCCATACCTCGGTGGGCTGATGCCAGCGCTCGTATTCGGCGATCAGCGCCGCATCGTCGTGTAGATCCAGCACATAACAAAGGCGCGGCATGCTCAGGCTCCTGAAACGACGGGCACCACGCGGCGGGCGCGCAACGCGAACGACAAAATCACCGCAAAGCACGCACCCGGCACCGCCATCGCCCAGTGGATGCCGGCCATGTCCGACACCGCGCCCATCACCGCCGTGAGCAAGGCACCGCCGATGATGGACATCACCAGCATGGACGAGCCCAGCTTGCGGGCATCGTCGTGCATGCCGTCCAGGCCCAGCGCAAAAATGGTCGGGAACATCACCGACATGAACACGCTCGCCGCCACCAGCGCATACAACCCGGTCCACCCGGGTAGTGCGATGGCCACCGCGCACAAGAACAGATTGATCACGGCAAAACTTGCCAACAGCTTCGCAGGCGCCAGGTAACGCAACAGCGCGGTGCCGATAAAGCGGCCGGCCATGAACAGCACCAGCGAGATGGTCAGATAGGTCGCAGCGGTTTTTTCCGGCGTGCCAGGCACGGCATCCTGCAGATAGCGAATCAGATAACTCCAGATGCCGACCTGCGCGCCCACGTAAAAGAACTGCGCGACCACCGCAAACACGAACAAGCGATTACGCAGCAGTTCGCTGAAGCGTGCGCGCCTGGGCGCACCGCCGGTGTCTGCATCCGGCGCGCCGCTGGGGAAACGCACCAGCGCGATCAGGATCGCCCACAGCACCACCACCGCACCGATGATCAGGTATGGCATCTGCACGGCCGCCGATTCGGTGGCGAAGAACGCCTCGCGTGCGGCCGGCGCCATCGCGGCCAGTTCGGCCGGGGTGTGCTCCACGCCGGAGAAGATGAAGTGCTGGCCGACCAGCACGCCGGTAATCGAGCCCAGCGGGTTGAACGCCTGCGCAAGGTTCAAGCGCCGCGCCGCGCCATCGGCTGGACCGAGGACGGTCACCAGCGGGTTGGCCGTGGTTTCCAGGAACGCCAGGCCGCTGGCGATCACGAACAGCGCCAGCAGGAACAGCCAGTAGGTGTGCACCTGCGCGGCCGGATAGAACAGGAAGGCGCCGCAGGCGTACAGCAGCAGGCCCAGCACCACCGCGGCCTTGTAGCTGTAGCGGCGCATGAACATCGCCGCCGGCAGCGCAAACACGAAATAGCCCATGTAGAACGCGCTTTGCACCAGCCCGGCCTGCAGGTCGGTCAGTTCGAAGGCCTTCTTGAACTGCTTGATCAGGATGTCGTTGAGGTTGTTGGCCATGCCCCAGAGAAAGAACAGGCTGACAATCAACAACAGGGGAACCATGGCGGTGCGCGCCAAGTTGCCGCGCGGCGACGCGGCAATGTCACTGTGATGCATGCGACCGTTCCCCTCCCAAGGCTGTGGCGCTTGCGTTGCAATCGAGCGAGCGTACTGCGCAGACCAGCGCCATGCAAATATAAAATCTTTGTTTATATTTGCACTGACACGCGCCACCTGACCCCGCCCCGCGTTGCCTGTACCCTGGCGCGCCGCACCTTGCCTGGACCTGCAAACGGATGAGCACCGAACCCGCCAAGTACCGCGCGCCGGCCCTGGACAAGGGCCTGGACATCCTGGAGCTGCTCGCCCGCCAGGCGCAGCCGATGAGCATGGGCGCAATCTCGCAGGGCATCGGGCGCTCGCGCGGGGAGATCTTTCGCATGCTGCAGGTGCTGGAAGAGCGCGGCTACCTCACGCGCGATGGCGAAGGCGACTACGTGCTGACCAACCGCCTGTTCATGCTCGGCATGCAGCAGCCGCAGGTGCAAAGCATCAGCGAAGCCGCGTTGCCGGTGATGCGGCGCTTGTCCGATGCGATCTACCAGCCGTGCCACCTGGTGGCGCCATCCGGCGACCAGATCGTGGTGATCGCGCAAATGGACGTGCCCAGCGACCTGGGCCTGGTGGTACGCCCGGGGCATCGTCGCCCGTTGACGCATTCCAGCTCCGGGCTGGTGCTGTTCGCCTTCCAGCAGCCGGAGGTGCAGGCGCGCTGGCTGGACATGCTCGAGGCCAGCGAAGTGCCGTTCGAGCGCGCGCAGTTCCTGGCCGCCGCCGCGCAGGCGCGCCGCGATGGTTATGCCATGCAGCCCAGCGAGGCGGTGGTCGGCGTGGTCGATCTGACTGCACCGATCCTGCAACGCGGCAGCGCCACCTACACGCTCACGGTGCCCTTCATCGAACGTCGCCCTGCGCTGGTGAGTCCGCAAGCGGCGTTACAGGCCCTGTGCGCGGCAACCGCCGAGATTTCCAGCGCGCTGCACTAGCGACGTGCGCGACCGGCGCACGCGCGCCATCGCCTGCCACGCGCATTTCCAGGTGCCCCACTCCTGCGCGACGCCGCATCGCCCCTGCGCGCCGCACCTCGACGTCTGCGATGTAAAGGAATACACACAATATTGGGCAGCTTGAAGAGGCGGGCAGGCAGCACGCACGGCGCCCGCATAGCCACGGCTATAAAGATCAGACCGACCTTCGCGTGCAGTGCAAACGCACCGAACGCGGCAATGCGTTGGTACACTGCGCGCCCCTTGGGGAGTAGCCTACTTTCGTCATCGAAAGCGCCTGCATCAACATACTCGGCCAGTGCGCCGTGGTGCAGGCAACCAGTTTCGGTTTGGCGAGACCAGCGGCATGCGTGCACGACGACGGTTGGCGCGGGCGCATGCCGTTGTGACCGTGCCCAACCCGAGAGTGTCGATGTCTCCTTTTTCCATTGTGTTGATCGGTTTTGCGATGTCGACCGACGCGTTTGCCGCGGCGATCGGCAAGGGCGCGGCGATGCGCAAACCGCAGTGGCGCGACGCGCTACGCGCCGGCCTGATCTTCGGCTGCATCGAAGCCATCACCCCGGTGATCGGCTGGCTGCTGGGCCGGGCCGCAGCCAGTTATGTGTCTGCCTACGATCACTGGATCGCCTTCGTGCTGCTGGGCGCATTGGGCACGCACATGATCGTGGCCGGGCTGCGCAACGGGCCGGAAGATGCCGAAGATGCAGCCTCCGACACGCCGAAACGGCATGGCGTGCTGGGCTTGGCCACCACCGGCTTTGCCACCAGCATCGATGCGATGGCGGTCGGCGTCAGCCTGGCGTTTCTCGATGTGCATATCGGCGTGGTGGCGGTGGTGGTGGGCCTATGCACCTTCAGCATGGTCACTGCTGGAGTGATGCTGGGCCGCGCGCTGGGCAATCTGATCGGCAAGCGCGCCGAAATGTTGGGTGGATTGATTCTGGTGATCGTCGGCAGCGTGATTCTTTACGAGCACCTGAGCGGCGCCGGGTAAGTTGCTGTAGGAGCGCACCCGGGCGCGAGAGGCGTTATCGATGACGCCTCTCGCGCCCGGGTGCGCTCCTACGCTGCAAGGGATTGCGGCCCGCACGCGATCGGCATCATGGGATGCTTGCTCGATGCCGCGTGCATCCCCGCATGTCGCGGCGATGGCCCGATGCACCTGTCAGCGTGTTTTTGCATCGTGGTAGGCGCTCAGGAACGCGCGTAACGAGGCCGGCTTCACCGGCTTGGTCAGCAACCGATAACCGCGATCGCGCGCGAGCTGCTTGAGTTCGTCGCGGCCGTCGGCCGTGAGCAGGGCGCCGGCGATCGGCGCCGGTGCGGCGGCTTGCACGGCATCGAGCGTGTCCAGGCCATCCATGCGGTCGTGCAGGTGGTAATCCACCAGCATCAGGTCCGGCTGTTCGCGCGCACGTTCCAGTGCCTGGTCCACGGTGCTGGCGGTGATCACCTCCACCTGCCAGCGGCCGAGCAGCGCGCGCATGCCATCGAGAATTTCGCGGTCGTTATCCACGCACAGCACGCGCAGGCCGGCCAGCGAATCGCCGCTGCGCGATGCACGTGCAGCCGTCACCGGCAAGGGCGGCGCCACCGGAACCGGCGCCACACGCGGCAACAGGATCGAGAACATGCTGCCGCGGCCGACCTGGCTGCGCGCGCTCAGGTCGTGGTCGAGCAGGCGCGAGATGCGTTGGCAAATCGACAGACCCAACCCCAGCCCCTGCTCGCCCCAATCGAAGGGCTGCTGATAGCGGCGAAATTCTTCGAAGATCTGCCGCATGTGGTGTTCGGGAATGCCCGGGCCGGTGTCCCACACCTGCAGCTCCACCTGCTGCCCGCGCCCGCGCATGCCCAGCACGATGCGGCCCTGGCGCGTGTAGCGCAGCGCATTGGCCAGGAAGTTCTGCATCACCCGGCGCAGCAGACGGCGGTCGCTGCGCACCCAGATCGCGCGCACATGGACCTGTAGCTGAAGACCACGGCTGGCCGCCACCGGCGCGTATTGCGCGGCCAGCTCGTGCATCAGCGCGCTGGCGTCGAAATCCTCGACCGTGGGACGCAACCCACCGGCATCCAGGCGCGAGACGTCGAGCAGGCCGTCCAGCAGTTCTTCGGCCGCACGCAGCGAAGCATCCACGCGTTCGGCCAGATGCCGTTGCTCTTCGTTGTTCTGATGGCTCTCGCGCAAGGCCGAGGCGAACAGGCGCGCGGCGTTGAGCGGCTGCAACACGTCGTGGCTGATCGCGGCCAGAAAGCGGGTCTTGGATTGTTGCGCCAGCTCGGCTTCGCGCGAACGATCGGCGACGCGTTGCTCCAGATTTTCATTGGCGTCCAGCAACGCGCGTTCGGCGCGCTTGTAGTCGGTGATGTCGTTGTAGCTGGTGACGTAGCCACCGCCCGGCAGCGCCTGGCCGCGCATCTCGATCACCTTGCCGTCGCTGCGGGTGCGTTCGAACACATGCGGCGAGCCGGCGCGCATATGCCGGATACGCCGATCGATCTGGTCTTCGATATCGCCCTCGCCCAGTTCGCCGCGCTCGGCGTTGTAGCGGATCAGATCGGCCACCGGCCGGCCCACATACAACATGCCATCGGGATAGCCGAACAACTGCTGATAACGCCGGTTCCAGGCGGTCAAGCGCATGTCCGGGTCGACCACGCTGACCGCGGCGCTGATGTTTTCCAGCGTGGTGGACAAAATCTCGCGATTGAAGCGCAGCTCCTGGCCGGCTTCGTCCAGCACCGCCACCACTTCGCCCAGTTCCATGCCCGAACCGCGCAACAGGCTGGTCAGCACCAGGCGCGCGGAGGCGGCGCCGATGGAGGCGGCGAGCAGGCGTTCGGTGAACTGCACCCAGGCGCGGTCGGCCACCACGGTGGGCTGCAGCTCGCGTTCCAGCAGCGAGGCCTGGTCGACGAAAGCGCGATGCGCGTGCCGTTCGCCCACCACACGCTCGGCCAGCGCCTGCAGATCGGCCACGCGCACATGCCCCGGCCAGTCGCCGGCCACCGCCGGGCGCTGCGCGTACGGGTCCAGAAACGGCGCTGCACGCAGCCGCTCGTCCACCCCGGGACGCCAGCGCGCGGAGACCAGCATCATCGCGCCCACGTTGATCAGCAACGACCAGAACGTGCCATGCGCCAGCGGGTCCCAGCCGCGCATGCCGAACAGCTGCTGCGGCTGCAACCAGGCGATGCCGAACGGCCCGTCCACCAGCCAGTCCGTCTGTAGCCAGCCAGCGCGCGTGGCCGCCGGCAGCAGCAGCGTGTAAATCCAGGTCATGAATCCGAGCGCCATGCCGGTCTCCACGCCCTTGCGGCTGGCACCACGCCAATACAGCCCGCCGATCACACCGGGCGCAAATTGCGCCACTGCGGCAAATGCCATCAGCCCGTACGCAGCCAACGTGGTGTCGTTGGCGACGCTGCGGTGATATCCGTAGGCAATGAGCGCCAGCAGCAGGATGGCAACACGTCGGATCCACAGCACGCGCGAGGCCACCGCCGCGCGCGCATCGGCGCTGCCGCGGCGACGCAGCAGCACCGGCATCACCAGGTCGTTGCTGACCATGGTGGCCAGCGCGATGCTGGCCACGATCACCATGCCGGTGGCCGCCGAAAACCCGCCCACATACGCCACCAGCGCCAGCACCGTATTGCCCTGGCTGAGCGGCAGTGCCAGCACCACCGCATCGTCCACCACCGCACTGCCCTTGCCGAACAACGCGATGCCCGCCGAGGCGATCGGCACCACCATCGCCGAGATGATCACCAGATAGGCGCCGAAGAACCAACGCGCACGGCGGATATCGCCAACGTCGCTGCATTCGACCACCGCCACGTGGAACTGGCGCGGCAGGCAGATCACGGCCAGAAAACTCAGCAGCGTCTGCGAAATGAAGCCCACCGACGGCGTGTGCTCGAACAGCGTGCGCGCCGAATCGGCGATATGCAGTCGGTGCTCGCTCAACCACAGCCACGCGAACAGCCCCACCGCCACGATGGCGACCAGCTTGATCACCGACTCCAGCGCGATCGCCAGCATCATGCCGCGGTGGTGTTCGGTGGCATCCACCTGGCGGGTGCCGAACAAGGTGGCGAACAAGGCCATCAGCAATGCCACATACAACGCCGGGTCGGCGAAGATGCCGCGTCCGGCGCTGCTATGCCCGGTCAACACTTCCAGGCTCATCGCCACCGCTTTGTATTGCAGGGCCAGATAGGGAACGATGCCGATCAACGCGATCACCGCCACCAACGCGGCCAGCCGGCGCGAACGGCCGTAGCGCGAGGAGATGAAATCGGCGATGGACACGGTATTTTCGGCGCGCGCGATCAGCGCAAGGCGCTCGATGATGCGCCAGCCGAACAGCAGCAACAGCAGCGGGCCCAGATAGATCGGCAGGTAGCCGATGCCATTGCGCACCGCCGAGCCGACCGCGCCATAGAAGGTCCACGACGAGCAATACACCGCCAGCGCCAGGCTGTAGACCGCCGGCCGCAGCCACGGCCGCTCCGGATACAGCGGGCGGCGGTCGCCCCACCACGCCACCCCGAACAGCAGGGCTGCGTAACCCAGGGACACCAGCAACAGGATCCAGCTCGAGACCAACATGTCCTCCGACGTGGCGCAGCGCCAGCGGTGGAGTGTACGCAGTCGCGCACATTGGCGGTGCAAGCGCGGCATCCGGGCCGGGCGGGGTCTGCCGTGCGGTTTGCATCGGCATGCGCGCTCGCCCTGCCGGGCTGCTCAAGGCCTTGGTGGAATGCGCAGACGCCGCCTTGGCGGGCATTGGCATCGCAGACGCGCAAACATGCCCGCGCGGACTGCGGGCATATCTGTGGTTGGTGTGCCGCCACCGGTGCGGCGCCCATGGCCTGCTCACACATGCCAGCGCGGTTGAATCGCGCTGCTGCCATCGCCTCGATCGGCGAAAACAGGGCCGCGAGAGGCACTACCTGCGCAGGGACATGGCCGCCTACACCTAGCAGCCGCGCTTGCCGGCAGCTTGATGTTAGCGCTAACGCAACGTACTTTCTGATCATCTCGAGTCGGACGATGTGCCCAAAGCGTTTCGTTGCTCGATGTCGTCTTGCATGACAGCAGTGCCTGCCACGCAACGCCATCGCTTGCGCCACCGCGTGATGCGATGACTGCTGCACTGCAGCGACGGCAGTCACCTCACCGCGATGCGCGTCATCACAACGCGATGGAACGCACCCTCTCGTGCAGGCGCGGCGCATACCGGCGGTGCATCGGCCGCGCCCGCCGCTTGGCAGTGCCGTCGATACGCGTGTCGCACCCATCCAGAAACCAGCACCGCATGTGTGGAGAGCCCATGACCGTTCAAGCAAGAAGCCAGATCTCGTCGAGTGCGCCGTCGCGCATGCGCTCCCTGCTGATCATCGTGGCCGGCCTCTTCGCCGCCGACGGTGTCTGGGCCTGTGCCACGCCAGTGTCGGTGTGCGAACGCGACAGCCCCGGTGCGTTTGCGCTGATCCGCTCGGAAGCACCTGCCACGGTCGTGGTCGATGTCTCGGCCGATTCCGCGGTGCGATCGGCGGCCGACAATTTCGCAACCGACCTGCAACGGGTTGCCGGCCGCACCAGTGGCGTGAGCACCGATCTGGCAGGCGTCCGCGGAACGGCCGTGATCGTTGGCACGCTCGGCCAGAGTCCGATCATCGATGCGCTCATCGCCGCCGGGAAAATCGACAGGCGCGCCTTGCTGCAGCGCTGGGAGGCGTACACGCAAATTGTCGTCGATCGCCCCACGCCGCAGATCGATCGGGCGCTCGTCATTGTCGGCGCCGATCGCCGTGGCGCGGTCTTCGGTACCTACGATGTCTCGGAAAAGATTGGCGTGTCGCCGTGGTACTGGTTCGCCGACGTCGCAACGGCGCATCGATCCAACCTGTTCATCACCCGCGGCAGCGTGTCCGATGCGCCGAAGGTGCGCTACCGCGGATTGTTCATCAACGACGAAGACCCTGCCTTGAAGGGCTGGGCGACGAAGAAATTCGGTGGCGTCAATGCGAAGATGTACGCGCATGTCTTCGAGCTGGGCCTGCGCATGAAGGCCAACTATCTGTGGCCGGCGATGTGGGGCAAGGCATTCAATGTCGATGATCCCGACAACATGGTGCTGGCCGATCAGATGGGCATCGTCATGGGTACCTCCCATCATGAGCCGATGATGCGCGCGCAGAAGGAGTGGCACCTCAAGAGCATTCCCAACAGCGGCGGCGCCTGGGACTACACCAGCAATGCCGCCAACCTGCGCGCCTTCTGGAAGGGCGGCATTGCGCGGATGATGTCCAAGGGCGGCGGTCAACGCTACGACAGCCTGGTGACCGTGGGCATGCGCGGCGATGGCGACGAACCGATGGCCGAGAGCACGGCCAGCCATTTGCTGGAAAAGGTTGTGGCCGACCAGCGCGCCATCATTGCCGATGTGACGAAGGCGCCGGCCGCGCAAACGCCGCAGGTGTGGGCGCTTTACAAGGAAGTGCAGGACTACTACGACCACGGAATGCAGGTTCCCGACGATGTCACGCTGCTGTTTTCCGACGACAACTGGGGCCAGATCCGCCGTCTTCCGGTCACCGACCTGCAGCGCACCGGTGGGTATGGCGTGTACTACCACTTCGATTATGTGGGGGTGCCGCGCAACTACAAATGGATCAATACCAATCAGATCGAAAAGATCTGGCAGCAGATGGATCTGGCCTATCAACGCGGCGCACGGCAACTGTGGGTGGTCAACGTCGGCGATATCAAGCCGATGGAATATCCACTGAGCTTTTTCCTGAAGATGGCCTGGAATCCGGAAGCGATGACGCCCGGCGCACTTGCGGCGTATCCGCAGCAATGGGCGCAGGAATCGTTCGACGCGGCGCATGCCGCGCGTATCGCAGAGCTGATCACCCGCTACAGCATGTTGGTTGCACGGAGAAAGCCGGAATTGGTCGATCAGGACAGCTTCGCCCTGGGCGAAGGTGCGCCGGCCAAGCTGGATGGCGGCGAGTTCGGCGCGATCGTTGCGCAATGGCAGGCGCTCGAGCAGCGCATGCTCGGCGTCAAGGCGAGTTTGCCCGCCGACCAGCAAGACGCCTATTACCAGCTGATCGAATACCCCATCGCGGCCGTCTCCAATCTCTACCAGCTCTATTACGCGGCCGCATGGAACAAGCGCCTGGCCGCACGCAACGATGCACGTGCCAATTACTTCGCCGACATGGTCGAAACCACCTTCGAGCGCGATAAGGCCCTGACACAGCGTTACCACGCGATCAACGGCGGCAAATGGGACGGCATGATGAATCAGGTCCACATGAGCTATGTGATCTGGAACGACCCCACCCAGCAGTCCATGCCCTCGATCAGCCGCGTCGGCGGCGATACGCCGCCCGACCGGATCGCACGCTCCATCGCGTTCGCACCGCCTGCGCCGCAAACGCCAGGGGTCCTCTCGCTCGAAGCGCCCATGTTCTCGCGGGTCATCGCCAACAAGGGGCTGCAATGGACGGCGATCCCCGCGCTGGGACGCACCCAGGGCGCCCTGGTCGCGCTGCCGCAGGGGCAGCCTGCCACCACGGCCGAAGACCGTGTCGCAGTGGAGTACGACGTGGTGGTCACCACGCCGGGCCCTGCAACGCTCGGCCTGTATCTTGCGCCCACACTGGAGACGTCCAACCGCGGGCCGCTCCGCCTCGGCGTCTCCATCGACGACGGTCCGGTGACCACCGTCAATTGGGAGCTGCACCCGACCGGCGGGGCGCAGAACACGCCCGCCGAAAAAGCCTGGGCAACCGCGGTACGGGACGATGCAGTGTTCGTATCGGCGCAGATGGGCGCGGTGGCGAAGGGTCGGCACACGATCAAGGTCTTCAGGATCGACGACAACATCGTCCTGGAGAAGCTCGTGCTGAGCACCGTGCCGGTGCCTGCGTCCTATCTGGGGCCAGCGCCGACACGCTGACGCACGCCAGCAGGAGGGCGTCGCGAGCGCGCTCCCGCTGCTTCAGCCACCCATTGCCGCCGCCAGTGCTGACACGGCGAGCGACCCGCCATCAACCGGGCAGCCTTACCTCGACCCGATACACCTGCCCGCGCGCGATGTTGCCGATGCGCTGCTCCGGACAGAGCTCGCCATCCACCAGCACCTCCATCGCGGTGCGGCCCGGCTCGCGCGTCAGCGTGAGGTCGAAGTCCGCACCACGGAACTGGCGCCTCGCACGCGCCTGCGGCCAATGCGAGGGCAGCTGCGGGCGGATCGCCAGCGCATCGCCCTCGCCCACCAACCCGAACAGGCCTTCCAGCACGCAGCGATACACCCACGCCACCGTGCCGGTGTTGAACAGCTGGCTCGAACGCCCGGCCGTACGCGGATACTGATGCCACGCGCCACGGTAGTAGTTGGGCAGCGACACCGGCAGGTGGCCGCGTTGCAGCACATCCTCGCGTGTCGGCCCTGGCAGCAGGGCGCGCAGGATCTCCCAGGCGCGGTCGGCCTCGCCAATCTGGTAAAGGCTGTACAGATAGAATGCCGCCGCGTGGTTGTACACCGCACCGTTTTCCGCCGCACCCGGCCACTTCTGGGTCAGCCGGCCCACGTCGTCGCGCATGTGCGTGTACGCCGGCGCCAGCATCACCGGGCCGTACGGCGTGTGCAGCTGCTCGCGCACCGCCTCCAGCAGCGCCGCACGTTGCTGCGCATCGGCAGTGCCGGCCAGCAGCGCGAAGCTCTGCGGATTGAGATAGATGCGCCCCTCCACATCGTCGGCGATGCCGAAGCGCACCCCGTCGTCGGTGATGCCGCGCGCGTACCAGTTGCCGTCCCACAGCTCACGGTTGGCGTCGGCGTTGATGACGGCAACCGCCTCCCCGAATGTCTGCGCCTGCACGCTGCGCCCTTGCGCGGTGCAGATCTCCGACCACAGGCGCACTGCATACGCGGTGGCCACGGTGAGCCAGCCGGACACGCCCTTGCCGCGCCAGCCGACCATGTTCATCGGGTCGCACCAGTCGCCCTGCGCGATGAAGCTCAACCCACGTGCATCGCGCGCATCCAGCAGCCATTGCATCGCTGCATCCAGGCGCTCGGCCACGCTCAGGCGCTGCCCGTCATGGGTTTCCACGCGCGCGCCCAGGATGCTGGTATCGCCGGTTTCGGAAAGATAGGCGCTCAGGAAGATCGGCAACCACACGCAATGATCGGTATGCGGCACCTGGTTGATGTATTTGAGCTCGGCGCCTTCCACCAACAAGATGCCGTCCGGCATTGCGCCGCTGGGCTCCTGCTGCGACAGGGCATGCAACAGCGCCGCGCGTGCGGTGGCAGGCTGCAGGTAGGCCATGCCCATATGGTCCTGCAGATAGTTGCGCGTCTGCGGATCGGTGGTCAGGCGATTGACGTCGCCGTGATAGAACACCTGGCGCGGCAACCAGTGGTTGACCAGATTGTCCAGCGCCGCATCCGGTGTTGCGATCTGCACGCAGCCACGGCCGGCCTGCAGATAGTCCGCATATGCACGCGCCGCCTGGGCGAAACCAGCTTCGGACAGATAGCGCGCACGCAGAGCGGCGATTTCGGCATCGTCCTTGGCCGGCCCGAATGCGAAGCGATACACGCTGGCCGCATCGGCGTCCAGGGTCAGCCGGTATTGCAACGCGGCCGCCGGCGTTTCGTAATGCGCATCGTGGTTGCCCAGCTGCTCGGCCTGCACGGCCGATGGCGCGTGCAAACCACCCTCGCCTTCGAATGCCATCTGCTGCGCGTCCCAGGCGACCGGCGTCTGCTCGTGCAGCAGGAAGGTGCAATCCTTGAAATCGCGCTGGCGGAAGTAATCGTCCACCTTTTGATACGGCGCCACGCTACGGCAGACGATCCCGCCCAAGGCCGGCTCGTATCCGCCGGATTGATGCATCCACGACATGTAGCCGACCGGGAAATACGCATACAGGCTCAGTCTGCGTGTGCGCCCGGATCCGTTGTGCACACGACATTCCCACAGCTCCACCGCATCGTCGGTGGGCAGAGAAACGCACAACTCCACCACGATGTCGTCGTGGCGCACCCGCCAGCGCACATCGTGCTTGCCGGCAGAGAATTCGAACGCCTGCGGCTGCGCGCGCACCGGCTCGTGCGGCACCGAGTACAGCGCGCCGGTATCTTCGTCCTTGAGATAGAAAAACCGCCCAGGATGATGCGCGTAGTACGGCTGCTCGGGCATCATGAAATTGCGCGCTTCCAGCATCGGCGCATGCGCGTATTTCGATGGCTCCGGCTGCATGAACTGGCCGGTGGCATAACCGCGGCAGGTCAGCTGCACCATCATGCGGCGGTTCCACAAGAAGCCGCTGGCATTGGGCATTGCAGTAGGGCTGTAGAGCGCATAGCGCGCGCCATCGGCGCTGGGCGCCATCAAGCTGGACAGCGCATCGGACGTGGCGTGGGGCGTTGCAGACACGGTCAGGGGTGCTCCGGTTCGTCGCGCTTGCGCGCGGCCAGTTCATGCTGGATGCGGTTCAACAGCCCGTCGTCCAGCGGATAAAAACGCATGGTCCAGGCCGCCAGCAGTGCAACCGCGCCCGGAATCACGGTCAGCAGCAGCACGATGCCGGTCAACGACCCGGTGGACTGCGCGGTGTTGGCGACATAGCCCATCGCAGCCAGCACCCAGGCAATGCCGGCCGAGGCCAACGCCCCGCCGAGCTTTTGCGAAAACGTCGCCGCGGCGAACGTCATCGCCGTGGCACGGCGGCCGGTGCGCCATTCGGTGTAGTCGGCGCTATCGGCATACATCGAGAACGCCAACGGCGATTTCGGCCCCAGCGCCAGGCCGATCAGCATGTTCAAGACAAACACCGCCCACACCGCATCGGCCGGCACGAAAAACATCGCGCAGCTCAGTAGGCCGACGAGCACCATCAGCCAGAACATCAGCTGGCGCTTGTCCCAGCGCCGCGTCAGCAGCGGCGTGATGGCCGCACCCACGCCCAGGGCCACCGAATAGCTGCCCAGAAACAGGCCAACCAGATCCGGGCGTTGTACGTAGTACTTGAGGTAGTACACGCCCGCACCACCGCGCATGGTGATCGTGATCATGATGATCAACGACAGCACGAACAGTACGCACCACGGTTTGTTCTGCAGCAGATCGGCGATGTCGCGACGAATCGGTGTGCGTTGTTGCGGCGGCGGCTGCACGCGTTCGCGCGTGGTCAGCGCCACGGTGACGAACAACGCCAGCGCCACCGCGCCGTACAGCATCATCGTGCGTTGCCATCCCAGCGCGTCGTTGCCTGCGCCGAACCAGCGCACCAGGTCCATCGTGAAGTAATTGACCAATGTGGTCCCTGCAAACGCACCGATGAATCGCAGGCTGATCAGGCCGGTGCGCTGCTGGCTGTCGGCGGTAATCACGCCGGATAATGCCGAGTACGGAATGCTCACCACCGTGTAGGCCAGCATCATCACCAGGAAGGTGATCGTGGCCCACCACATGCGCCCATGGTGGTCCAGATCCGGCGTGGTGTAGGCAAGCACGCCAGCAGCGGCCATCGGCAGCGCGCCCCACAGCAGATACGGGCGGAACTTGCCAAGCCGGCTACGCGTGCGGTCGGCCAATGCACCCATCGCCGGGTCGGCGATCGCATCGGCGATCTTGGTCAAGAGGATCATGGTGCCGACCGCAGCAGCCGGCAGGTGCATGGTGTCGGTGTAGAAGATCAGCAAAAACGCCGAGATGTTGGCCCAGTACAGATTCAGCCCCAGATCGCCGGCGCCATAGCCCAGCTTTTCGCGCCAGCGCAGGCGCGCCGATGCAGGAGACGTTGCGGGCGATGACGGCATCGACACACCTTCAAATGCGTTGTACCCGGCCGAGCACGCCGTTACGCTGAGTGCCCGCGCACCTGGCGAGGAGCGCCGACGCTACACCACGCATCGGCTGCCGCCAACGTGAAATCCATTCGAATGCCGAATCGATCCAGAGATATAACCTGACGTGATGGACACCGCCACACATGCCACGCCCGCGTCCGCTTCGCCGCTTGCCATCGTGGTGATGGGCGTGTCGGGCAGCGGCAAGACCACCATTGCACAAGCGCTGGCAGCGCATTACCGCTTCCGTTTTCTGGACGCAGACGACTACCACAGCGTGGCAGCACGCGCGCAGATGGCGGCCGGCCAACCGCTCACCGACGCGATGCGTCTGCCATGGGTAGAACTGCTGTCGGCCACGCTGCGCGATTGCGTGCAGGCCGGCGAATCGGTGGTGCTGGCCTTCTCCGGTCTGCGTAGCGCGCATCGCCAATTGCTGCGCAACAGCGGCGTGCCGATGCGCTTCGTGTTCCTGCACGCAGCCCCGCACGTGATCGCCGCCCGCCTGAGCACCCGCGCAGGCCACTTCATGCCAGCCACATTGCTCGACAGCCAGCTGCAGACATTGGAGCTGCCGCTGGACGAAGCGGACGTGGTGTCGGTGGACGTGGATGCCAGCGTGCCTGCGGTTGTGCAGGATGCGATCGCACAGCTGACCGCGATCGATTCCGCTGCGGTGCAACATGCTTCACGCGCATCGGAGCGGGCGTAAGCGGACGCACACGACGTGCGTGATGCCTACGGTGAGTGCCGCCTAGGCCGTTGTGCGTTGTGCGTTGTGCGTTGTGCGTTGTGCGTTGTGCGTTGTGCGTTGTGCGTTGTGCGTTGTGCGTCACGAGGCTATCGCTTCCGTGCCGATGGACAACCCGTAGCGATAGCGCGACGCGCAGCATTACCGCAGTGCACAGAGGGCAAGACACAACGGCGCAGCGCCAAACGTCTGCTGTCGCGCTAGCTTGCGCATCCAGCGCGCATCCACGCGGCCGCATGCCGCAGAAAAGTACCGCATCAGCAACGCGCCATTCCCTTCTCCCGCCGGGAGAAGGTGCCCCGAAGGGGCGGATGAGGGTAAGGCCACCCGCATCGCGCATCTCGCCACCTCCGCACGCCGTACGCCGTACGACAGGCAACGCGCAGCGCAATCAGTCGCAGTGCTGAGCCAATAAGCCCCATTCGCTACATACCGCAGAACGCTGCAATCGACCGCCGACATCGCGCACCGGGTTCGTCGTGCCCTTCCCCATCGCGTCCATCCGTTGCAAAGGCCCACACCCAAGGTTGCGCAACATTTCCTGGTTACTTCTTGCAAACCGCCATCATCGGCGCATCTTCGGCCAAGACCGCATCAATCATTTTTTCTATCGCAACACAGGAAATAGTGATGAATCATCACGATTGGTGCGAATAGCGAACCGATTGAACGCAAATTTTTCAAGCTGGTCGCACCAGATGCGAACGGACCCGACCATTATCTGAATGCAGCGCTGCGCAAGTGTTGCGCGGTCATGTCAATCGTCCATCGTTCGGTCAGCCGATCCGGGGGGATCCAGCGCTTCCTTCCATCTAGGACATGCCGTGATGACCAACCCCAAACGCCGTTTGCGACTCCGCAGTTTGACGCTCGTTCCTTGCCTGCTCATCAGCGCCGTGGCTTTGGCGCAGTCTGGCGCCACCACCGCGCAGCAGCCGGTATCGTCCCTGGATACCGAGGCATTCGCACGCTCCGGCCAGGTCTGGCGCAGCTTCGGTCAAGACCTTCCCTTCGCCAGCCCCACCAACTGGACCACCGCCGGTGGCGGCTACTTGAACTCGCGTTTCGCCCCGGGCGAGTGGAAGATCAATCGCACCACCGCCAAGACGCTCAAGCCGGCGTGGACGTTGACCACCACCGGCGACATCTCGGCCACGCCCAGCGTCGAAGGCGGCACCCTGTATGTGCCCGACTGGGGCGGCACGCTGTATAGCGTGGACACGCAAACCGGCAAGCCGAACTGGCAAGCCAAGCTGTCCGATTACACCGGCAACGCCAACTCGGTGACGCGCAACACGCCGGCCATCAGCGCCAAGAGCATCATCGTTGGCGACCAGGTCGCCGGTACCTTGCTGGCGCTGGACAAGAAGACCGGCAAGCTGCTGTGGAAGACCACGGTGGAAGCCAACCCACAGGCGCGCATCACCTCCTCGCCGGTCATCTACGGCAACCGCATCTACGTCGGCGTCTCCTCCGGCGACTGGGGCAACCTGGCGGCCAACCACACCTTCAGCTTCCGCGGCAGCGTAGTGGCGGTGGATCTGAACACCGGCAAGAAGGTATGGCAGTTCTATAACGTGCCCGAGGGCTACACCGGCGCCTCGGTGTGGGGCCAGGTGGCCATCGACCCGATCAACCGTCGCCTGTATTTCGGCACCGGCAACAACTACAACATTCCGCAGGGCGTGGGTAACTGCATTTCAAACGCGCGCTCGTATCGCGGCAGCGAACTCACCGTGCAGGATGAGCTCGACTGCATGGCGCCGGACAACTACGTCGATTCGGTGATTTCGTTGAATCTGGATACCGGCAAATTGGTCTGGGCCAACCGTGCACAGGGATACGATGCGTGGAACCTGTCCTGCATCGTGGCGCCGACCAACGGTCTGTGCCCCAACACGCAGGCAACCAACCTGACCGGCCCGGATTACGACTTTGGCGGTGCTGGCGTGCAACTGTTTGCCGTGCCGCGCAACGGCAGGTTGCAGCAGTTGGTCGGCGCTGGTCAGAAGAGCGGCATCTACTGGGCCTTCGACGCCAAGACCGGCGCCAAGGTCTGGTCGACCCAGGTCGGCCCCGGCGGCACCACCGGTGGCGTGGAATGGGGTACCGCGTTCGACCCGTACAAGTCGCAGATCTACGTGGCCATCAACAACAACTCCAACGCGACTTATACGCTGGGGCCGGCGAACGTGCAGACCCATAACGGCGGTTCGTGGATCGCGCTGGACGCGGCAACCGGCAAGATCAAGTGGCAGGTCAAGGTGCCCGGCATCAACCCGGTGAATCCGACCGTGCCGGCGGGCGGCCAGGGTTCGCTGACGGTGTCGCCAAACCTGCTGTATGCCGGCTCGATGGCCGGCAATATGGTCGCACTGGACGCCGACACCGGCGCCACCGTGTGGAACTACAACGCCAGCGGCTCGGTGATCAGTTCGCCGGCCATCGCAAACGGCGCGCTGTATTGGGGCGCCGGCTACGGCCGCTTCAACTTCGGCACCGCGGCCACAGGCAACCAGCTGACCAAGTTCGTGCCCGATAACGCGGCAGCCAAGTAAGCGGAGTCTGCAGGACGGCAGTGACGCGTCCTGTCTGCACACGACACTGCCGCCTTCGGGCGGCAGTGTCTTTCAGTGATTGTTGTTGGGCTGGTGTGGCTGCAAGCGCTGCAAGGAGTAAGCCGCAATGCGGTGCGGGATCGTCTGCAGCGATGACGCCGCGTCCACGCGCCAAACACAGCGCGGCAAACTAAACCTCGCCAGTGGTTGCCAGGCGAGTACGGACGGCGTGCAGCAACCGCAGCGTCCACAGGCAATGCCGGACGAGCAGAGGCCGCACCCGCCCAGTGGCTGCTAGTGGCTGCGCACACGCGGTGCTAGCTGCTCCAAGCTCCCAGCTACAACCGCGTGACCTGGCATAGGCGAATCTGCCCTGCTTCCAGGCCGTGCGCCTCGGCCGCACGCCGACGCAGCGCGCGCACCAGCGCGGCTGCGTCCAGTTCGCCCTCGGCCGGCACGTCCACGCTATGCGCCAGTTGCCCCCACAGCACCGGCCGACCATCGCAGTAGCCCTCGTAATCGGCGAAGTAATGCAGCTTGTGCCGCTCAGGTCCCGACGTGGACATCGCCTTGGATCTCCGTGCAGCCCAGGTGTTCCAGCGCGATCTCCAGCCCCAACAGATAGCTCTGCGCGCAGTAGCCACGCACCGTGGCGATGCACTGCCCCAGACCGTGCGGCAGGCAGCGCTCCGGACGGTCCACGCTGTCGTCGTGCGTTTCGACGTAGGGGTAAGGCAGGTCTCTGAGCACGCGATGCAACCGCGCACTGTCCACGCAGCTGCCCGGATCGATCAGCGCAATCTCCATCCGCGCCTGGCCGGCCACACGCAGCGCATCCAGCAGTTCCTGTTCCGAGCCACAGGCACGCAAGGCCACCGTCTTGCCCGCGTCCCCGGCACACGCCACCAATTGGCGAATGACGGCGCGCGGCAACGGCTGTGGCCCACGCACCAGCGGCATGGCCGCCTCCGGCCCACGCATGATCATGATCGACATGGCGACCTCCTCAGGCAGCAACGCGCAATGGCGCGTGCAGCGACGGCAGACACCGCGCGGCAATGCCGAGCGACATCGCATACGCACGCGGCGCATCGTGCGGCGTGATCACCACCGCCAACGGCGCATGCTGCGCATGCAGCCACGGCTCCAGTTCCTGATCGGCATGGGTATGCAGCTCGATATACGGTGTCGGCAACGCGTCCACCGCTGCCCGCAAGGCGCGCGCGCAGCTGCGCTCGGACAAGGGCAGATCGCCCGAATCCAGCAATACCAGCTCCACCTCGGCATCGCCACCGGCCGCATGCAGCTCGGCAATCAAGCGATCCACGTCGGCACACGCCAGCGTGCGCAACGCACGCCCAGCGCACGCAGGCAGTTGCATCGGCACCAACGGTGCCGGATCGGCCTGAGGACCGCGCAAAATCAGGATACACATCGTGTTCGGCTCAACGCACCACAGTGCGGGAGTGCCAAGATAGGCCTGGCGGGCATAAAGGGGCTATCCGCACGCCGGGGCGCGAGCATAAAGAGTGCGTAATGGCGCGTTGAAACAGTCCAACGCGCCATTGATGCCGATGCGCAGAGAAGGTAAAGCAGATGCAACCGGTGTGATCCTCCATCCATGCAACAAGAGCTGCACACCAACGGCAGCAGACGCCGCAGAAGGACCAGCAGTTTCTACCAGCTCACCGTCGCCTACTTCTCCCGCCGCCAGTTCACCGACCCCTTGGTCTCGATGGTGCTGGATTCGGCTTCGATATCGAAGCCGCGGCTGAGCAGGTATTTGAGCGTCAGTACCGAGCCGCCGCCGACCATCGACACGCCGTAGCCGACGTAGAGTTTGGGCGAGAGATACTTGCCGAAACCCACCACCGAGCCCAACGTGCTGGATTGACTGACGCCCGCTTCGTCCAGGCCGAGCTTGGCGCCGATCTGCGAGGCGATCAGGCTGCTGCCGGCCGATAGTGCCGCCGAGGCGGCGCTGACCTGCTGGGTTTCGTCGCTGCTGGCGGTGGACAGGCCGCGGCCCAGGACCAGGTACGAAAGCGCTTCGGATTGCGACATCGCCGGCTCGGACCACACATCGGCACGCGGCGATTCGGCGCGGCCGCTGACGTCGATGCCGGCGGTGACGTCGCCGATCTTGCGTTCGGCGCGCAGGCTCACGCGCGGGTCGGAGACGATGTTGTTGTTCCAGGTCAGCTGGCCACGGGTGATGGTCAGATCCTGACCATAGGCCTTGTAGCGCCCACGCACATCCAGCCCGCCATTGGCGGTCATTTCGCGGCCAGGGCGCGCGCGGATCTGCATCTGCCCGCTCAGCCCACCCTTGAGGCCGAAGCCGCTCATGTTGACCTTGTCGCCGAGCACGATCGCCAGGTCCATATCCAGTGGCGATGCGGGCGTCTGTTCCGGGTCCACCGGGTCCAGCACCACCACGTCTTCGGACACCGAGGTGCCACGGTCCAGGCGTTCCAGGTCGATATCCGCTTCGGGCACGGTGACCTTGCCGCGCAACTGCATGGTGTTGTCGGTAATGCCGAACTGCATGTCCGGGTTGGCGATGATGCGCAGCTCGCTGGTGTTGTAGGCCAGCACGTTGTCGCCGCGGATATTGAGCAGCAGCGGGGTGCTGGTCCCGAACCACGACAATCCGCCATCGACGGTGAGCGTGCCGGGACCGGACTTGGCCGAGGCGGTGATCTTGGCCGAACCATCCGGCAACGCGTCGAAGCGACCCTTGCCCTCGCTCAGCGTCAAACCCATCGACGGGTATTCGGCGGTGAAATCGCTCAGGGTCGCATCGCCGCCGAGCAGCGGTTTGTCGCGGGTGCCGCGCAGGCTCACGTGGCCTTCGACCAACCCCTTCGGCCGCACCACGTCGGCAATCACCAGCTCCAGCCAGTACAGCCGCGACATATTCAGATACAGCTCGCCGTTGAGCGGCGCGTACGCATCCCAGCCGGTATTGAACTTGGCATCGACAAAGCCGGCGCCCTGGAAACCGATACCGAGCTTGCCCTGGATCTGTTGCTGGGTGAAATCGGCCTGCACGCTGAATTGGTCGTAGCGCAGCAACTCGCCGCGATTGGGATTGCCGGCCACTGCAGCGTAACGGGTTTCGCCCAAACGAATGCCGCCTTCGGGCGACGCGATGCGCAGGCTGCCTTCCCAGGCATTGCCGCGTGGCTTGAAGCTGCCGTCCAGCGACAGTTCGCCACGCAGATAGATCTGCCGACCTTCCTGCTTGGGCAACCACGGCTGCACCAGCGACAGCGGCAATGCGTCGCCGTGCACCACCATGCCCTCGCGCGGCCAATTGGCGCTGGCGCACAGCGCGCCGCCGGTGGCCGCGCCCAGGCAGGTGTCGGACAAGGTAAACGCGGCGCCATCGGTGCTGAACTGCGCCGGTTGGCGCAGCGCCCAGGCATCGCCCTTGGCCGGTGCGATGCGCAGCGTTGCGACCTGGCCCTGCCAACGCTCGCCGTTGCGACGCACATCGCCCTGCAGGGCGACGCTGGCCATGCTGTTGGCGATATCCGCATCCAGCCGCAGGGCCTCCACCGCGCCGCGCGCCTGCACGCGCACGCTGTCGAGCACCACACCGGCTTCGATGGCGGTCCCTTGCAAGGCCAGTTGGCCATCGCTGCCGCGCCACGGTAGCCGGCCACGCAGGCTGATGTTCTGGGCGCTATAGGTGTCCCACCGCAGGCCGTTGCCGGCAATGTCGGCGGTGATGTCGGGTGCGTCGCGCTTGCCGCTGACCTGCAGCTGCCCGCGCACCACGCCGGTGGCGCCGGGCAGCACGTCGTCCAGCTGCAACGGCTGCAGCTGCGCGGCGATATCGAGCTGGTCGCCCACCTTACCCTTGGCGTTGATGCGGCTATTGCCCAGCGCCAGTTGCAGTTCGCCTTCGCCCTGTTGGCCGCGCAACGCGAACTTGCCATTGCCCGACAGCGCGCGTTGACGCAGCTGCCCGGTCAGGCTGGGAATTTCCGCAGTGGCCTCGAACCCCGGCGAGACGCCGCCGGCGGGGGGCGGCAATTGGCGACCTTTGGACGCGATCTTGCCGGACAGGTTGCCGTTCCAGCCCGGCGCGAAATAACCCGGATCGAACTTGGCAAGTTGCGCGCTGACATCCCATTGCAGCGCCGGCGCCCAAGCCACTTCACCGGTGAGATCCAGCGAGCCGCCCGGGGTTTTCGCCTGCACCTGCTTGAGCTGTGCACCTCGGTCGTTGCCACGGCTGTCGAAGACCAGCTCGGCCTGCTGACCATCGCGCTCCACGGTGGCGCGGCCGATCGCGGCCCAGGCCTTTAACGTGCCGGCCACGCCCAGGCGCGCGTCTTGCAACTCCACCGGCACCAGCGGCGCGTCGGGCGTGGCTGGATCCGCGGCCGGGGTGAAGCGCAGGCCGCTGGCGTTGACCGCAAACCGGAAACTCGGATTCTGGGTGTCGCGGAAATCGGCGGTACCACGCAATTGCGTGCGGCCTTCGAAGGTGTCGATCACCAACGGTTCGACGGTGAGGACCTGGTCGGCCAGGGCGATATGCGAAGGCTGCAGCGTGGCGCTCAACTCTCCCTGCTTGAGGCTGCCGTGCAGATCGGCGTTGCCACCCTTGCCGGAGGCTTGCAGGTTCAGCGCGATCGGCGTGGCCGGCGGATTGGCTTGACCCTCGGCGGCCGGAATCAACAGCGAGGTATCCAGTGCGTCGGTCACGGCCTTGAACGCCCAGGTCGGGTCGTCGCGGCCGGTGAACACCAGGCTGGCCTGCAGCGGCGCCGGCGCCCGGCCGGCGATGGCTACTTCCATCTTGTCCAGATCCCCGCGTGCCACCAGCCCCAGGCTGGCCGGGGTGCGCCCGCGTGCGGCCGGTAGCACCGCAGTGGCGGTCAGGTCGGCACGGTAATCGTCGTTGGGCAGGTAATCGCCGTGCAGGCGGAAGTCGCCCATGTCGGTGTCGATCACCAGATCGCGCGTGCGCAGCTCGCCCGTAGCCACATCGAGTCCGCCCTGCACCTTGTGCAGCACGATCATCGGCTGCTGCAGCTGGGTGATGCGCAGGTTCTGCACATCGATCTTGTCGGCCTGGATCGCCAGCGGCACATTGATCTGCGGTAGCGACTCGGGCCAGCTGGGCAGGGTGAACGGTTCCTCGCTCTTGCCCAGGTTCAACGTGGCATTGCTCACCTGCACCGCGTCCAGCTGCAGCTTGCGCCCCAGAAGCGGGCGCAGGTCCGGCTCCAGATACACGCGCTCTGCAGTGAAGTGGATGTCCTGATAATGGAAATCCACATCGCGCAAGGTCAGCGGGCCGGCTACCGGGCCTTCGACCTTGCCATAGGTAAAGGTGGCGCCCACCGGCAGGCGCGCGGTGACCTGTGCCAGCAACACATCGCGCCCGGCCACGGTCTGCAGCAGCCAGTAGATCGCGATCAAGGCCAGCAGCACCAGCCCGAGCACGGTCAGGCCCGAGCCCACCCAGAACCGGCGCCGGCGATAGAAGCGCGGGCGCGGTGCCGGCGGCGTAGGTGAGGGTGCGCTCACAGGTTGGCCCCGATATCGATGTAGAGCTGGAATTGCGAGTCGGGGGCGTTCAAGCCATGTGCGATATCCACGCGCACCGGGCCCACCGGCGAGCGCCAGCGCAGGCCGAAGCCGATACCGGTGTGCCAGTCCGGCCGGTCATCGAAGGCGCTGCCGCCATCGACGAACACCGCCCCGCCCCAGGGGCCGCCCTTGAGGTAATGCTCGTATTCGGCACTGGCGGTGACCACGTTCTTGGCACCCAGCGCGAATTCGTCCGGCTTGGGCGTGCGTGGGCCGACTTCGCGGAACGCATAACCGCGAATGCTGTTGGCGCCACCGGCGAAGAAGCGCAGGCTCGGCGGCATCGCCACCAGGTCGCTGGTCCAGGTGGTGCCGCCTTCCCCGCGCAGGATCAACCGGCCATTGTCGCCAGCGCCCAGAAACCAGCGCAGCTGGCCATACAGCTGGCCGAAGTTGGTATCGGAGCCGGCACCCTCGGCGCCGCCGCGAATGAACATCTGCGCCGACACGCCACTGCGCGGAAACAGCCGGTCGTCGACATTGACGTAGTTGGCCTGCAGTTGCGGATAGATCAGTGTGGAGGTCTCGTACACCGCGCCTTCGAAATCGTCGCCGCTGCTGAAACGCCAACGCTCGCGCAAGGCGTTGATCGAGGCGATCGCGCTCCAGCGCTCGTTGATCTGGCCGCTGCGGCTGCCGGTGAGTTTGACGTTGCGCAGGTCGATGTACTCGGTCTGCTCGTCGTACAGCCGCGCCGAGGCGGTGTACCAGCCATCCAGCCAACGGAACGCCGGCACGCGGTAACTGGTGGTCAGGCTCTTGCGGTTCTGCGCGTAATCCAGCTGCGTGTCCATCTTGTGGCCGCGCGCGTTCACGTAACGCCGCTCCACGCCACCGCGCACACCGGCGCCGCTTTCGCTGCCGTAGCTCAAGCCGGAGGTGTAGACCGTGCGCTTGGCGCGGGTGAGTTTGACGTCCACCGGCACGCGGCCCTGGTCGTCCGCCTCTTCGGGCTTGGGTTGGATATCGATGGTGCTGAAGTAATCCAGCTTGGTCAGCGACTCGCGCAATCGGTCAAGCTTGCCTTCGTGGTAGTAGCTGCCTTCGTCCCAGTACACCAGCGGGTCGAACAGGCCATCGCGGAAGTAGTCGTAGTCGAAGCGCACCTTGCCCATGTCGTAGCGGCGGCCGCTGTCCCAATTCAGATCGATGTCGGCCGCATGCTCGGCACGCGTGATCGCAACGCGGCGCTGGGTGAAGTCGGCATCGAAGTAGCCACGCTCGGCCAGACGCCGGGTGATGCGGACCTTGCTGGCTTCGTACTGCGGATGGCTGAAGACCTGGCCTTCGCGCGGCGCGAACTGCTTGAGATCCTGGCCCAGATAGCGGTCCTGCTCGGCCCAGCCGGTGATGGAGATATGCGAGGTGCGCACCCGCACCGGCTCGCCACGATCCACCGTGATCACCACGGTCACTTTGTCGCCGGCGCGTGGTGCGGCCAGCGTAATGGTCGGCGAGTAATAGCCAAACGGCTCCAGCGCCTCACGCGTCTGCCGCTCGGCCTGTGCCAACAGATATTCCAGACGCGACTCGCCCTGCTCCTTGCCCACGGCCTCATACAGAGACAGGGAGACCTGGATGTTCTCGATCATCTCGGCGTCGTCGCCGTCGTCCAACCCCTTGATTTCGATCTTGTCGATGGTTGCCCGAGCAACCGCTTGCAGCGGAACGAACAGGGTGCACAGCAAGAAAAGAGCAAACGCGACTTTAAGCATCTGCAAAGGATACCCAGCCTTGGCGTGAAGGGCTAAAAAATGTGAGCAGACGCGACTATACGGGCGGCGCAACCTCCTTTGAGCCGAGATCACTTTAACGTTTCTTTCACACTCTCACCGCCGTTCTGTCTCGTCGGAATTAGACAGGATTTAGTTAAGCCAGTTGCTCCGCTTGAGCTCGCTGTGTTATAGCTCGCGAGTCGCAAATAGATGCACGTTCCGCTTTCTGCACTTAAACACCACGATCAATTCAATACCAAAATTATTTTTTGTCATGCAATGAAGGGAAAGGTGCTTAAAAACGCCAGTTGCTTAGGTTGTTTCCGTCTCTTTGGGGGCCGCAAGCTTGCGCTGAGAATTGCGGGTGCAATGAAAGGATGCGAGGACAGACATGCGTGATACCTACAAAAAAGCCGTACTGATCAATTCTCTCGACGGGGATTTCCATGCAGCCGTCTTTGGGCAAGCACTGTCTAGGCGCGGCAGTCGCGTCATCCGATGGAATGCCGAGGACTATCCCACAAAATCTTCGGTGAGTATCAGCTATGCAGAAAGGCATGCGGATGTAAAAATCAGCACAGGGGAGCATAACTTTAATGAAGATGATATAGGTGTCGTCTGGAACAGGCGTCGGCGTGTGCCGGAAGTTCCGAAAGTCATCGACGTCAGGGATCGTCAGTTCGTCCAGATGGAGCTGGATGCGGCGTTCCATGCGCACAAGTCGCTCTTTAGAAAGGCGTTCTGGATTAATAAGGGTATTAGCGCAGACGCCTGTGAGTTGAAGATTCATCAGCTCTTGATGGCGCAAACTGTTGGGCTGCTCATTCCGCGAACGCTGATTAGCAACAAACCTGAGGAAATTCGTGCCTTCATTGAAAGTACTGGGGAACATATCTACAAGCCATTAACCGGCTATGTGTGGCAAGAGCAAGGCTCAGTGACCCAGACATTTACCGCGAAAGTGACGGCAGAGCTATTGCCCGAGAATAGCCTGCTAGCTGCAACTCCAGGGATATTCCAAACCAAGGTTCCGAAAAAGTATGAAGCACGCATCCAGTTCTTTGGCCGTTTCTACGGCGGGGTGAGGATTGAGTCCCACACGCTGAGCGGTGGAGACCTCGACTGGAGAATAGGACAAGGCGGCATCAAGGCGTGTGCGCCGGCAGTTCTCCCCGAAGAAATTTACCACAAATGTCTCAACCTCATGGAGCGGCTCGACATTGTCAGTGGCGGATTTGATTTCATCATTGATGAGAATGATCAATGGATCTTCCTAGAGGTCAATGAAGCCGGGCAGTTCATGTTTATTGAGACATGGTGCCAGAGTATCCCGCTCACTGAGGCGTTCTGCCAGTTCATCGAGCGCGCAGATCCACAATTCGAGTATGAGCCAGTTTCCCAACCGCTTACTCTGAGAGAAGCCTACGAAGATGCTAAACGTTCGGGATTGGAAACTGAGTTGGTTTTTCCCTGAGTATTGATGCATTAGCGCATCAATTTGGTTCGCTATTCGCATGGATGGTCCATGCGTTGACGCGCAGCATTACCTGCGCACTTACTGGAGTCGATGAAATGAGCAATGCTGATGTCACGAAAAACCGTAAGAATGCTACTGAAACGGGACGTGTGCTTGCACGGGTCCTTTCTCGGGATGAAGTAGGCCAGGTTGCAGGCGGCGCCACGAACCCGACGCCGACCAATTCATGGAAGGACCAGAGCAAATGTACGCCGAAGACTGATCCCGGCTCCGCCTGAGGCAGCGCAACAATCGGTAGTTGGGCGATCTTGATCCGACTACTGGTGGGCGCGTCCAGCGGCTCCAGAGTTGGGCGCGCCTTAGTTGCGCATACGCCATTATTGATTACGAGCCCACGCCTCGCAGATCGAGCAACGAAATTGTAGTATCAATTCCGACCCGTCTCTAATGTGTGGCGATAGGTCATCTGCACATCGCAACCTGCTTACCTGCCCAGGTATTACGTCGCAGCCCCACGCCCCCTGGCCCTCTCTTTGAACGAGGTCGTCTGGATGTACGTGGCGGGTCGCGCAGCGTGACTGCTGTATTTGAGGATCTGGATATCTATGAAGAGAACTCCTTGGACTTTTCTAGCGTTAGCAACTATTTCCTGCGTGGCAAGTGCAGCAGATAAGAATATCTATATCGAATTTCTCTGGGACGCCCAGCCGCCTCATTCAATCGTACGCCAGCAGACCATCCAGTTCTTGACCGATGGTAAGCACGATCATCAGGTATGCGTCGCAACCGATCTTGCCGATACCGACGTGCATGGCTTGGTGTTGACGGTGCTCGACGCAACCGGACAGGAAGTATCGAGCCACAAGTATCCCGATTACCGGGGCGTCAAGCATTGCTATAGCGCCGATCTAGGCAAGGACGGCACGCTTGGCCTATGGACGTTCAGAGCGGAAACAGGCGATGGGCGCGCTGGGGAAAGCACGATACAGGTCAATGCCAGGCTCGAGGACTCACCACTTTCTAAGGATCCTGGAACACCTTATGTCGTGGGGCGTCCTAACTATGATGCTTCGATTCCACCACGGGAATGGCTTGGCAGCCTTGAGTGGGATATGAAAGTCAACGCGCAAGGCAAGGTGACCGAAGTCTCTGTCGTGACAGCAGAGGGGGTTGGCTTGAAACTCCGCGACCGCGCCATCGCCGCAGGCTACCTTTCCCTCTTCTTCCCGGACAAGCAGCGAGAGAGCAAGCCACTGGTCTGGAGGCGCCAGCTTTCATTTGCACCTGACTAGGGCTTGGTGGGCTGGTTCCGCTCGCGCTGCGTGCTTGCCAACTTCCAGCCACGCTGCGGGTCAGTCGTTCCGGATCCGCCCCGGTAAGCGGCAGGTTTTTATGGAAAATTATCTCCGGCAGCACTGGGGAAACCCTCAGATACGCGACGCTACCGACTCAGGTTGAGGAGACATGTGTCGACCATTTTACAGATTCCTCTGTTGCAGCAATGGTAGGCACTGATCAACCCAGCGTTTAAACAGGCGCTGCGCGGGATCTCCCCCTTACCCCAGTTTTGTCCAGCTCGGCGGATTGAATGACATTCCCGATTAAACCGCGATTCTAACTCTCGTCGCTTGTTGGAGGCCCACGGCCTTGCCTAGCGGATTTTGGATATGGTCAACGCCAATCTGGTGCGAAAAAGAGCAAGCTTTCGGTCTGGCACAATCGTCGGTGCAACTTTCGTCACAGCACCCAGCTAACTCAGAAGTGCCGATCCCACTCACCCTGAGACGTATAATAATAAACAAGAGCAATCGATGGTATTTCAACACAAAAAGCGTGCATTGGCATGGATGAAATTGGGGCTGTTTCAGCCAGCGCGATTTACCGCAGCCATGTCGCCGATGTCAAAGTGAGCCAGGAAAACACTAAAACTCCAGACCTGGAAGATCGCAACAGATGCGTGGGTGGTCGGTAAGATGGCGCAGGTGCTGACGCTATTTGTGCTGTCGTTACTCAAGCCAACTACATGCATCCTGTAGGCAGTGCTGATTGAAACTTCCAAGGTGCTGCTGGCTGTTCAGATCTTCCTTAGTGAAATCTTTAGTGCGAGGAATGTAAATGGAGCTTTTCCGCAATGAGGTGTTCGCGGCGAAAAAGGTAGACCGGCTGGGCGGCATCAGCATCACGCCACCCCGCTTGGGTTGGGTTTTCTTTTTTAGCGCGGCCCTGATCTTGTTGATCATGACGGGACTTGCGCTATTTGGGCGCTACAGCAGGACCGAAAAAATCGTTGGACGCCTGATTCCGTTGGCTGGCCAGGCGAACGTGGTGGCGCCACAGGCATCGGGTGCGACCGTGGCCGAAGTCTTAGTGTCGGAGGGAGATCAGGTGATGATTGGGCAACCCCTGGTCAGAGTATCCAGCCAGCGTTCTAGCGCGGCGTCCAGCGATACTGGAAAACTGATCTCCGGCCAAATTGCCAGCAAGCTCCAACAGCTCAAGGCGTCGGTCGAATCTCAGCAGCGCCTATCTGTACTGAAGGAACACGATCTGCGTGATCGGATCGGACTGCTACGTGCGCGCATTGCAACGTTGACGCTGCAGATCAAGAATCAGGATATCCGCTACAAGGCGGCTAACGCGCTCTACGAAACTTGGCGCACCAAGGCGAGCGGATTGGTCAGCGGCTACCAGCTGGCGCAACAATATGACACGGCACTACAGCAGAAATCCCTTGCGCAGGATCTGCGAAATCAGCGGCTTCAGGCAACGCTTGAGTTAAACCAATCGGAGGCTGAGCTTATTCAGCTTCCCCACATCACCGGTGAGCGTATTGTCGCGCTAAACGTACAGATTGCGGATGTGGAAAACGAGAAAGCAGAGAATGAACAGCGCCGGAGCCAGGTGATTCGTGCTTCGATAGACGGCAGTGTCGTAAATGTCCTCGCACATCCTGGCATGGCCGTGGATGAAGCGTCACAACTCATGGTGATCCTTCCTAGAAATTCGAAGCTCGTGGCCGAACTATGGGCGCCCAGCTCGGCGGTCGGTCTGTTACAGGTCGGCAAGCCTGTGGATATCAGCTACGATGCATTTCCTGCCGCTAGATACGGCAGACAGCGCGGTAAGATTATCTCTATCTCGACGAACGCTGTTTCAGCGTTGGAGATCGGTAGGATCCTCGGCAGCGCCCAACCTAGCTCGGGCTATCGTGTGATAGTCGCCATTGACGATTCATCGTCATCGTCTTTCCTTCGGCGGTTTGCAGCAAAGCCTGGAATGACCTTGACGGCTAAGGTCGATGTGGAGACCAGAAGCCTGATTGATTGGATGCTCCGTCCGTTCGCTCTGCAATCCCTGGGCTCAGATGAAAAGGCTACCCCATGACAATGGCTGATGGCAGCCCGACTCTTTTGTGGTCGCAAAAAAAGCGTGTCGATCCGATCATGCAATCGGAGGCGGCAGAGTGCGCGCTGGTGTGCCTAGCAATGCTGGCCCAGTTCTACGGCAATGACTGCGGGCTTCCTGCCCTCAGGCGTCGCTACAGCTCCACGCTGAAGGGGATGTCGCTTAACCAGGTTATCGAGGTTGCAGATGACATGGGCTTCGATTGCAGGGCGTTGCGCGCGGAGCTGGATTATCTGAGGGAAGTGCAAGCGCCCGTTATTTTGCATTGGAACATGAATCACTTCGTGGTACTGGCTGGTACCAAGGGCAGCAAGCTGGTAATCATTGACCCGGCCCAAGGGCGGCGCCTGATGCCTATGGGTGAGGTCAGCAAATACTTCACCGGAGTGCTGCTGGAATTAGAGCCCAGCGCGTCATTCAGGCGGGCAAGCAAGTCACCTACCGTGCCACTGTCTGCATTGACCGGGCGGATCAGCGGATTGAAGAGGGTGCTCATCCAGATCTTCGCACTCGCATTGGCGATCGAGGCGCTAGGTCTATCTATACCGCTCCAGGCCCAGTGGGCAGTCGACCAGATCTCAGAGTCCAACGGCAAGGTCATACTCACAGTTGCAGCAATTTTCTCGCTGGTGGTCATCATCCAGGCGGGTCTGAATTTAGCGAGGGCTTGGTTGATTAGCTGGCTAGGGGCCAACATCAGCACCCAGTGGGTCATTAATATCTTCAGCCATCTCATGCGCCTGCCACTGGACTTTTTCGAGAAGCGCCACCTGGGAGACATCATGTCCCGATTCGGATCCATTCACTGGATCCAGGCGATCTTGACGGGTAGTTTCGTCACCGCACTGCTAGACGGCCTGACAGGCAGCCTAGCTTTAGTATTGCTATTTATCTACAGCACGGGTATGGCGACCGTCGCGGTGGCCGTGGCCACCCTCTATGCCTTGGGTCGCTTCCTCATGTTCGGTGCACTCTGGCGTGCAAGTGAACAGAGCATGGTGTTCGATGCACGACAGCAATCGGAGTTGATGGAGTCGGTACGGGGCATCCAGGCAATCAAGTTGGCAAACCGCCAGCTCGAACGCCGCGCCCGCTTGGCAAATGCTACGCTGGAGGCAGCCAAGCGTGGAATTACCGCGGAGCGGATCAAGCTGGGCTTTGGAGCCGCCAGCCAGGGCATCTTCGGGCTGCAGCGAGTTTTCTTGCTTTCAGCAGGCGCCTACTTGATCTCACGCAACGCGATGACCGCCGGCATGATGGTTGCCGCACTGTCTTATGCGGACCAGTTTTCTATTCGTGTGGGCTCCCTCATCGATAACGCGGTCGAGCTGAAGATGCTTGGACTCCACCTCAATCGTCTTGCCGATATCACCACTGCGGACGAAGAGCCTGCGCGCGGGCGCCTGGAAGGCGCCCTCCGGTCCGCACCGGAGGTGCAGGTGAAGGGGCTGGGATATCGCTACTCCGAATGGGAACCGTGGATCTTCAGGAACTTGAGCTTCACCATAGCACCTGGCCAGTCTGTTGCCTTGGTCGGTCCAAGCGGATGTGGCAAGACCACGCTTGCCAAAATCGTCCTTGGCCTGATTGCGCCGCAGGAAGGAGAAGTGACAGTAACCGACCAGCCCAGCCCTGTGTGTCGCAGCGCAATCCCCGCCGAGGGAATGGCGGCAGTGATGCAGGATGATTGCTTATTCTCTGGGACAATCGCCGACAACGTGGCGTTCTTCGACAGCTCGGCGGAGCTGTCGAAGATCGAAGCGGCAGCGCGTGCTGCTGGTATCCACGATGACATAGTTAAGATGCCAATGGGCTACGAAACCCTGGTCGGCGATATGGGCTCGACTTTGTCCGGTGGACAGAAGCAAAGGATCCTACTGGCGAGGGCACTATACACGCAGCCTAAGATCCTCGTGCTCGATGAAGCGACCAGCCATCTGGATAGCAAGAACGAAAAAGTTGTCAACGACGCAGTTATGGATCTGGAGATCACCAGGATCATCATCGCTCATCGCGAGCAGACCATTGCGATGGCGGACCGCGTGTTCGATCTTTCCAGGCAAACTTGGATCCGATGAGCGATCAGTGACTGCGTGGACGACGGACTCATGGCTTGCGCTCGGTTGAAGAGCCCAACGTGCCGATCGCCGACTACACCTACAGTAGTACCAGCATCCAGGGCCGCTGGTACGGCACCTCAGAGCTGTAGTCGGTCACTGCCAAATACTGGCGTTATGGCGTAGTTAATTGCAGCCTCCAGCAGCGCCTGCAATGCAGATGCTGCCTCGCCCAGATCGCGCCGCGCCAACGCGGTCTGGGCGGTCTGCCAGTGCAGCGCGCCCGCCGAGCTGGACATCAGCTGGACAGATGCTCGATGGCGGCAACGCTGCCGAGGCGGTCGCCGAGCTTCTTCAACAATGCGAGCCGGTTGGCGCGCAGCTGCGGGTCTTCAGCATTGACCATCACGCCGTCGAAGAACGCATCCACCTGTGGGCGCAGGCGCGCCAGGCGTGCGAGCACGGCAACGTAGTCGTGACGATGCAAGGCATCGCCTGTATCGCCGATGGCCGCTTCCACCGCTTCGGCCAGCGCTTCCTCGGCCGGCTCGCGCAGCAGGCTGGTATCGATATCGCCGGGGATCTCGCCTTCGACCTTGCGCAGGATATTGCGGATGCGCTTGTTGGCCGCAGCCAACGCCTCGGCTTCGGGCAGCGTGGCGAAGATGCCGATGGCATCGATGCGGCGGTCGAAGTCGTAGAGGGAAGCAGGTCGCAGCTCCAAGACGGCGTTGAAGTGGGTAGAAGGCGCTCCCTTGTCAGCGTAGTAGCCTCTCAACCGCTCAAGAATGAAGTCATAGACATCCGCGAGATCGGTTTGGTTGAACTCAGAGCTACCTTCTTGAGAAACAACGACCTTCGCTCCCTTCATTGCTGCAGACATCGCAGCATCTGTTTTACGGGCAGCATTAACGTCCGCGATATCTTCGTTTACGAGCGAATATGCGTCATGGATCAATTTCGTTAAATTCAAATCAAATCCCGACTCAATTACCGTCCGCGCCAACCCCAACGCATTGCGCCGCAGCGCAAACGGGTCTTTGTTACCGGTTGGCTTCAATCCAGCGGCAAATCCACCGGCCAAGGTGTCCAGGCGTTCGGCAATCGCCAGCACCTTGCCCAGCGGCGACAGCGCGATGTCGTCGCCGGCAAAACGCGGTTGGTAGGCCTCGTCGATGGCCAGCGCAATCTCGCTGGGTTCACCGGCGGCCTTGGCGTAATGGCGGCCGACAATACCCTGCAATTCCGGAAATTCGTTGACCATGCGCGATTGCAGGTCGTTCTTGGCCAACGCTGCAGCGCGGCGTGCCTGCAGCGGGTCGGCGCCCACCTGCGGGGCGATGACTTCTGCCAGCGCCGCCACGCGTGCGACCTTGTCGGCCACCGTGCCCAGCTTGGCCTGGTAGGTCACGCTGGCAAGCCCCGCGCCCATCGCCTCCAAGCCTTGCTTCAGGTCTTCATCGAAGAAGAACTTGGCGTCGGCAAAACGCGGACGGATGACCCGCTCGTAGCCTTTGGCGACTTCGGCCACGTCCTTAGATTGGATATTGGCGATGCCGACGAACTGCTCGGTCAAGGTGCCGCCGTCATCCAGCACCGGGAAGAATTTCTGGTTGATCTCCATGGTTTCGATCAATGCTTCCTGCGGCACCGCCAGGAAGTCGCGTTCGAAACTGCACAGCACCGCCGCGGGCCATTCGACCAGGTTGACCACCTGCTCCAGGTTGTCGTCGCTGATGCGTGCGCTGCCGCCGGCCTGCCGGGCCGCCGCCTGCACTTCGTCGACGATGCGGGCACGGCGCGCGTCCGGATCCACCAGCACATGCGCCGCACGCAGCGCATCGACATAGTCGCCGGGCGCCGCCAGCGACACCGCGCCTTCATGCATGAAGCGGTGCCCGCGCGTGATGCGGTCGCCGCGCACGCCCAGCAATTGGGCCGGAATCACCGTGGTGCCGAACAACAGCACCAACCATTGCACCGGCCGTGCGAAGGCGTATTCGTGCGCGCCCCAGCGCATCGGCTTGGGGATGGGCATCGCGGCGATGGCCTCGCGCAGGATCTCCGGCAACAAGTCGGCCGTGCGCGCGCCCGGCGTCACTGCGCGATGCACGAAACGCTCGCCCTTGGCGTCGCTGGTGCGTTCCAGCGCGGTCCAGTCGATGCCGGCCTTGGCGGCGAAACCGGCCAGCGCCTTGGTCGGCTGACCTTGCGCATCCAGCGCGATATTGAGATACGGCCCCAGCACTTCCGAGCGCTGCTCCGGCTGCTCGGTGGCCACGCCCGGCAGCAGCACCGCCAGGCGACGCGGGGTGGACAGCGGTTTGGCATCGCCACGGGCGACGGCAATGCCGCGCTTTTCCAGGCCGCTCAGCACGCCATCGAAGAGGGCCTGCGCCAGACCCGGCAGCGCCTTGACCGGCAGCTCTTCGGTGCCCAGTTCGATCAGCAGGGGAAGTTGTTCGCTCATGTCAGATGGACCTTGCTTGTTCCTTCTGCCGTCAACGGGCGAAGGTGACTGGAGGATGTGCTTCTCCCGCTGGCGGGAGAAGGTGGCGCGCAGCGCCGGATGAGGGTCGTGCCAGGTGGGATGGCGTACTGCCCCCATCCGCCCTTCGGGCACCTTCCCCCGCGAGCGAGGGAAGGGAACTGCATCAGCAAGTCGCCGGCATCAACGTTTGACGCCGGGAAAGCCGAGCTTCTCGCGCTGGGCGTAGTACGCCTGCGCCACGCCCTGGGCCAGCGCGCGCACGCGCAGGATGTAGCGCTGGCGTTCGGTGACGCTGATCGCGCGGCGCGCATCCAGCAGGTTGAAGGCGTGGCTGGCCTTGGTGACCTGCTCGTACGCCGGCAGCGGCAGGCCGACCTCGACCAGGTGCCTGGCTTCGGCTTCGCAGGCGTCGAAGCGATGGAACAGCTCGGCCACATTGGCGTGTTCGAAGTTGTAGGTGCTCTGCTCCACCTCGTTCTGGTGGTACACATCGCCGTACGTGACCGCAGCCCCGTCCGGGCCGTAGGTCCACACCAGTTCATAGACGTTGTCGCAGCTCTGCAGATACATGCACAGCCGTTCCAGACCGTAGGTGATCTCGCCCAGCACCGGTTTGCACTCCAGTCCGCCGGCCTGCTGGAAGTAGGTGAACTGGGTCACTTCCATGCCATTGAGCCAGACTTCCCAGCCCAGGCCCCAGGCGCCGAGCGTGGGCGATTCCCAGTTGTCTTCGACAAAACGCAGGTCGTGCACCAACGGGTCGATGCCCAGCGCCTGCAACGAGCCCAGATACAGGTCCTGGATGTTGTCCGGATTGGGCTTCATCGCCACCTGGTACTGGTAATAACGCTGCAGGCGATTGGGATTTTCGCCATAGCGGCCATCGGTGGGACGGCGCGAAGGCTGCACATAGGCCGCATTCCACGGCTCGGGCCCCAGCGCGCGCAGGAAGGTGGCCGGATGGAACGTGCCCGCGCCCACTTCCAGGTCCAGCGGCTGGATCAGCACGCAGCCCTGTTCGGCCCAGTACTGGTTGAGGGTCTGGATCAGGCCCTGGAAAGTGATTGGAACGCGCCGGGAATCGGACATGCAGCAAAGGCCGTACGGAAGGGGTGCGCTAGTATACCGGCCGACCCGCGGCGCTTTGCCGCGCAGCACCGCTGCTGGGGAAGAACACGCATGGAACAGCGGCGCACCGCCGATCCGGATAACGCTGTGGCATTGCTGCCGCGCGGGCGGCTGATGTTCGACCCGGTGGCCGCGGCCCTGCTGGCCGACGGCATGGTGGTACCGCACGAACACGAGCGCGTGCAGTTCTCCGCCAGCGGCGCGCGCACCGCCAGCGATGTGCATCCGCTGGTGCTGCTGGCCAATCTGAAGTTGCACGCCGCGCAGCCGCCGGCCGGCGAGCTGGGCCTGGAACGGCTCACCGAATGGCTGGCCACCCGCACCGGGCTGCGCTATCTGCGCATCGATCCCACCCGCATCGATGTGGCCGCGGTCACCGGCGTGGTCTCGCATGCGTATGCGCGCAGGCACCGCATCCTGCCGCTGGCGCTGGATGCCGAGCGCGTGCTGATCGCCACCAGCGAGCCGTTGGCGCTGGACTGGCTGGCCGACGTGCAACACCTGAGCCGGCGCCGCATCGAGCTGGCGCTGATCAACCCGCTGGACCTGCATCGCTACACGATGGAGTTCTTCGGCGTCACCCAGTCGGTGCGCGGCGCGCGCAGCGATGCGCGCAGCACCGAACCCAACGCCGGCCTGCCCAGTTTCGAGCAGCTGGTGGAACTGGGCCGCGCCGGCGACGTCAATGCCGACGACCACCACATCGTGCATATCGTCGACTGGCTGCTGCAGTACGCCTACGAACAGCGGGCGAGCGACATCCATCTGGAGCCGCGTCGCGAGGCCGGGCGCATGCGCTTCCGCATCGATGGCGTGCTGCACAAGGTGCTGGAAGTGCCGCCCTCGGTGATGACCGCCGTGGTCAGCCGCATCAAGGTGCTCGGGCGCATGGATCTGGCCGAACGCCGCCGCCCGCAGGATGGCCGCATCAAGACCCGCTCGCCGGGTGGGCGCGAGGTGGAAATGCGGCTGTCCACGATGCCCACCGCCTTCGGCGAGAAGTGCGTGATGCGCATCTTCGACCCGGATTCGGCGTTCAAGAGTATCGAGCAGCTGGGTTTCAGCCCCGAAGAAGCCACCGGCTGGGGCGCGCTGGTCGAGCGCCCGCACGGCATCGTGCTGGTTACCGGCCCCACCGGCTCGGGCAAGACCACCACGCTGTATTCCACGCTCAAACGCCTGGCCACGCCGGATGTGAACGTGTGCAGCGTGGAAGACCCGATCGAGATGATCGCGCCGGAATTCAACCAGATGCAGGTGCAGCAGAACATCGACCTGGATTTCGCCAGCGGCGTGCGCACGCTGCTGCGCCAGGACCCGGACATCATCATGATCGGCGAGATCCGCGACCTGGAAACCGCGCAGATGGCGGTGCAGGCCTCGCTCACCGGGCATCTGGTGCTGTCCACGCTGCACACCAACGATGCCGCCTCGGCAATCACCCGCCTGCTCGACCTGGGCGTGCCGCATTACCTGGTGGCCTCCACCCTCAACGGCGTGCTGGCGCAGCGGCTGGTGCGCACGCTGTGCGTGCATTGCAAGCGCCCGCACACGCTCAACGACGCCGACTGGGCGGCCATCCGCGAGCCAGGCGAGGCGCTGCCGGAACCGCTCAACGTGCACGCCCCGGTCGGTTGCCTGGAATGCCGCCGCACCGGTTACCTGGGCCGGGTGGGCCTGTACGAACTGCTGCCGGTCACCCCGCGCCTGCGTACCCTCATCCGCCCCGACACCGAACTTGCCAGCTTCAGCCAGGCTGCCCGCGGCGAAGGCCTGCGCACGCTGCGCCGCACCGGCCTGGAGAAGGTCGCCGCCGGGCTGACCACCATCGAAGAAGTGCTGTCGGTGCTGCCGCCGCGGGAGTAGACGCGTCCTACGTCCTGGCGACCACGCCGCTTGCGCGTGCGTGATCGGTCGACGCCGCGAGGCGTCGATGGCCGGCAGGGGTCGGTTAAAAACGTCTGTGCTGACAACAGGACCGATCCCTGCCGGTTGCTCGTGTTCGCTCAGGCGCACGGTTGCGTGGCATGCACGCAGCAAGACCTCCAGTTAGCACGCCATTCTCCAACACGTCGCGGTCGATCGCCATGACGACGATCGACGCGTTCGCCCGCGCCTGCGAGCCGCACGCGCGTGATTCCCGCACCAGTGCAACTCGGCGCGCATGCCTTCAGGGTGGAGCTGTCGTCCGGCTCACAGTTCAACCGTCCTGATCGCCGCAGTTTGCCAACGTCTTGAGCCGTTGATGGAGCTCATTCGCGATCCCCCAGACGCTCGATGTCGGCGGGCTCGCTCACCCTGGCGGTCATCTCGTGCATCGCCTGTCTGTGCCCTGCGATTTCCTGCGTCAGTTTTGCCTGCCTGACCGGATCGGGCCGAGGTTTTTGCCGCGCCTTGTCCAGGCGTGTCTGCGCCAACTGCATCCGCTTGTACGACAGATGCGTTTGCGCCTTGGCGTTGAAGCTCTCGGCCGTGTGGAACTGCACTTCGAACACGTAGCCCTCGGCATCGGTGAAGCTGGCATTGATGCCCCGGTAGGTGCCGTCTCCCGAGGTAAAGTAATTCTGCAGCTTCACGCACGTCATCCCTTGCCGACGCAGTGCGTCCTGGGCCGCCTGCACCTTCGCCACGAAGCCCTCGGACGGTAACTCAAGCGCATAGCGCAGCGCATCGCCCACGCTCTGGGTGGCCTGTTCTGCGGTCATGCCGGCGCGCAGATGGCGCCGGATCTTGTCCTTGATCGAGACGACCGATTTCTGGAACGGGGCCTGTTGCACCTGCTCGATCCGGCCCTGCCTGGCGTCGTAGCGCACGTTGCCCCAGAGCCGTGCGCCCAAGCCGTCGGCCAGCGTGTTGAGCACCGGCGTCAGCGACGCTTGCTTGCCTGCGGCGACGTTGAACACGCGGTGTGCCTGCGATGCGTCCGCATTGACGGGGGTCTGTTCGGAGCCGGGCGTCGGCGTCGCGCTTGCCAGCGCCGGCACGGTCTCTTCCTGCCAGTCGTCGATCTCCTCGCACCCCGGCGGCGAGGCCACACGCTTGAAGGCCTCCAGCGCAGGCGCCTGTAGCTCGCGCTGCTCGGCCCGCGACGCACCGCCAAGCGCCAGCGCATGGGCGTGCTTGTACAGATCGTGGAAGTGCTCCTTCAGCGCGAAGGTCTCCGGCGTGTGGAACTGGATCTCCCACAGCGCACCGGCAGGGCTGCGCAGCGTGACATTGATGGCCTTGAAGACTGGCGGGTACACGGTGAATTGATTGGTCAGCTTGACCCGTGCATGGCCCTGATCGTCCAGTGCGGACAGCACCGCGCGCAGGCCGGCGGTGAAGTCCTGCGGTTCCAGCACCACGCTGTAGCGCAGCGCGTCGTTGACGCCGGCTGCCGCCTCTTCCAGCGTCTGCTTTTTCAGGGCCATCCGCTGCGTGAGCTTTTGCTTCAAGGAGCTAAGCGACTTCAGTTGATGCTGCGTGCCGGTCAGTTGCCCACCATGACGCGCGGCGATGCCCCGCAGCATGTCGGTGACCTGCGGCTCCATCTGGCGAGCACGCCCCAGCAAGGCCTGTGCCTGAACCGCAATGTCCTGCGGCTGCACGGCGCGCAGCCGCTCGGCCGGCGGCTGCGGCCGGTCGATCCAGCCGGCCTGCTGAAGCGCCTCAAGCGCGTCTTCCATGACCCCAGCGGCCATCGACGGCATGCGCTGCAGCAGCAGCTTGGTCTGTTCCGGATCGAAGCGCCCGTCCTGCATGGCCCGGGCGGTGGCCCTGCTGTAGGGCACGTTGCGGACCCGCTCGGCGAAGCTCCGCTCGGACCGTTCGCAGCCCTCCACGATCTTGGCGAACAGTGCCGTGCCGGTGTCGGACTTCAGCGCATCGGTGCCGACCTTGATCGCGATGGTGAATAGGTTGCGCATGGTCAGTTCCGGCTCGCCGGGGACGAGCCCGGGTTGCCCGTCCGGGAACTGCGCATGCGACAGCCGGCACACCGGGTAGTTGTCCAGGATGGCGTGGATGCGCGCCTCCACGCCAGCGGCGGACTCGTAGGCCTTGGCCAAACCGGGAAACGCCTCAGCCAGGGCCTCGGGCAACGCCGGCGCGGCGCTGTCGGCGGACGGGCCCGCCGCAAGCGCAAGCAGCTGTGCGTGCAGCAACTCGGCAGCTTCACGCGCCTCGGGCAGGTGGGCGCGTTCGATCGCCTCGCGCGCCTGCACGCGCAGCGCGGCCAACACCTGGGGATCGCGGACCTGCTCGTCGAGCAGCTCGCGCAAACCGTTGCGCAACCCGCGCTCGATGCCATCGTAGGTGCCGAACATCATGTCGCGCGCCATCGCTTCGCGCAGTTCGTTCGGCTGCCCCAGGAAGCGCGCCGCCAGCGTGGCGGCCGCAGAAGTGATGCGCTGACCGCGCTTGAGGGACATGATCTCGGCCAGCCGCCCGGGCTGGTAGTGGCCGCTGACCGGGTCGATGGCCGGCGTGGCCGTCTTCGGCGGCTTGAAGGACTGTTGCCGGCCGCGCCGGGCCTGGCGGTCCATCATCACCCGCGAAATCAGCGCGGCCAGCTTGGGGTAGCCTGCGTAGATGAAGGCGTCGTCGCCGTCGGTGTCCATGTTGCGTTTGCGCAACTCGTCGATCGGCAGTGCGCCCAGGCGCCCAGGCTCCACGATGTCCTTGAGCCGCAGGCTGCCGGTGCTGAGGATGTCGCGTGGCAAGGCGCCACGGTCGCGGCCGTTTGTCCAGCACGACAGCGTCTTCAGATCTTCCTTGGAGCAGGCCAGGTCGGTGTCGCTGAACGCGGCCGGCCACTGCTGCTCGGGCACCACCACCAGCATGCCCTTGCTGTGCAGCATCTGCGGATCGACGCCGGAGCCATCATCGAAACCGGTGTAGCTGTACTGGATGCCGAAGCACTGGGAGAGGAACGCGGCGGTGGCGTCGCCCTGGGCCACGGTGGCGATGCGCTGCTCCGGTACCGGCAGCAGATTTTCCTTGTCGTAGGGCGGCTTGCCGAGCAGCAACGGGCCGCCCGCGACGTCGAAGGCCTGGCTGCGCTGCTGCGGCAGATGCACCTTGTCGTCGGCCGACGGCACCGCCCGCACCCGCTGGCCCTGGTAGCCACCGCCGATGAGCGGCCTGTACATCCACAGCGGGTCATCGCCTGTCGGCTGCAGCGTCTTGAGCTGCTCCTGCATCGCCGCGTGCGCCTCTTCCAGCGCCGCCGCATCGCGCGGGTAATGATGCAGCGCCTGCGCCGGCATCAGCGAAGGCCCCTTGTCCTTGGCCACCAACTCGCGCTGCTCCTCGGTGGCCTGGTTCGCCTGCACGGCGTGCCAGGCCTCGTAATGCTTGCGGAAGGCGGGGATGGACAAGGCCACCTCCAGTTTCACAAAGCCGCAGCCATCGTTGGGGCACAGCGCCAGGGCAGTGCCATCCACGGCCAACGGCTTGAACGGATGCGCAGGGCCCTCGACGTCATCGAACACCCCCAGGCGCAGCGTGCCTTCCACGACATGGTCGCTGGGCACCATCTCCAGCAGCGAGCGCTGCATGCGCGACCAGTCCTCGCGTTGCGGAGCGAGCTTGCCCGCCAGGTGCATCAGGCTGCTACCCGGAGCGGTGTCGGCATAGCGGAACGCCGGCAACAGCGACGCCGACTCCTTCCTGTGAGACATCGCCAGACTGCTGCTACCGGATTTGCTGCGCGCCGCGCGACTGCCGCCGAACATGTCGAAGCGCCAGGGCTCGCCGTTGTAGTTGAACGTCCGCGCCAGCATGAAGGTCGATAGCTCGCCAGGCAGTTGCACTTCCACCAGCGGCAGGCCGGTCAGGCGGGCAAACAGCGAGTACGGCTTGTCCGATTCGGCACGGTTGGTCGACAGCTCCTTGCCCACCAGATCGACCACCACATGGGTCGTGCTGCCGCGGCCGGGCGCCGGCGCCACCGGCCGGCCGGGAACCGAGGACATGCTCAAGCGCCCACTGTGCAGGTCAAAGCGGGTCGGTGGATGGGCCTGGATAATCGTCGGCGCGTCCTTGGCCATGCGCAGGTCCAGGGCGTCGAACACCTGGTCGCCGGCCTCGATCTGCGCGATCAGGTTCCAGCTCATCTCGCCCAGGTCCGCCTCGATCGCCTCGCGCGTGCGCGCCAGCGTCTGGTCCACCCACTTCACCAGTTCGTCGCGGCGCTGGCGCAGTTGCTTGCGCGGGCCGTCAAGATGGCGCGCCTTCCATTGCCGGCTCACCACCGCGTAGGCCTTGAGCACCTGGTAGAAGGTCAGCGCCGGGCAGCGCGTGGCATGCTGTTCGATGCCGGCCGACGCGCGCGCGCCGTCGCCGCCCAGGTACAGGTCGATCTTGCGCGCGACGATGGGCTGCAACGTATCGAACACGCGCAATGCCTGGACCCGATGGCGGGGGGACAATTCCGGACTGCGGATCAGCGGCAACAGTCCCATGCACAGGCTGCCGATCCCCTCAAGGCTGGTCTGGCGTAATCCGTCGTCCCCGATCAGGGCCGACACCCGCTCCAGCGCCGGCCGTCCCAGCGGACGCATCTGGCGCTGCAGCCGCGCCGATGCCAGGGCCTTGAAGAGCACCCCGATCTCGTCGGCCAACGCGGACGCAAACCGCTCGCGGTGCACATCCAGGTGCCCGGCCATCGCCTGCAGCTTGGGGACCACAAGGGCCCGGAACTGCCCATCGTCCTCATCGTCCAGGTGCCACAGGCGCGACATGGCGGTGGCCAGCATGGCGATCCCCCGCATCTGGAACTGCCGCCAGGGCAGCTCGGCCGAGCCTGCGCGCTCGGCCAGCAGCACGCATGCCGACCGGCACACCGGCCTGGCGAGACATCTGCTCAGCGCGTCGAGCGCCATGGCCACGTCTTGCCCTCCAAAGAGGTGTCGTAGCTTGTGGTTCTCAGCCAGCCTCGCAGCCAACAGGTCGATGGCCGCCTCGCAGGCCGGCGCGTTGGGCCATTTGCTCAGGGCGTTCAGCGCAACGGCCACGCCTTGCGCATTGAGGTCGTCGCGCAAACTGCTCTCGGCGGCCAGCCGTGCGGCTAGCGCGCTGGCGGCGGCTGCACATACCGTGTCGTCCGGCCATTTGCACAAGGCGTTGAGCGCATTGCACACGTGTATGGGCTTGAGGTCGTTGCGCAATCTGGACTCGTCGGCCAGCCGTGCGGCCAGCGTGCCAACGGCGGCCGCACAGGCCGTGTTGTCCGGCCATTTGCACAGCGCGTTGAGCGCTTGGGCCACGTGGACAGGTTCGAGAGCCTTGCACAACTGGGGATCGTCTGCCACCCGTGCTGCCAGCGCACTGGCGGCGGCCTCATAGACCCCTGTGTGAGGCCACTTGCTCACGGCGTTGAGCGCGGTGGCCACGCCCTGCGGGTCGAGGTCCTTGCGCAACTCGGGCTCGTCGGCCAGACGACTGGCCAGCGCACTGACGACAGCTGCACAGATCTCATTGTCGGGCCATTTGCTCAGGGCGTTGAGCGCAGTGGACACTTGCTGAGCGTCCAAGCCCTTGCGCAACCTGCGATCGTCGGCCACCCGTGCGGCCAGTGCGCTGGCAGCGGCCGCACAGACCGGTGTGCCGGGCCATTTGCACAGCGCGTTGAGCGCTTGGGGCACGTGGACAGGTTCGAGGGCCTTGCACAACGCGGGATCGTCGGCCAGACGCTCCGCCAGCGCGCTGGCGGCGGCCGCACAGTCCGTATTGTCGGGCCACTTGCTCAGGGCATTGAGCGCTTGGGTCGCGTGGCTGGGGTCCAGGTCCTTGCGCAACCCGGGATCGGCGGCCAGCCGCTCGGCCAGCGCACTGGCGGCGACCGCACAGGCCGTGTTGTCTGGCCATTTGCTCAGCGCATTGAGCGCACTGCCCACTTCTTGCGGCCTGAGGTCCTTGCGCAATTTACCCTCGACGGCCAGCCGCGCGACCAGCGCGTTGGCGGCATTCTTACAGTCCCGGGTGTCGGGCCATTTGCACAACGCGTTGAGCGCGATGGCCACGCCTTGCGCATTGAGGTCGTCGTGCAATCTGCTCTCGGCGGCCAACCGTGCGGCCAGCGCGTTGGCGGCATTCTTACAGTCCGGCGTGTCGGGCCATTTGCTCAGGGCGTTGAGCGTATTGGCCACGCCTTGCGCAATGAGGCCGTTGCGCAATCTGCTCTCGGCGGCCAGCCGCCCGGCCAGCGCAATGACAGCGGTCGCACACGACGCGTTGTCGGGCCATTTGCTCAGCGCATTGAGCGCTTGGGCCACGTCGATGTGTTCCAGGTCCTTGCGCAACCCGGGATCGGCGGCCAGCCGCCCGGCCAGCGCACTGACAGCGGTCGCACACAACGTGTTGTCGGGCCATTTGCTCAGGGCATTGAGCGCATTGCCCACGTGTTTGGGCTTGAGGTCGTTGCGCAATCTGCTCTCGGCGGCCAACCGTGCGGCCAGCGCGCTGGCGGCGGCCGCACAGGCCGTGTTGTCGAGCCATTTGCTCAGGGCGTTGAGCGTATTGGCCACGCCTTGCGCTTCAAGGCCGTCGCGCAATCTGCTCTCGGCGGCCAGCCGTGCGGCCAGCGCGTTGGCGGCATTCTTACAGTCCGGGGTGTCGGGCCATTTGCTCAGGGCGTTGAGCGTATTGGCCACTTCTCGCGGGAGAAGGTCGTGACGCATCCTACTCTCGTCCGCCAGCCGATCGGCCAGCGCGCTGGCGACTTTCGCACAGACCTCTGTGTGGGGCCATTTGCTCAGGGCATTGAGTACATTGGCCACGCCTTGTCCGTCCAGGGACTTGCGCAATTTGCTCTCATCGGCCAGCCGCTCGGCCAGCGCACTGACAGCGGCCGCACAGTCCGTGTTGTCGGACCATTTGCTCAGGGCATTGAGCACACTGCCCACTTCTTGCAGCTTGAGGTCCTTGCGCAGTCCAGGATCGTCGGTCAGCCGCTCGGCCAGCGCGCTGGCAGCCTCCCCACAGACCGCGTCGTCGGGCCATTTGCTTAGCGCATTGAGCGTGTTCGCCACGTTCTGCGCATCCATCGCATGACGCAGGCGCTTGTCGCTGGCGACACGCGCGGCGAGCCGGTGCGCCGTGGCCTGGCAATCCGGATTGTCGAACCGCTTGCTGAAGGTATTGAGTGCCAAGCTAATGTCCAACGCGGTCAAAGACTGCCAGGCACGGTCATCACGTGCCAGGTGACGCGCCAAACGCGCCACCGCCCGTTCACACCGGCCGCTGTCGATATTCTTTGCCAAGGCGTTCAGGAGAAGCACCGACAGGTAGCCACTCAGCCCAACCAGATCATCGGCCTGATCGAGCTGTCCGGCGATCCACGCGATTGCCTCCATGCATGCGGGCTGGTTCGGGTGCTTGCTCAGCTTGTTGCCCACGTGCGCCAGCTGCGCCAGCGATGCCCCTTCGAACCATCCGGTCCCGGAGAGATACTGCGCCGCGAGCTCGGTGCAACGATCCAGATCGCGGGGCGTCACGCCTGCCCTGGCGCGCCGTGCAGTGGCAATCAGCTGAAGGTACTTGTCCAGCCGCTGCGCGTTGACTTGCGCGTTGACGCTCTCTTCCAGGAATGGCAACGCCATCCCCTCACGCATGCGATGCGCCAGCTCGTTGTCATATGCCATCGACACGCACAGGCCCGCATTGTGGTTGCGAGCGATTCCGTGGGGCTCGCTCAACTGTCGCTGCTGTTGCTGTCGCTGTGCCTGTAGCCGTTTTTTTTCCGCACTGTCCAGCTGATGTTCGGCCCTGCGCAGGTCGTCGGTCGTCAGCTCCATGCCATGGAATGGCCGCTTTGACTGCCGAGAGGGCGCCTGCTCTTCACGTGGTCGCTTTCTGGCGGACCATTCGGACGGTTGTTCGCGCGGTCGAAGAGATGCGCTTGCCTCCACACCATGCTGCTGCGACGATCGTTGTGGCCGATGATGCGCTGACGACGCGCCGACGTCAGCGGTGACCCTGTCCGGATACCGCTCGGTTCTGATGCGCTCGTTTTTGACGGCAGCCGGCTGCCACGGCCGAACGCGCCTGTCCCATGCGCCTTCGCTGGCATCGATTTCGTCTTTCTTCAAGGCGTTTGCCGTAAAGGGCTGCCTGTCGCGCGTCGAGGCCCCTGGGTCATCCGACTCCATCCTCTGCCGTTTTCTAGGCGGCCGTCCAAGCGGTTGCTGCGTGCCGCTGCTGCTGGCTGCTGCCTGATCCTCCGCTAGCCCGGGCTTGTCCTCATGAACGTAAGGCGAGTTTGTGCGGAACGCATTTGGATGGGTAGCATGGGTTTTCATGTGCGAAATTTAGCCAATCCGCGCGCGAGCGACTTCGTCAACACGAAGCGCCGACGACGTGTGCGACGCCGCTGCGCGTTGGGCCCATGGCCCTAATACATTGCATGAATTGAACGCGTGGGATGCAGCACGCCGGCACGACGACATGCTCCGCAGCCTCCAAGCACAGTGTTCGGATGGTTATGCACGATTCGATGTTTTTCCACAGCAACCCCGCCGAACCTTGCCTCGACCTGACCACCGCGACGGCGCAAAGGCACTGTCATTGCAGCCGTGCGTTTGTCTGCCGATATCCAGGACATGCACCAGTCGGCAACCACCGCTACCATCATCCGCATCTCGCTGCGAGGGCATCAGGACATGTCATTCGGCAATGACCCGCAGCGCGCGTCTTGGAGTGGCGCTTGAAAAAAACGCGTCGCTGCCGCCTACAATCGGGGGCATCTGTTGTGTCCGGATCTTCGCGCATGTCCGTTTTGCCGTTCCTGATCATCGAAACCGGGCAGCCCGTGCCGGAGATGAAGCGATACGGCCGTTTTCCGCACTGGATCCGCGTGGCGGCCGGGCTGGCCGAGCAGGAAACGGTGGCCATCGACGTCGCCAATGGCGACGCGCTGCCCGACCCGGCCGACTTTGCCGGCATCATCGTCAGCGGTTCGGCGGCCTTCGTCACCGACCGCGCCGACTGGAGCGAACGCAGTGCCGAATGGCTGCGCCATGCCGCCCATCAAGGCATGCCGCTGCTGGGCATCTGCTACGGGCACCAGTTGCTGGCGCACGCGCTAGGCGGCGAGGTCGACTACAACCCGGCCGGGCGCGAATCCGGCACCATCGCGCTGGAGCTGCACCCGCCGGCCGAGCAGGATCCTTTATTCGCAGGGCTTCCGCCGCAGTTCCCGGCCCATGCCACCCATCTGCAGACGGTCGTGCGTGCCCCGGACGGCGCCGTCGTGCTGGCGCACTCCCGGCAGGACCGCTGCCATGCCTTCCGTTGGGGCCGGGCCACCTGGGGCGTCCAGTTCCACCCCGAATTCGCCACCCACCACATGCGCGGCTATGTGCAGGCGCGTGCCGACTGCATCGCCCGCCACGGACGTTGCGCCCGCACGGTCGCCCGCGAGGTCACCGCCGCCCCCATCGCCCGCAAGCTGTTGCGCCGCTTCGTGCATCACGCACGCCGGCTGCAGACAATGAGCGCTCGTCCCGCCGCGCACACCTAAAAGCAGCGATAATCGCCTGACGCCGGATGGTCCGGCGCGCGTATCGATCCGGAATGGGAATGAGCGAAATTCGTAAGGTGCCGGCATCTGCCGGCGCAGAGTGGCTGTTGACCGGTTTCTCGCTGTTGAAGCGGGCGCCGCTGGCGCTTGGCTCGCTGGGGGTGATCTGGAGCGTGGCCGCCTCGTTGGTGGTGTCGCTATCTGTCCTGGTGCCGCTGTTGGGCCCGGCTCTGCAATTCCTGCTGGTGCTGGCCGGCCCGTTGTTCATGGGCGGCCTGCTGTGGGCCATCCGCGAAGTGGACGAAGGCCGCATCGCCAAACCGTCGCATTTGCTGCATGGCCTGCAGGACGGTCGCGCGCCGCATCTGCTGGTGTCGCTGCTGCCGCAGCTGATTGCCGGCCTGCTGCTGGGCGTGCTGCTGCTGGCGATGATCGGCGCCAGCGGGCTGCAGCAGTTGTCCGAGGTGATGGTCAAGATCAACCAGATCAGCCAGTCCGGCGCGCAGCCGGATCCGGTGCAGATCGAGCAACTGGCCGCCAGCCTGCCAGCCGGGCGCATCCTGCTGTGGCTGCTGCTGACCATCGCCACCTTCGCCGCGATGACGCTGGCGCTGTTCGTGATGCCGCCGCAGGTCATGTTCGACCGCAGCACCGGCGGTCACGCGCTGCGCGAAAGCCTGCGCGCCAGCCTGCACAACCTGCCGGCGATGCTGGTGTTCTTCGTGCTGGCCTTCATCGCCATCTTCGCCATCTATTTCGCGGTGATGATCGTGGCGCTGATCGTCGGCCTGATCGCCGGCCAGACCGTGGCGATGTGGCTGGCCCAGCTGCTGCTGATGGCGGTGCTCATGCCGGTGTTCGCCGGCTCGGTGTATGCGGCATGGAAGCAGATGTTCACCCACGACGGCACCGTCGCCCAGCCAGCCCCGCCATCGCGGCCGGATGTGTTTGTTGCTTGAGGTCGCGCAGCCGTAGGAACGCACCTGGGCGCGACCGGGGCTTCTCGACGTAGGCTTCGTCGCGCCCGGGTGCGCTCCTACATGGACGATGGCATCCGGGGCGATACCGCGCAGCGACCTGGCGTGCCCGAAGACGACCGAACCGCCCACCTGCATGCGACGGCGCCGCTTCGATGCCCTGATCGGCCAGTTCGATCACTGCGGCGCGCGCCTCGGTGCAGCGACGGCACTAAGCGGGCTTCGGTGCCACAGCACGCGAGGCCATGATGCCCAGCTCGTAGAGCAGGCACATGGGGATGGCCAGCATCAGCTGCGATACGACGTCTGGCGGGGTCAGCACGGCGGCCAGGATGAAGATGCCGACGATGGCGTAGCCCCGGCCTTCGCTGAGCTGCTTGGGGCTGACCCAGCCCAGCAGCACCAGGATCACCAAGGCCACCGGCAGTTCGAAACTCGCGCCGAAGGCGAAGAAAATGGCCAGCACGAAATCCAGGTACGAATTGGCGTCCGGGGTAATGGCGATCACGTCCGGCTTGAACGTGGTCAGGAAGTGGAACACCGCCGGCAACACCAGGAAATAGGCGAACGCGCAGCCGATATAGAACAGCGCCACCGCCGACGCCAGCAGCGGGAATGCCAGCTTCTTTTCGCGCTGGTACAGCCCCGGCGCCACGAACGCCCAGGCCTGATACAGCAGCCACGGCACGCTGAAGAACACCGCTACGAAGAAGGTCAGCTTGAGCGGGGCGAAAAATGCTCCGGCCGGGTTCATCGCGATCATCGTCTGCCCCAGCGGCAGTTGCGAGATCAGCGGTGCGGCCAGCCATGAATAGATCGCCCGCGAAAACGGCAGTAGGGCCAGCAACACCACACCCAGCCCGATCAGCCCGCGGACCAGGCGGGCGCGTAATTCGACCAGATGCTCGATCAGACTGCTTTCGGCCTGTGCGTCGTCGAACAGGCTCACGGCTGTTTCTCCTGGATCTTGGCTGGCGCGCTCGGCATCGACGCAGCCGGTGTGCCCGCATCGACTGGCACGACGGCGACCGGCTCAGGCGCGCTGGCCAGATGCGCGGCGTGCGGCGCCGGCACTATCGCGTCGTGGGGAGCCGGAACCAGGGTTTGATGCGGCGCTGGCGCAATGGGTTGAGCTTGCGCAATGACCGGCGCGGTGTGTGCAGCTCCAGCCGCATCGGTTGCGCCTGCTGCCGTATCGACATCGGGGAGGGCAGACCAATCCGCATGCGCCAGTTCCAGCGGCGTTGCCACCGGCGTGGCGCTGGCGCGGATGTCGATATCGCGGCTGACGTCGTCGTGCAGCGCGCGGGCACCCTGCTCGACTTGCTGTTGCTTGTTGCGCAGCTGGTCTTCGGCCTCGCGCAGCGAGGCTTGCACGTCCTGCAGGCTGCGCTTGAGCTCTTCGGCCTCAAGTTCGCGTTCGAGTTCCTGCTTGACCGAGTCCCACTGCATGCGCGCACGGCGCACCCACAATCCGGCAAATCGGGCCGCCTTGGGCAAACGCTCGGGGCCGAGCACCACCAGGGCGACGACCGCAATGAGCGTCAGTTCGCCAACACCTATGTCAAACACCGACGCCGCTCCGGATCAGCGCGCGTCGCGGTCGCGTTCGGCCTGCGCCTCACGCGCCTGCTCGGCAGTGCGGGAGTCGTCGCCGAGCTTGCCGGCCGGCTTGTCGTCGTCGTGCATGCCTTTCTTGAATTCCTTGACCGCGCTGCCGAGATCCTTGGCACCGCTGGTGAGCCGCTTGGTACCGAACACCAGCAACACGATCACCAGCACGATCAGCCAGTGCCAAATGCTGAAACCGCCCATGATCTGCTCGCTTGCTGAAAAGAAGGAAGACGCAGGATACCCCAGCGCACCGCGCAGGGGGATGACAGTGCGTTAGCGGTTGCCGTCTAGGGATTCGGTGCGGATTTCGCCCTCCGATACCGGCTGGAAACCTTGCTGGGCCGGCGGCATGGCGCTGGGCTGCATCGGCACGGTGCTGGCTTCGTTGGCCGGAGGCACAGTGGCCGGTTGCTGTGCCTGCGCCGGCGGCGGGGTTTGCGGACGCGGTGCCGGCGGCGCGTCATCGGCGGCGGCATCGGTGCCGCGATTGGCGCGCGCGGTGTAGGTGGCCTCTTCCAGCCGGTCGCGGAAGGCGATCACATCGGTGGACGGGCGTTCGCTGGTGCGGCCTTCGAAAATCATGCGCGGGGTCGCGCCACCGCCATAGGCATTGAGGTCGGCGGCATCGTCGATCTGCAGGACCGCACCGTCCAGCGCAACCCCGGCGAACAGGCCACGGGCACGCGACCATGACCAGATTTCGGCCTTGAGCTGACCATCGGTAGCCGCAGCGGCGTTGCGCCCGACCGGGCCTGCGGCCACGCCGGCATCGGCGCCAAGGGTGAACTTGCCGTTGACGATGTTGTCCAGGCTGCGGTCGTTGCGGAACACCAGCACCACGTCGGACGACTGCACGCCGGCCTGGAAGCCGATGCTGCCGCCGGTCAGCTTGACGAACACCGGTTGCGACCAGCTGCCATCGGCATTCTTCATCGACATCAGTCCATGGCCGCGACGGCCGCCGATCACCAGGCCGGCCTTCAGCGTGTCGGGAATGACCACGATGGCGCGCGCCTCGTCGAGCAGTTTGTCCGGAATGGCCTGCTCGGGGATCTTCATGATCTCGGTCAGCACACGCACCGCATTTCGTGCGCGCTGGTCTTCTTCCGGGCCGGCGACGGCATGGCCGGCGGCCAACGTCAGCGACAACAACAGGGCCAGGCGCGACAAACGAGGCATGACAAGCTCCAAGGAAGAATCCGTTAAAGATAGCAATGCCGCGACGGTAGTGCCGGCGCAATGAATCGGTGGTGAGCGCAACCGGCATGGAAGAGACGGCCGATCGCAGCGATCGTTGCGCTGTTGTCGGCAGCGGTGCCCGGCTCTGCCAGAATGGTGCGCATGAACACGACACCCGATACCGCCCTGCTGGTCGTCAACCTGGGCACCCCCGAATCGCCGACCGCCCCGGCCGTGCGCCGCTACCTGGCCGAGTTCCTGAGCGACCGCCGCGTGGTCGCGATTCCGCCGTTGTTCTGGAAGCCGCTGCTGTACGGGGTGATCCTGCCGATCCGCGGGCCGAAATCGGCCGAAAAATACGCCAAGGTGTGGTTGCCGGAGGGCTCGCCGCTGGCGGTCTACACGCGCCGCCTAGCCGGCGGCCTGCAAGCGGTCATGCCCGACTGGCATGTGGAATGGGCCATGCGCTACGGCGAGCCGGCGTTGCGCAAGACGCTGGACCGGCTGCGCGCACGCGGCATCAAGCGCATCGTGGTGCTGCCGCTGTATCCGCAGTACTCGACCACCACTACCGCCTCGATCCAGGACGTGGTGGATGCATGGCGCACCAGCGCGCCGGAGATTGCGGTGGAGGTGATCCAGGACTACTGCGAGGACACCGGCTGGGTGGCCGCGATCGCCGAGTCGATCCGCGCGCACTGGCAGGTGCATGGGCGCAGCGAAAAGTTGATGTTCTCCTTCCACGGCCTGCCGCAGCGCGTGGCCAATGCCGGCGACCCGTATCCGCAGCAGTGCGAACGCAGCGCGCAGGCGATTGTGGCAGCGCTGGGGCTGGGCGCGGACGAGTGGCAGATGGGCTACCAGTCGCGCTTCGGCGCCGAGCGCTGGCTGCAGCCGTACGCCGAACCCACGCTGTGGAAACTGGCTGAAGGCGGCGTGCGCAGTTTCGACCTGGTCTGCCCCGGCTTTGCCACCGACTGTCTGGAAACGCTGGAAGAAGTAGCGCTGGGCTTTTCCGAAACGCTGGCCGAACGTGGCGCCACCCTCAGCTACATCCCCTGCCTCAACGCCAGCGATGCGCATGCGCACGCGCTGGCCGCCGTGGCGCGCCGCGCGTGAAGTTGGAGCCGTTTGCATGCGACCTGGCCATCGGCCGGGTCACCGGATTGCGCAACCAAGATCGCGGCCCGCGCCGGGTGCTGGCCTTGCATGGCTGGCTGGATAACGCGGCCAGCTTCGTGCCACTGAGCGCGCATCTGCACGCGCAGGAGCTGGACCTGGTGCTGCTGGATCTGCCCGGCCACGGCCACAGCGCCTGGCTGCCGACAGGCGCCGAATACACGCTCAGCAGCGCGATCGCCCTGTTGTTGCAGGTCGCCGATGCCCTGGGCTGGGAGCGCTTCACCCTGCTCGGCCACTCGATGGGCGGCGGCATTGCCAGCCTGCTGGCCGCCGCCGCGCCCGAGCGCGTGGAGGCCTTGATCGCCATCGAGGCGCTGGGCGCGCTGGCCGAGCCCGTGGAAAACACCGCCACACGCCTGCGCGATGCAGTCGCGTCGGCACGCACGCTAGCGCAGCGGCCGCTGCGGGTGTTTGCGTCGATGGAAATGCCGGTACGCGCGCGCATGATGGCCAACCAACTCACCGAACCGGCTGCACGGCTGCTGGTCGAACGCGGCGTACGCGTGGTGGAAGGTGGCTACAGCTGGTGCAGCGATCCGCGCCTGACCCTGCCCACCGCCATCCGCATGACCGAAGCGCAGATCGACGTGCTGCTGGCCTCCATCGCCTGCCCCGCCCAGACGATCTTCGCCACGCCCGCACAGCCGTATTTCCCGGACGCATTGCGCGACCACCGCGTGGCGATGATGCGCGATGCGCGCCTGCAGCTGCTGCCCGGCACCCACCACGTGCATATGGAAGCACCGGAAGCGGTCGCGGCGGTGATCAACGCCTTTTTGGATGGTTTGCGTCACGCGTGATGCGCAGATGCGAATCGCGCAGGTGAACTAGATCCACGGCAGATGCCGCCCGTGTCGTGGGCGTACTTGAATCCTTCGATCGGTGGCATGCGCCGTGGACCTTCATCCAGGCGGTGCGCGCCGCCGACCACCTGGATGCAGGCGATCGGGTCCTGTTGGACCAGGCGTGGGCAGCGGCGTGTTGCGCCGACCACTGGATGCGGGCGCGCACCCTGGACGCGGGCGCTGCGGCTGCAGAACACGCCCTGTCAAAACGCGTTGCCTGGCTGTCGCCGCTGGCCTGCCGGCAACTTGCCCGGGCTGCCTCCTACGCGTGGCGCTAGCGGCCTCTTCGCTGCAGCTCTGACCACTCGCTGGTGCTGGCCGCACCGATCGCCTGTTGCTGTTGCCGCACCCGTACCACTGCCGCGAACGGGGCCTCACCGCAGCCTTGCGCGCTACGCCTGCGTCACTGCGCGTGCAGCAACCGACGCAGCTGCGCCTTGAGCTGGCGGCCGTGTTCGTGGAAGTAACTGCGCTCCTCGCGCCAGCTGGGAAAACGCTGCTCCACTTCGGCCCAGAACGCGGGCGAGTGGTTGGCCTGCACCAGGTGGCAGAGCTCGTGCACCAGCACGTATTCGAACGCGGACGGGCGGCCGAGTACCAGCGCCAGGTCCAGCGCCATCGAGCCATCCGGTGCCAGCGAGCCCCACTGCGAGGACATCATCTTCAGCCGCACCCGCGCCGGGGCGCGCGGCAGGCCGGGCAGATAAGTGGGCAACCAACGGCCGACATCGGCGCGCGCCTGCGCTTCGTAGAATTCCTTCAGCGTGCGGCGCAGGCCTGCATCGCCCAGGCGGGTCGGCACGTGGAACTGCGCCCCGTCGTCGGTGATATCGATGCGTGCATAGCGCCCTTCGTGCCAGCTCAACGGCAGCAACGCACCGCGCAACGGCAGCTGCCCGGGCACGCCACGCTCAAGTGCAGGAAACGCATCGACCTGCTGATACCGCGACAGCTGTGTGGTCAGCCAGTCCAGATGCGCATGCAGAAACCGTTCGCCGGAAATCAGGCTCGCGCGCAGCGGCAAGGTCAGCCGTGCGCCGCGCTCGTCTACGCTCAGTTTGATGCGTCGCGCGCGCGGGTCGCGCACGCGCAGTACCGCGATGTCGCGGCCGTCCAGCTGCACGCGCACGCAGTCGCGTTCGACAACCTGCGAGGGCGATGCAATCAGGCGGCGGACGGGCTTGAACATGCGCACAGGATACCGCCGCGATGTGTCAGGCGGTGAGACGCGTTGATTGCCGCACTCGATGACTGCCAGACCGTGATCGGTGTCGTCTCTGGAAGCGATTGGACAACCGATGGATCGGTTGTAGAGCAGCTGATCTGCGGCGTGCTGTCGGGCTCTTCTCCGCCACCGTCGCAGTACACATCGCACGTCTGTCCTTCACGAAAGCAACGCAAGCACGCGCTGGTGCGGTGTGCTCACCGCCTGCGGGACCGTGTGGCGGCATGGATGCCGCCGCCGAGCCTCCACGGCTGGATTCACGGCGTGTCCCGCAAGCGGTGAGGGCGCCGCGTCCTCGACGCACCGGGAGCGTTCGATTCACGCCTCGAATCGCGCCTCAACGCCGCCACCGTTCGACCTTCCGGTTACTCGGCCTTGCTCAACTTCAATGCGGTTTCCAGCAACAGGAACAAGCGGCGGATCTCGGCGCTCATCAACGCAAAGCGTGCGTCGAGTTCGGCGCGTGCGCCGTCGTCTTCGCTGTGTTCGAGCTGATCCAGGGCGCCGTCGAGGAACTTGAGCTTGCGGATGACCAGATCGTCGCCGAGCACGAACGAGAGATTGTCGTCCAGCACCAGCGCCAGCTTGGTGACCTGCTTGCCGGCCTCCAGGTGCTTGTCGATCTCGTCGCCGCGCAATTCCTGGTGCTGGCACTTGACCACCGCGCCGCCTTCGATCGGGTCCTTCATCTCGCACTCTTCGCCCAGGCTGAGGCCTTCGGGCAAGGGTTCGCCGGCGATCCAGCCGGTGAGGATGGCGCGCGGGGCCACTTCGGCATTGAGCGGCAGCGCGGGAAAGCTGCCCAGCGCGCCGCGGATCTCGCTCATCACGTTCTCGCCGCTCTTGCGGCTGGAGCTGTTGACCGCGATGTAGCCGTGCTGCAGGTCCAGGATGGCGTCGGTGCGCGAGCTCTTGACGAAGGCGCGCGGCAGCAGCTCATGGATCAGGTCGTCCTTGAGGCGCTTGCGTGCCTTGCCGCCGGGGCGGCGGCCTTCCTTTTCCTCGATCTCGGCCACCTTGCGCTCGAGCAAGTCGTTGACCACCGCGCCGGGCAGTATCTTGTCCTCGCCGCCGACGGTGAGCCACAGAAAATCTTCCAGACGGTGCGAGAGCACTTCCTGCTCGTCGCGGCCGAACGGGGAGATGAAGCCGCGCGAACTCATTTCCAGCGGGCCGACCGGCTTGAGCTGCACGGGCGGCAGCAAGGTGTCGATCTGCGAAAAATCCAGGGTGGCGGGAAAACGGAACAGGGTGAGATTGCGAAAGAACATGCGTTGGACCGAATAAAGAAAGATGTGGAGGGTGGAAAGACTGCCGGCGTCCGGATCGGCCGCGTCAGTCGCTGTCGTGTGTGGCGTGGCCGGCGGACAGCCACGCGCGGGGATCGGGATCAAGACCGCTCGGCGCATCGCCGCTGCGGCCCAGCGCCAGGAAATCGAACAACGTGCGGTCGGCCAATTGCTCCGGGCGAACATCGCCCAAGGCGCGTGCAATCTGTTCCACGCGCCCGGGGGACTCGCGGTCCCATTGCTGCAGCAGCTTGCCGACCTGCTGGCGCTGCAGGTTTTCCTGGCTGCCGCACAAATTGCACGGAATGATCGGAAACTGCCGCGCCTGCGCGTACGCCGCGATGTCGGCCTCGCGCACGTAGGCCAGCGGGCGGATCACCACATGCGCGCCGTCGTCGCTGCGCAGCTTGGGCGCCATCGCCGCCAGCCGCGCGTGGTGAAACAGGTTCATGAAGAAGGTGGCCACGATGTCGTCGCGATGGTGGCCGAGCGCGATCTTGGTCACGCCATGCGTCTGGGCATAGGCATACAGCGCGCCGCGCCGCAGCCGCGAACACAGCGAACACATCGTCTTGCCGGCCGGAATCACCCGGCTGACCACCGAATAGGTGTCCTGCTCGACGATATCGAACGGCACACCCAGCCCGCGTAGGTAGGCCGGCAGCACATGGGCGGGAAAGTCGGGCTGTTTCTGGTCCAGATTGACCGCCACCAGGCTGAACGGCACCGGCGCCTTGCGCTGCAACCGCAGCAGCATGTCCAGCAAGGTGTAGCTGTCCTTGCCGCCGGACAGGCAGACCATGATCTTGTCGCCGGGCGCGATCATGCCGAAGTCGGCGATCGCCTGGCCTACCTGGCGCTGCAGGCGCTTGCCCAGGCGCAGCTGTTCGCGCTGCAACCGCTGACGCGGGTCGCGCGGCGCGGGGTCGGCCAGGGGTTGCGGCAGCGGCAGGACAGCGGTCATAAGCCGGCCATTGTAGCTGCCGTGGCCGGTGCGATGAGGGGCGTGCGGTGTGACGGCGCGGCCCCTCGCCCATCCGCCCTTCGGACACCTTCCCCGTGAACGGGAGAAGGGAACAAGCCCCCGTTGCGGGAAGCGCGCGCCCTGCTCCACGCAGTTCCCTCTCCGCACGCGGGAGGGGGTGCCCGAAGGGCGGGAGAGGGCAGCACGCCAGGCGCATCACCGGCATCCCCCCATCCGGCGACCACAGACCAGTTCGTATCTCGCAGCGCAGCAAGCCTTTCCGCGCCGGGCTGGGTAAAGTCGCAAGGACAGTGTTCCCCCGGATAGGCATGGCATCTCCAGCTTCGCTCCATGGCGTGGCTTTTTTCGGCCGCAATTGTGGTAGCGCTAACATTTTCCGTCGCGCGCGTGCGGTACTGCGCGCAAGCATGCCGCCTGTGCTGGTTGCGCGCGCGCCGCAGTGCGTGGCTGCAGGCGCTCGGTGGCGACGCCTTCCACTGTTCCCCTCCCCTTAACGCAGGAGCTTCACCCCATGAGCAACACCGTGTACATCGGCGCGAAAGAATATTTCCCCGGCATCGGCAAGATCGGTTTCGAAGGCCGCGATTCGGACAACCCGCTCGCGTTCAAGGTCTACGA